>NZ_QKTA01000021.1:0-72016 GCF_003234395.1 Curtobacterium sp. MCLR17_051
CCACCCGTTCCCCCCGTTCCCCCCGAGGAGCCCGCTCCCGTCGTTCCCTCCGGAGCTCCCTCGCCCTGGTGGCGGCCTTCGCCGTCGCGGTGAGCGGCTTGACCTTCGGCACGGTGCTCGCGGAGCAGACCACGACCCAGTCGGCCTCGGCCGCGGTCGCCTCGGACTTCGACCCGGGCAACATCATCAGCGACGCGAACTTCTACAACGGCTCGGCGATGAACGCCGCCGCCGTGCAGTCGTTCCTGACGAGCGTCGCGCCGAACTGCCGGAAGTCGTCGAGCGGCCCCGCCTGCCTCAAGGACTTCTCGCAGAAGATGAGCTCGATCGGTGCCGTCTCCGGCCGGTGCGCGGCCATCGCGGGTGGCACCAAGTCGGCCGCGACGATGATCGCCCAGGTCGGTGCCGCGTGCGGCATCAGCCAGAAGGTGCTCCTCGTGCTCCTGCAGAAGGAGCAGGGCATCGTCACGACGTCCTCGCCGACGTCCTACATGTACCTGCACGCCACCGGCTTCGCGTGCCCGGACACCGCCCCGTGCGACCCGGCGTACTTCGGCTTCGGCCAGCAGGTCTACGCAGCGGCCCTGCAGTTCAAGCGGTACCAGGCATCGCCGACCTCGTGGGCGTACCAGGCGGGCCGGACGAACTCGATCCTGCTCAACCCGAACGCGGCCTGCGGCCGGAAGTCCGTCTACATCCAGAACCAGGCCACCGCGAGCCTGTACATCTACACCCCGTACACCCCGAACGCCGCGGCCATGTCGAACCTCTACGGTTCCGGTGACAGCTGCTCCGCCTACGGCAACCGCAACTTCTGGCGCATGTACACCGACTGGTTCGGTGCTGCGGCCGGCGGCGGCAACCCCTACGGCGACGTCGACTCCGTGACCGCGACCTCCACCTCGTCGATCACGGTCACCGGCTGGGCGGCCGACCCGGACACCACCAACGCCCTGCGCGTCGCGTTCTACGTCGACGGTGCCGGCGCGAAGACCGTCACCGCGGACAAGACCCGGAGCGACCTGGCCGGCACCCTCGGCGCGAACAACACCCGGCACGGGTTCTCGGCCGAACTGACCGGGCTGAGCCTCGGCAAGCACTCCGTCTGCAGCTACGCCATCAACCAGGGCCGCGGGGCGAACACCCTGCTCGGCTGCTACACCCGCACCATCACGAGCGCGGCCCCCAAGGGCGTCCTCGACTCGGTGACCGGTGGCGTCGGCACGATCTCGGCCACCGGCTGGGTCCTCGACCCCGACTCGTCCAAGCCCGGCTCGTGGAAGATCCTCGTCGACGGCGTGAGCAAGGCGACCGGCACGGCGGACAAGACCCGCACCGACGTGGCGAAGGTCTACCCCGGCGTCGGCAGCACCCTCGGCTTCTCGAAGACGATCGGTGGCATCAGCGCGGGCTCGCGCGCCGTGACGCTGTACGTGATGGACAAGCCCGGCACGAAGTACGTGAAGGTCGCGTCGAAGTCGGTCGTCGTGGACGCCCCGACCACCGGCAAGACCGGCAAGACCGGTGCCGTGCGCGGGTCGTACGACTCCGTCACCGGCGGCGTCGGCACGGCCACCGTGCGCGGCTGGGCGATCGACCCGGACGTGTGGGACCCGGTCAAGTACAAGATCCACGTCGACGGCGTGAGCACGAACAGCGGGGTCGCGGACGCGACCCGCACCGACGTCGAGGCGACGCACCCCACGTGGGGCTCCGACGTCGGCTTGACGCTCCGGCTCACCGGCCTGAAGGCGGGCAAGCACACCGTGCGCGTCTACTTCCAGGACCTGCAGGGCGGCAAGTACGTCAGCTTCGGCACCAAGTCCGTGACCGTGACCGCCGCGTCGACCGCCGAACCCGACGCGTCGGGGACGACCGGCAAGACGGGCAAGACCGGCTCGGTCAAGGGTGCGTTCGAGTCCGTGGTCGGTGGCGTGAACAGCGCCACGGTGCGCGGCTGGGCGATCGACCCCGACGTCTGGGACCCCGTGGCCTACAAGATCCACGTCGACGGTGTCGCCATCGCCCCCGGGACCGCGAACGCGAAGCGGACCGACGTCGAGGCCGTGCACCCCGCGTGGGGCTCCGACGTCGGCCTCTCGCTGAAGATCCCCGGGCTGACCGCCGGTACGCACACCGTGCGCGTGTACTTCCGGGAGCTGCCGAGCGGCACGTACAAGAGCTTCGGCACGAAGAGCGTGACGGTCACCGACCCGCCGACCACCGGCAAGACGGGCAAGACCGGCTCGGTCAAGGGCCTGTACGAGTCCGTCACCGGCGGCACGGGCACCATCACCGTGGCCGGCTGGGCGATCGACCCGGACGTCTGGGACCCGGTCAGGTACAAGATCCACCTGGACGGCGTGGCCGTCTCGCCGGGCACCGTCAACGCGACCCGCACCGACGTGCAGGCCGTGCACCCGGACTGGGGTTCGGACGTCGGGCTGTCGCGGAAGCTCACCGGGGTGAAGAAGGGCACGCACACCGTGCGCGTCTACTTCCAGGACCTGCCGAGCGGCACCTACAAGAGCTTCGGCACGAAGACCGTCACCGTGCAGTAGACGGTCACCCTGCGGTAGACGGTCACCGTGCAGTAGACGGTCACCACACGACGGACGGGAGGCCCGGTACCAGCTGGTACCGGGCCTCCCGTCCGTCGTGGGTCGCGTCGACCGCCGTCAGCGGCGCACGCGCCGCGCCATCAGGCCCACGCCGTGCAGCAGCCGGTACTCGGGGGAGCGCGTGAGGCCCTCGAAGCGGGCCGCGATCTGGTCGCGCTCCGCCTCGGCCAGGCGGCGGGCGGTGTCGTACGCGCCGACCTTCTGCTCCGACGCGACCAGGCGCGCGTTGATGTCGTGCACGCCGGCCAGGTGGACGTCGCGGTCGTGCTCGGTCTGCCGGAGCGTCTCGCGCTGGGCGGTGGCCCACCGCAGGAACGCGCCACGCTCGCCGCTCCGGCCCGAGGCGGCGGCGACGGCGGCGTCGAGCGACGGACCGACCTGTTCGGCGCGGCTGCGGAACGAGTGCCGCTCGACCACGACGGCGCGGAGCCGGGCGACCAGGGCGGTGCGCTCGTCGCGGGGCATCGCGAGCACGCGCTCGAGCGAGTCGGCGTCGTCGAACACCGGCACGTCGGACAGGCCGAGCTCGTCGAGCCCGAGCGCGCAGTCGGTGACGGGCAGTGCACCGGACGCGAGCGACTCGTACAGGCGGGAGTTCAGGGTGCCGTACTCGGCGGCCGGCTCGATGACGTCGTCGACGACGAAGCCGGCGGCGCGGTAGACCTCGGGCAGGGCGAAGTAGGACACGGCCGGGCGGAGCTCGACGCCCGCGGAGGCCTCGACGTGGTCGACGTTCGCGGCGAACCAGACGATCGGTTCGGCCGGGGTGACCTCGGCGAGGACGTCCTGCACGCGGCGGCGGACGCCCCAGAAGTTGACCGTGGTCACGGCGCGGTCCGTGCGCTCGCGCGGTGCGGGGGCGTCGGTCGTGAACAGCTCGGTGTCGACGCCGATCGGCACCACCTCGACGGGGCCGGAGTACGCGGCCGCGATCGCGTCGCGGGCGATCCCGGACGACGTCCAGACCGCGTCGAACTCGTCGAGGTACGGCAGGGCTGCCCACTTGGCGGTCCAGTTCCGCACCCACGCCACCAGGGCGGTGCCGGCGGGGACGTACCCGGGCACGAAGGACTCGATCATGCTGACCACGACGGCGGTGTCGGCGGGGAGCTCCTCGCCCCAGCGCTCGAGCGGCCACATCGCGACGCCCCAGCCCTCGGCCCGGAGCGCCCGCGCCAGCCCGAGCGCGACGAACAGGTCGCCCTTGCCCTCGGACGGATCGGCGGTCGACACCGCGAAGCGGATCGTGCCGCGGGGGCCCTCGGCGTGCTCGTCGGCCGCGAGGGCCGCGTAGTCCTCGCGGAGGGGAGAGGACATGGGGGTGCTCGGGATCACTGCGGTCACGCACGCCATTCTGCACGAATCCGCAGCGGCGGCAGGGAGTCCCTGGGCGCGCCTTGTAGGGTGTCATCGGCCCGCGGCACCCCGTTGGCCGACCCATCGACCCGCGCCCGGTGCGCGGCAGCTGCTGGAGGAACTCGCGTGACAGAGCGCAAGCCGGGAGTCGTGTCCGTCATCCTCGTGAACTACAAGGGCACGGACGACACCCTGACGAGCATCGCGGAACTCCGCAAGCAGGACTGGCCGCAGGACAAGCTCGAGGTGATCGTCGTCGAGAACGGTTCGGGCCCCGAGCACCTCGGGCGTCTGAAGGCCTCGAGCCTCGACTTCACCCTGATCGACGCGGGTGCGAACCTCGGGTTCACCGGGGGGTGCAACCTCGGCGTCGAGAAGTCCTCCGGCGAGGTCGTGGCGTTCCTCAACAACGACGCCCGCCCGGACACCGGTTGGGTGCGCGAGGCGATGGCCACCTTCGCCTCCGGTGCCGACATCGGCGCCGTCGCCTCGAAGGTCCTCGACTGGGAAGGCGTCAACGTCGACTTCACCGAGGCCGCGATGACCTGGTACGGCATGGGCTACAAGCCCTTCGCCGGGTCGCCGGACACCGGCCGGTGGGAGAGCGAGACCGACGTCCTGTTCGGCACCGGCGCCGCGATGTTCATCCGCGCGGAGCTCTTCGAGCAGCTCGACGGCTTCGACGACCGCTACTTCATGTTCTACGAGGACGTCGACCTCGGCTGGCGGCTCAACCTGCTCGGCTGGCGCTTCCGGTACCAGCCGAAGTCGGTCGCGTTCCACAAGCACCACGCGTCGATGAACAAGTTCGGCGACTTCCGCGAGACTTACCTGCTCGAGCGGAACGCGCTGTTCACGCTCTACAAGAACCTCGGTGACGAGCAGCTCGCCGCGGCGCTGCCCGGTTCCCTGGCACTCGCCGTCCGCCGTGCGGTGGGCCGCGGGGAGCTCGACTCCACCGAGCTCGACCTGCGCAACCCCGGCGACGACAGCGTCCCGACGATCCCGGTGCCGAAGACGAGCATGGCGGGCATCTACGGCGTCGACCAGTTCGTCGAGCAGCTGCCGTCGATGACCGAGTCCCGCCGCCAGATCCAGGCGACCCGCGTCCGGTCCGACCGTGAGCTCCTCCGCCTGTTCGGCAACCGCGATGAGCCCGCGTACCCGATCGAGAACTACCTGGCCGGCTACGACAAGATCGTGCACTCCCTCGGCGTGCTCGAGGTCGGCACTCGTCGCCGCGTCCTCATCATCACGGGCGACTCGATCGGCGCGAAGATGGCCGGTCCGGCGATCCGTGCCACGCAGATGGCCAAGCAGCTGGCGTCCGAGCACGACGTCCGCGTGGTCAGCCTGACCCGTTCGTCGCCGATCGACCCGTCGTACGAGGTCGTCACAGTCCCGCACCGTCACCCGCGCCAGATGGTCGAGCACGAGGGCTGGGCCGACGTCATCATCGTGCAGGGCCACGCGCTCCGGCTGTTCCCGGTGCTCGAGTCGACCAGCAAGATCCTGGTCGTCGACGTCTACGACCCGCTGCACCTCGAGCAGCTCGAACAGGGCCGCAGCGACGACGTCGACAAGTGGAACCGCCAGATCCTCGACGCCTCGGACACGCTGAACCACCAGCTCGAGCTCGGCGACTACTTCATCTGCGCCTCCGAGCGCCAGCGGATGTTCTGGCTCGGGCAGCTCGCCGGCTCCGGCCGTGTGAACGCCCGCACGTACTCGCGCGACGCCGACCTGCGCTCGCTCATCGGCGTCGTGCCGTTCGGCCTGTCCTCGACGCCGCCGGTCCACGACCAGCAGCGCGTCAAGGGCGTCGTGCCGGGCATCGGCAAGAACGACAAGCTCGTCGTCTGGGGCGGTGGGATCTACGACTGGTTCGACCCGATCACCCTGGTCCGCTCGATCGCCCAGCTCGCCGAGCGCCGTCCGTCGGTGAAGCTCTTCTTCATGGGCGTGCAGCACCCGAACCCCGACGTCCCCGAGATGGACATCGTCGCGAAGGTCCGCGCCGAGGCCGACGCCCTCGGGCTCACCGGCAAGCACGTGTTCTTCAACGACCAGTGGATCCCGTACGAGGAGCGCGGCGCCTACCTGCTCGAGGCCGACGCCGGCGTCTCGACGCACTACGAGCACCTCGAGACCACCTTCTCGTTCCGGACCCGCATCCTCGACTACCTGTGGGCACGGCTGCCGATCGTCACGACGGCCGGCGACTCGTTCGGTGACCTCGTCGCAGAAGAGAAGCTCGGCATCGCGGTGCACGAGCAGGACATCGACGGTCTGGCCACCGCGCTCGAGACGGCGCTCTTCGACAAGAAGGCCCGCACCGAGTTCATCGGCAACGTCGACCGCGTGCGCGAGCAGTTCACGTGGGAGAACGTCCTCGCCCCGCTCGTCGAGTTCTGCCGGAACCCGATCCGCGCTGCGGACAAGTCGGTGCGCGACACCGCGTCGTCGATCGAGCCGCACAAGATGCGCGTCCGCGTCCCGGAGCGCAAGAAGCTCTCCGGCGTCCGCTACGACCTCGGCCGTGCCGTGCACTACCTGCGCACCGAGGGCCCCCGCAGCGTCGCCGGCAAGGTGAAGCGGCGCCTGAACCGGTGACCCCGGGGGAGACCACCGCCCTCGTCATCGTCCCGACGTACGACGAGGCGGAGAACATCCGTGCGATCACCGCCGCCGTGCTGGCGGCGGTGCCCGGTGCCCACCTGCTCGTCGTCGACGACGGCAGCCCGGACGGCACCGGGGACATCGTGCGGTCCCTGGCGGCCGCGGACGACCGGGTGCACCTGCTGCAGCGCTCCGGCAAGCTCGGGCTCGGCACGGCGTACGTCGCCGGTTTCCGGTGGGGTCTGGAGCGCGGGTACCCGCTGCTGGTCGAGATGGACGCCGACGGCTCGCACCCGGCCGACCGGTTGCCGGCCCTGGTCGACGCCGTGACCGCGTCCGACGACGTCCTGCTCGCCATCGGGTCCCGCTGGGTCCCCGGTGGGTCGGTCGTCGACTGGCCGCTCCGGCGCCAGGCGCTCAGCCGCGGGGCCAACACCTACGCCCGCCTGGTGCTCGGGCTCGACGTGCGGGACATCACCGCCGGCTACCGCGTGTACCGCTCGTCGGCGATCGCGCGGATGGACCTCGGGTCGGTGGACTCGAAGGGGTACTGCTTCCAGGTGGACATGACGCTGCGCGTGGACGCCCTCGGTGGCCGCATCGTCGAGGTGCCCATCCGCTTCCGTGACCGCGTGCACGGCGTCTCCAAGATGAGCCGGTCCATCGTCCTCGAGGCGATGCTCCGCGTCACCCAGTGGGGCGTGCAGCGCCGCCTCGGTCGCCGCACGCGCCCGTAGCGCGCTCGCGCGCTCGCTTCGTGAGCAGGAACGGTCGGGTCGCCTCCGCAGAAGCGACCGTTCCTGCTCACGATGCGCGGGCCCGGAACGCTGGGCGTGACGGCCTGGAGGCGCGGTGCGGGGCCGCCACGGGCCTCCCGGCCGTCGGTGGGTCGCGCCGTACCGCCGCTACACGCGCGGCAGGTGCCGGCGCCACGAGCGGCGCCGCGCGGCGATCACGAGGACCGTCACGAAGAACATCAGCCCCGCGCCGTGCAGCAGGTAGCTCTCCGCCGTGCTGGTGACGGCGAGCAGCACGAGCACGGCGGCCGGCCACACGTACGCCACCCCGGGGAACGTCGTCGCCGTCACCCAGGCACGCGCGAACGCGAGCAACGCGGTGATGCCGAGGATGAGCGTGCCCGCGAAGCCGATCTGCAGCCAGGCGTCCACGAAGGCGTTCAGGCCCGAGGTGAACCGGACGCCGGCAGGGTCGATGAGCGTGACGTAGGGCACCACGGGCTCGGTCGGCCACGTGCCCACCCAGCCCCAGCCCTGGATCGGGTAGCGCTCCACCAGGACCCGGATCTGCGACCACAGGTCCGTCCGGGTGGCCGTGCCGCCGGCCGCCCCGATCTCGGCGAGCAGACGGTGCCGGGCGAGCACCCCGACGGCGAGCGTCAGCAGGACGACCGCACCGAGGACGCCGTTGACCACCGGTCTGGTCGCCGGTCGTGCGTGCCGGAGTGACCAGAGCGCCAGCGCGGTGACGGCGAGCGCGATCATCGCGAGCCCGGTGATGGGCGACTGCACGAGCATCAGGGCGATGACGGCGAGCGAGGTCGAGGCGATCGCGCGCCAGACCGTGACCGAGCGGGTGAGGAACTCGACCACGAAGGTGACCAGGGCCATCGCGGCGATGAAGCCCATGAAGTTGCGCGTGCCGCCGATGCCCTGGATCGGGCCGCCGTACGCGATGTCGCCGCGGATGCCGAACGCCGGGAACGGGACGTCGAGGACCAGGCCGGACAGGACCTCGAGTCCGAGGGCCGTCACGAGCAGGATCCGGAAGGCGTCGCCCGAGGCCCGGATCACCTGCACCAGGTCGCGGCCGAGGGCCAGGTACAGCCCGAGGCCGATGAAGCACACGGTCTGCACCAGTCCGCGGAGCGCCACCCAGGAGTACTCGCTCCAGAGCACGCTCAACGCGCAGTACCCGACGAAGGCCAGCAGCGAGAGGGGGAGGACCCCGTGCCACTCGATCCGGTAGCGCTGGCCGAGCAGGCTCAGCCCCGCGAGCACGAACAGCGTCACGAGCACCGCCCAGGTCCCCGCCCGGCCGACGAGGGCCTCGACGGTGGGCTGGCCGAACCCGAACAGCACGATGACCGTCGCGAGCGCCTGGCTGAACCGTCCACCGGCCGAGAAGCCGATCCAGGCGGAGAGGTACCGGCGCCCGAGCACCTGTCTGCTCACCCGGCCGTCCGTCACGCGTCCATCTTGGCGCACGACCTTGTGACGAGCACACCGCATCGCGGTGTGGCTGTATCGACGATGCGCGATGACCGAACTATCCTCACCGGATGGACCTCGCGCGCAGGGTCGCCGGCGTCCCCCTCGTCGCGGTCGTCGTCGGCCTGCTCACGACCGCCCTGGCCTGGTACCGGCTCGGCCCGGTGCCGCGGAACACCGTCTGGGCCGAGGACGGCGGCGTGTTCCTGCGCGAACGGATCGCGATGGGTCCCGTCGACACCCTGCTGCACCCCTACGCCGGGTACGTGCACCTGCTGCCGCGGCTCATCGTCGACCTCGGGTACGCGCTGCCGCCCGAGCGGTACGCGCAGGTGGTGGCGCTCGCCGCGTGCACGGCCGTCGGCGGGGTCTGCGCCCTGGTGTTCGTGCTGTCCCGCGACGTCGTCCGCCCGTGGCCGTTGCGGCTGGTGCTCGCCGCCGTCCCCGTCGTCCTGCCGCTCGCCCCGTACGAGATCAGCGGCAACGCGGCGAACCTGCACTGGTTCCTGCTCGTCCTGGTGCCGTGGGTCTTCGCGTGGCGCGCGCGGTCGTGGTGGGCGGCCGGGGCACTCGCCGTGGTCGCGGGTGCGGCCGTGCTCACCGAACCGCTCACCGCGCTGTTCGCGCCCCTGCTGCTCCTCGCCTGGACGCCCCGTGGCCGGACGCCCGGACCGGCCGGCCGGTGGACCGCGCTGCCGGTCACGCTCGTCGTGGTCGTCGCCCTGGCGGTGCAGGGCATCACGACCCTGATGAGTCCGCGTGCCCTCGCCACGGGGTCGCCGGCGGCGCGCGACGCGCTCGCGGGGTACCTGCTGCGTCCCGTGGCGGGCGCCTGGGACCCGGACCTCGGTGCGGTGCTGACGGCGGTGGTCGAGCGCGGCTGGGCGGTGGTCGTGGTGCCCGCAGCCCTGCTGCTCGTCGTCCTGGTGGCGGCCGTCGTGGTCGGGCCGGCCCGCACCCGGTGGATGGTCACAGCCCTCGCCGTCGGCTCCGTCGCGGTGTGGTGGGTGGCCCTGCTCGCCAACGGCGGTGACGGTCTCCGCTGGTCGGCGCCGGTCGCCGCGATGGCCGCCGTGCCGCCGCAGCGCTACGCCGCGGCCGCCGGCCTGCTGCTGGTGAGCGCCGCGGTGGTCGCCGCAGCCGCGCTCGTGGACGCCGGCAGCTGGTCGCGTGCTGCCGGACGGACGGGAGGCCCTGGTCGCCTCGTCGGCGCGCTGGCCGGTTGGTGCGTGGTCACCGCCGTCGTCGCGTCGGCGGTCCTGCACGTCGCGCCGACGGACACGCGGCGGAGCGGCGGCCCGGTGTGGGCGGGGCAGCTGCCGGCGGCGGTGGCGGCGTGCGACGCGGACCCGACGCTCGAGGTCGCCCGGGTGAAGTCGAACCCGTGGTCGTCCCCGGTGTCGTGCTCGTGGCTGTCGCGCTGAGGGAGCGTCCGGGTCAGCGCGTGCCGGCCCAGCGGAACTCGCGCTTGGCGGGCGGCGTGCGCGGACCGTCGCCGGTGGACACCGGCTCCTCGCCGGTCAGCACGATGCGCGTCTTGATCGCGAGCAGGGCGAAGAGCACCCAGTTCCCCTGGTAGAGCAGGCGGGACTCGGCGACGGACTGCACGAGCAGGGCGACGACGACCAGGAGCGGCAGGAGTGACACCGGGTCGAACGACCGCGGACGCAGCGCGGCGTCGTACCCGATGCGGGTCGCGCAGGCCCACGAGCGGGACAGCGTCGTGACCACGTAGATCGCGAAGAGCACCAGGCCGATGATGCCGGTCTGCATCCAGACGTCCAGGTAGGCGTCGTGGGCCTGCAGGTACGTGACGCCCTTGCGCTGCGCCAGGTCGGCGAGCGTCGGGATGCCCGGCCACCAGTACCCGATCCAGCCCCAGCCGCCCACGGGGTGCTGGTCGATCAGGCCGAGGACCTTGGCCCAGATCTCCCCGCGTCCGGTGGCGTCCGAGCCCTTGCCGAGCAGCTCGGACACCGGGCCGCGCAGCACGAACGCGGCGGCGGCGACGACGACGGCACCCACCGCCAGCAGCAGGTAGCGCGGGGTGCGGCGCTCGGTCGGGACACGGCGCATCCAGACGGCGGCGAGTGCGACCACGGCGACCACGAGTGCGGCGGCGATGACCGTCGACGAGCGGGTGAGGACGAAACCGAGCGCCGCGACGACGAGCCAGCCGATCGCCTGGTTCCGGCGGATCCGACCCTCGGCGAACTGCACGGCGACCACGATCGCGACCAGCAGGGCCACCATCGCGAGCAGGTTGGCGTTGCCGGGCAGCCCCTGGATCCGGCCCCCGGTGAAGAGCTCGGCGCGCGAGAAGTAGAAGGCGTCGGGGACGTCGCGGTCGCCGTAGTCCGTCCAGATCGGGGCGATCGGGTGCCGGACGAACACCGCGACGGCGGCCTCGAACAGGAGCGAGAGCATGAGGACCCACCGGAGCGCGAGGCTCAGGGCGTCGGTGATCCGGCGCCACGTCAGGGTCGAGGCGATCGTGAACGCGACGGCCGCGCAGATCACCTGCACGGTCAGGCTCGAGATCGTCGCGAACCGCCAGTGCGACCAGACCAGGGTCACCAGGCACCAGCCGAGGAACGCCCAGAGCGCCCAGGGAGTGCGGACGAGCGGTGGCCTCGCCCGGACCAGGATCGTGATGCCCCATGCCGCGACGAGGGCCCAGAGGACGCCGGCCCCGACCCAGGTCAGGGTGTTCGGCACGGCGTCGCCCGCGAACAGCACGAACAGCGTCGTCGCCCCGAAGGCGAACGCCTCGCGCTCCGGTACGGTCCCGCGCGCCAGCGGCCAGGTGTTCGTCACGACGCCAGGCTACCGGCCGGCCGCCGTCCGCAGGACTCCGCTGGCAGCGCCGGTAGGCTCTGGCCCATGTTCCTCGGCATCACGAACACCCCCCGCGACTACGCCTGGGGCTCGGTCACCGCGATCCCGGAGCTCCTCGGCCGCACCGTCACGGGTGCCCCGCAGGCGGAGCTCTGGCTCGGCGCCCACGCCGGCAGCCCCAGTGTCGTCGTCAACCCGGCCATGGTCGGCGGGGCCGACACGCTCAGCGACTGGATCGCCGACGAGCCGGAGACCGCACTCGGTCCGGACCGCACCGGCCTGCCCTTCCTGCTCAAGGTGCTCGCGGCGGCGGCACCGCTCTCGCTGCAGGCGCACCCGACCCCGGAGCAGGCAGAAGAGGGCTTCGCCCGCGAGGAGCGCGAGGGGATCCCGCTCGACGACCCGGCCCGCAACTACAAGGACCCGTTCCCGAAGCCCGAGCTCGTCGTCGCGCTGAGCGAGCGGTTCGAGGCGCTGAGCGGCTTCCGCCCGGTCGAGGAGACCCTGGCCGAGGTCCGCGTGCTCGACGCCGGTACCGGCCGCCTCGGTCCGCTCGAAGTGCACCTGCTGCACGGGCTCGAGGACACCGTCCGCTGGCTCGAGACCGCCGACGAGTCCGCGCTCGCCGTGGTGCAGGCCGCGAGCGACCTGGCCGTCTCGCTCGACGACGACCTGCTCACCCCGAACACCGCGACCGTCCGCGACCTGGCGACCAGCTGGCCCGGCGACCCCGGCATCGTCGTCTCCCTGCTCATGCACCGGGTGACGCTCACCGCGGGGCAGGCCATGTACCTGCCCGCCGGCAACATCCACGCGTACCTCGACGGACTCGGCATCGAGCTGATGGCGCCGTCGGACAACGTGCTGCGCGGCGGGCTCACGCCGAAGCACGTCGACGTGCCGGAGCTCCTGCGGGTGCTCGACTTCACCGCGTACCCGGCACCGGTCCTCGAGCCCGAGCGCATCGCCCAGGGCGTCGACCGGTTCGCGCCGGACGGCGTCGGCTTCGCGCTGCTGCGGGTGGACGGTGACGGTCGCCCGGTGGGACTGAGCACCGGCGGGGTCGCCCCGCTCGTGGGGCCGTCGATCGCGATCTGCACCGAGGGCGTCGTCACGCTCGTCGGCGCGCAGTCGGCGACCCTGCTCCGCAAGGGCGAGTCGTGCTTCATCACGCCGGACGAGGGCGACGTGACGGTCGAGGCGGACTCCTCCGACGGCATCACGTCGACCGTGTTCATCGCCACCGGCGCCTAGGGGCGCGGACCGGCACCGGGACCAGCGCGGGGCCGCACGCCGTGGCGTGGACCCGCACACCGCCACCGGGGCGTCGCCGACGTCCGCTAGCGTGGCGAGCATGAGTTGGCTGGTCACCGGCGGTGCCGGGTACATCGGGTCCCACGTCGTCCGAGCACTGCGCTCGGCCGGCATCGACACGGTCGCGTTCGACGATCTGTCGAGCGGCTTCCGCGCGTTCGTCCCGGACGACGTGCCGTTCGTCGAGGGCACGATCCTCGACGGCGAGCTCGTCGCACGCACGCTGCGCGAGCACGAGGTCACCGGCGTGGTCCACGTCGCGGGGTTCAAGTACGCCGGCGTCTCGGTCGAGCGCCCGCTGCACACCTACGAGCAGAACGTCACCGGCATGGCGACCCTGCTGCGCGCGATGGCCGAGACCGGCGTCACCAAGGCGGTCTTCTCGTCCAGCGCGGCGGTCTACGGCACGCCGGACGTCGAGACCGTGGTCGAGTCCACCCCGAAGAACCCGGAGTCGCCGTACGGCGAGTCGAAGCTCATCGGCGAGTGGCTGCTGCGCGACATGGAGGTCGCCGCGGGCTTCACCACCACGTCGCTCCGGTACTTCAACGTCGTCGGTTCAGGGGAGCCCGACCTGTACGACGCCAGCCCGCACAACCTGTTCCCGCTGGTCTTCGACGCGCTGCTCGCCGGCCGGACCCCGCGGATCAACGGCGACGACTACGCCACCCCGGACGGCACCTGCGTCCGCGACTACGTGCACGTGGCCGACCTGGCGCACTCGCACGCGGTGGCCGCGCGGAAGCTCGAGGCGGGGGAGCCGCTCGAGCGTGCCTACAACCTCGGCAGCGGCGACGGCGTGAGCGTCCGGCAGATCATGGACGCGATGGCGTCGGGCACCGGGATCGCCTTCGACCCCGAGATCGCACCGCGGCGCCCCGGCGACCCGGCCCGCATCGTCGCGACCGGCGAAGCCGCCGCCCGTGACCTCGAGTGGGCCATGCGGCACTCCCTGGACGAGATGGTGTCGAGCGCCTGGGAGGCCCGTCGCAGCGCCTCCTGAGCGCCTGAGGACGAGTCAGTTGTCCCCCGGAAGGCCCACCCGAGCGCTGCGACACGCCCAAACGGGGGACATGACACGCTGGAGCGGTCAGTGCCTTCTATGATCCGCGACTTGACTCAGGCGAATGACACCGCTGTAATTACAGGCAACGGCCGCAAGAGTTGGGGTTCGTTGTCGAGGCGGCAGGGGTGATCAGGGTGAACGGTTCCGAGTTCCACGCCGGAGTTCCGGAGGACTGGCACGTCGATCCCGTGGCGCTCGGCGTCCCGGGTGTCCGACGTCCGGAGACCGACGACGAGGAGAACCCGCTCGCCTGGCAGGTCGACTCGCTCTGCGCGCAGACCGACCCCGAGGCGTTCTTCCCCGAGAAGGGCGGCTCCACGCGCGAGGCGAAGAAGATCTGCACCTCGTGCGAGGTCCGGGCACAGTGCCTCGAGTACGCGCTCGAGAACGACGAACGCTTCGGCATCTGGGGCGGCCTCTCCGAGCGTGAACGCCGCAAGTTGCGGAAAAGGGCGTAGGAGCGTTCACGGCGCGCCAGCGCCGTGCGACTGCGCCCCTGAGGAGCCTGCGACGAAGGCGCCGGAAGGCGACCACCTCCGCCCGTCCCGCACCGCGCAGTGAGCGCATCCAAAGGTTCACGGCGCGCCGCCGTCCGCAGCCGACACCGCGCCTCCAGACCGTAGAGTGACGCCCGTCATGCAGCCCAGAGTCACCGCGATCCTCGTCGCCGCCAACGGGGCGGCCCACCTCGACCGGACCCTGGACGCGCTCGCCGCCCAGACCCGCCACCCCGAGAACCTGGTGGTCGTCGACGTTGGCACGACCGACGGATCGACCGCCGAACTGTCCTTCGGCGGGTCCGCGCAGCTCGTCCGGCTTCCAGCCGGTACCGCGTTCGGTGACGCCGTCCGCCAGGGCGAGCGCAGCGCGCCGCCCGCCGCGACCGACGAGCCGGTCGACGAGTGGCTGTGGGTCCTCGGCCACGACAACGCGCCGGCACCGACCGCACTCGCCGACCTGCTGTCCGCCGTCGAGATCGCGCCCTCGGTCGTCGTCGCCGGTCCGAAGCTCGTCGCCGACGACGACCCCTCGCTCATCCGCGCCTTCGGCGAGAGCATGACCCGCTTCGGCCGGTCGATCGTGCTGGTGCAGGACGAGCTCGACCAGGGCCAGCACGACCGCAACACCGACGTGCTCGGTGTCGCCGCAGGTGGCATGCTCGTGCGCCGCTCGGTCTGGAACGAACTCGGCGGCTTCGACCCGGCGCTGCCGGACGTCGACGCGGCCCTCGACTTCTCGGTGCGGGTCCGCCTCGCCGGACACCGCGTCGCCCTCGTGCCGGAGGCCAAGGTCACCAGCGCCGGACCGATCGAGGAGTTCGGCCGCAAGCGCGTGTCCGAAGCGCGGCGCGTCCGGATGCACCGGCAGGCGCAGCTGCACCGCCGGATGACGTACGCGCCCGCCGCGCTGGTCTGGCTGCACTGGCTCACGCTCGTGCCGTTCGCGATCGGCCGCGCGCTCGGACACCTGGTCGCGAAGCACCCCGCCGCCGTGGTCCCCGAGCTCTCCGCCGCGTTCGCCGTCGCGTTCGGCGGCGGCACGGGGCGGGCGCGCAAGAACCTCGCCCGCACGAAGAAGCTCGGCTGGGCCGCCGTCGAACCGCTCCGCGTGAGCTGGCGTCGGGTGCACGAGCACCGCACCACCTCGCGGGACGTCGAACTCGCCCGGGCCGAGGACGCCCCGATCGCCCGGGCGTCGTTCCTGAGCGACGGCGGCATCTGGGTGGTCCTGGCCGCGGCGGTCCTCAGCGTCGTGACGCTCTACCCGCTGCTCGGGTCGCCGGCCCTGACCGGCGGGGGACTCCTGCCGCTCTCCGCGACGCCTGGACAGCTCTGGCAGAACGTCGGGTACGGCTTCCACTCGCTCGGCACGGGCTTCACCGGCCCGTCCGACCCCTTCGCCGCGGTGCTCGCCGTGCTCGGCTCGATCGTCTTCTGGTCGCCGTCCACCGCGGTCGTGCTCGTCATGCTCGTCGCGTTCCCGCTGTCCGCTCTCGGCGCCTGGTTCGCGGTCCGCAAGGTCACGACCCGCACCTGGGTGCCGGTCATCGGTGCGTCGCTCTACGCGATCGCCCCGTCGCTCGTCGGCGCGGTGACGACCGGACACCTCGGCGCCGTGATCGCGCACCTGGTGCTGCCGTGGCTGTTCGTCGCCGTGCTCGAGGCGCACCGCTCGTGGGCCTGGGCCTCGGGAGCGTCGCTCCTGTTCGCCGTCGTCGCCGCCTCGGCGCCGTCGCTGCTGCCGGTCCTGCTGGTCGGCTGGCTCGTCGCGCTCCTGGTCGGCTGGCGCCGGGCCCACCGTCGTCTGTTCATCCCGGTGCCGACCGCGGTGCTCTTCCTGCCGCTCATCCTGGCGCAGGCCGCACGCGGCAACCTGCTCGCGGTGTTCGCCGACCCGGGTGCGCCGTCCGCGACCCGGGCGCCGTCCGCGCTCCAGCTGGCCATCGGACAGCCCCTGCCCGACTGGAGCGGCTGGCTCCCCGCGACGTCCGGACTCGCGCTGGTCGCCACGGTCCTGCCGATCGTGATGGCCGTCCTCGCGCTCCCCGTGGCCGCCGCCGCGATCGGGGCGATGCTCGGCCACCGCTGGGCGGTCGCGGGCTCGGCGCTCGTCATCGCGCTCCTCGGCTTCGCCACGGCCTTCGCCGCCACCCACGTCACGGTCACCGGTGTCGGTTCGACCACCACCATCGTCTGGCCCGGCAGCGGTCTGTCCGTGTACTGGCTCGCCCTCGTGGTCGCGGCCTGCATCGGCATCGACGTGCTGCCGAAGGCCGCCCCGGTCACCGGGCTCGTCGCGACCGTGCTCGCCGGTGTGGCCGTGGCTCCGGCCTTCGCGGCGTTCTACCTCGGGACCGCCACGATCGAGCCGACCACCGGCCGGGTGCTCAGCGCGTACGTGAACGCCGAGGCCCAGGCGAACCCGGACGTCGGCACGCTCGTGGTCGTCCCGCAGGACGACGGTTCGCTCGCCGTCACGCTCGAGCGCGGGCAGGGTTCCACCCTCGACGACCAGTCGACGCTCGACGCCACCGCACTCCGGCTGAGCGAGTCCGGCGCACGGCTGACGACGCTCGCCGGCAACCTGGCGAGCCGCAGCGGGTACGACCCCCGGCCGGCGCTCCGCGAGCTCGGCGTGAGCTTCGTGCTCATCGACGACGCCGGTGACGACCCCGAGGCGCAGACGGTGCACGACCGGGCCGCCGGTGCGATCGGTCAGAACGCGCTCTTCACGAGCATCGGCGAGACCACGAACGGCCAGCTGTTCCACTACGAGGGCGAGGTCGACCGCACCCGCTCCGGCTCCGCGGCGACCCAGGCCACCCACGTGCTGTACCTCGTCGTGCTCGGCGTGGTCTTCGGCGCCGCAGCACTCCTCGCGGTCCCGACGGCCCCCCGCCGCCGCCGTGCCACCTCGAACGTCATCGAGGCCGAGGAACCCGCCACCACCTTCGACGAGGAGCGCGACGAATGAGCACCAACCCCTCCTCGGTCCGGCGCTGGATCGTCCGCGGCACCGCCACGGCCGTCGCCGTCGTCGTCGCCGCGGGTGCCGTCACCGCGGCCCACGCCATCGGCACCGAGTCCGAACCCGGTCGACCGGCCGGACGCACCGTCACGCCGGTCCCCGCGGCCGCCGAGCGTGTCTGCGCCGGCAGTGCGCTGCGCCTGTCCGACGACGCCGGCAACGACGCGACGCAGGCGAGCACCGTCGGCACCGCGACCGTCGCGACCGCGACGACCGGTTCGACGGTCGAGCGGTCCTCGCTCGACTCCTCGACCACCGGCGGCAGCGACCCCCGGCTCCTGACGGCGCCCGCTGGCGAGACGACGCCGCAGGTCGCGGGCAGCAGCTTCCAGAGTGTGTCGAGCGGCGACCTGGTGGGGGCGGGCGCGGCCTCGTGCGACGACCCGACCCAGTCCACGTGGCTCGTCGGCGGCTCGACGGAGACCGGTCGGACGAGCCTCGTCACGCTCTCGAACCCGACCGACGTGAACGCCACGGTCGACCTGACGATCTTCGACGGCTCGGGGACGGTCAGCGCGCCCGGGACCACCGGCATCGTCGTCGCGCCGAACACGCAGAAGGTCGTCCCGCTGTCGGGCTTCGTGTCCGACGCCGCCTCGACGGTCGTGCACGTCACGTCGTCCGGCGGCCAGATCGTCGCGCACATGCAGGAGTCCGTCGTCCGCACCCTCACCCCGGGCGGCTACGACATCGTCTCCGGTGGAGCGGCCCCGTCCCGCTCGCAGGTGATCCCCGCCGTCGCCCTCGCCGACGCGCAGGCCGCCCAGCGCGGCGACGACACGGCCGACGCGGCGCCGATCGTCCGGCTGTTCGTCCCCGGCACGAAGTCGGCGCGCGTCACCCTCGGCATCAGCACGGCCGACGGCGGCGGCACGACCGTCAACGCCACCGCCGAGCCCGGGGTCGTCACCGACGTCGCGCTCGACGACTTCCCGGACGGACGGTACTCGTTCACCGTCACCTCGACCGAGCCGGTCGTCACCGGTGCACGCACCACGACGCCGACCGACGGTGCCAGCAGCGGCACCGACCTCGGGTGGTTCGCCTCGGCCGAGCCGCTGGGCGACCGGACGATCACCGCCATCGCCCCGGGCGAGGGCGTGCGGCTGAACTTCGTGAACCCCACCCGCCAGGACCGCTCCGTCACGGTGCGGTCGGGTGACGAGCGGCGCACGCTGAAGATCCTGTCCGGTGCGACCGTGACGCTCCCGGTGCAGACCGCGAAGCAGCTCACGCTGACCGGCACGGAGGGCATCGTCGCGGGCGTGACCTACCGCGGGGCCGACGGCATCGCCGGCTTCCCGGTGCGCCCGGCGACCGACGTCTCCACCCCGGTCCGCGTCTACCCCTGACGCCGGGCGCGGTCAGCCCAGCGCCGGCGGCACGACGGGCCGGCGCGGTCCGCCCGGCTCACCAGTGTCGGTAGCGGTCCGGTGCCAGGTCCCAGGGGTCCTTGCCGATCAGCTCGCCGACCGCGCGGAACACCGCGGTCTCGATGATGATGCGGCGGTCCGAGTCGTCCTTCTCGGGGCTCCGGTTCACCCGCTCGACCGGGATCCGGAAGACGGTCACGCGGCGGGTGTCGCGGTCGATCCGCCAGCGCGGCATCTCGTCCGGCAGGGTCGTGTCGCTCGGCATGTCCGCCACCTGGAACACGACGCCGGAGAGCTCCTCGGGCCAGAGTCCGAGCAGGTAGTGCGCGCTGTCGCCGACGATCCGGTCGAACGCCTCGGCGCGGGTGATGATCGGCGCGAGCTCGGGCCCGGTGACGCTCGAGCGCCCACCGCGGCCGTGCCGGGAGCGCCCCCGACCGCGGTCGACCGGGGTGACGAGGCGAGGCTTCCGACGCATCCCCACATCGTACGCGGGGACGGGTGCGCGCCGGACGCTCCGCTAGGCTCCCTGTCGAGATGGACGTGCGGATCTGCAGCAAGGTGGCGTGTGCCAACAGCGCTTCGTCGACCCTGACGTACGACTACGGCGACTCCATGGTGGTCGTCGGTCCGCTGTCGACCCGGGTCGAGCCGCACGGCTACGACCTCTGCGCCCGGCACGCTGCCGCCCTGCGCGTCCCGCGCGGCTGGCAGGTGGTGCGGCGCGAGCCGCTCCCGCGCGACGCCGACTGACGGCTCACGTTCGCGACCTGGGTGCGGGGGTCGGTCTGGAGGCCCGGGGAACGTGACCGGGATCGGCTGGTGATCCGCGCCTCCCGGCATGGAAGACTGGTGGGCATGCCCACCGAAACCCGCACCGCTGCTGCGTTCCGCGTCGCCGACCTGTCCCTCGCCGAGGCCGGCCGGCACCAGATCCGCCTCGCCGAGAACGAGATGCCGGGCCTGATGTCCCTGCGTGACGAGTTCGCCGCGGCGCAGCCGCTCGCCGGCGCGCGCATCGCCGGGTCCCTGCACATGACGGTGCAGACCGCGGTGCTCATCGAGACGCTCGTCGCCCTCGGCGCGCAGGTGCGCTGGGCCAGCTGCAACATCTTCTCCACCCAGGACGAGGCGGCGGCCGCCGTCGCCGTCGGGCCCACCGGCACCCCGGACGCCCCCGCCGGCGTCCCGGTGTTCGCGTGGAAGGGCGAGACGCTCGAGGAGTACTGGTGGTGCACCAGCCGCATCTTCGACTGGAGCGACGAGGCCGCCGCGGCGGGTGCCGACTGGACCGGGCCGAACCTGATCCTCGACGACGGCGGCGACGCCACGATGCTCGTGCACACCGGCGCCGACGCCGAGGCGGCCGGTGCCGCTCCGGTCGCCGAGCCGGACGCGAGCACCGAGTGGAAGATCGTGCTCGACACCGTCGCGCGGTCGCTCGAGACGTCCTCCGACCGCTGGACCCGGATCGCGGCCGACATCCAGGGCGTCACCGAGGAGACCACCACGGGCGTCCACCGTCTGTACGAGCTGTTCCGGAACGGCGAGCTGAAGTTCCCAGCGATCAACGTGAACGACTCGGTGACGAAGTCGAAGTTCGACAACAAGTACGGCATCCGGCACTCGCTGCCCGACGGCCTGAACCGGGCCACCGACGTGCTCATCGGCGGCAAGGTCGCCTTCGTCGTCGGCTACGGCGACGTCGGCAAGGGTGCGGCCGAGGCGCTCCGCGGGCAGGGCGCCCGCGTCATCGTCAGCGAGGTCGACCCGATCTGCGCGCTGCAGGCGGCGATGGACGGCTACCAGGTCGCGCGCCTGGCGGACGTCGTCGACACCGTCGACATGGTCATCACGTGCACCGGCAACCTGGGCGTCGTCGGGGTCGACGAGATGCTCGGGCTGAAGCACCTGGCGATCGTGGCGAACGTGGGGCACTTCGACAACGAGATCGACATGGCGGGGCTCGAAGCGCTGCCCGGCGTCTCGAAGGTCGAGATCAAGCCGCAGGTGCACGAGTGGCGGCTGCCGACCGGGCGGTCGATCCTGGTGCTGTCCGAGGGCCGGCTCATGAACCTCGGCAACGCCACCGGGCACCCGTCGTTCGTGATGAGCAACTCGTTCACGAACCAGGTGCTCGCGCAGATCGAGCTGCACACCCGGCGCGAGGAGTACCCGACCGGCGTGTACGTGCTGCCGAAGCACCTGGACGAGAAGGTCGCGCGACTGCACCTCGACGCACTCGGGGTGCAGCTGACGTCGCTGCGTCCGGAGCAGGCGGCGTACATCGGTGTGCCGGTCGAGGGTCCCTTCAAGCCGGACTACTACCGCTACTGAGCGCGGCGGGGCTGCCCGCTTCCGCTGAACACCGGTGTTCGCACGTTGAACCCCCGCACGCGGGTGTTCGGAGTGCGAACACCGGTGTCTTGCGAGCAGTCCCGGCGCCGCGGTGCGCGTCAGCGCGGGAAGCCCGGCGGGGGCGCCGCCGCGGTCGCCCCCGCGGCGGTCAGCAGTTCGGCGCGAGCCCCCAGCGCCCGGACGTCCCGACGACGCCGCAGCACGACGACCCCGGCCAGGAAGACCTCGGGCGGGACGGGCGGCACCGGGTGCGCGAACGCGGACACCTCGGCCGCCAGGGTCTGCGCCGCCGCCTCGCGCAGTTCGGGGCGCATCAGTGCAGCCCCGCGGAAGAACGCACCGAGGCGGTTCTCCAACCGTTGCGGCAGCGCCGAGACGTCCGCGACGCCGGCCCAGGCCGTCAGCTCCGGGGGCAGCAGCACCTCGGGGTCCCGCTGCTTCGGCAGTCGCTCGTGCTGCACGATCGTGCCCGCCAGCAGATCCCCGAGGCGCCGCGGCCGACTGCCGAACAGCGCGACGAGCAGGGCGACCGAGCCGAACGTCATCCACAGCTCGAACAGGCCGACGAGCGACCGCGTGAAGGCGTGCCGGAAGCCGATCGCGCCGCCGTCGAGCCGGACGACGCGGGTGCCGGTGGCGAACCGTCCGACGCTCCGCCCCTTCGTCACGGTCTCGACCGCCGCGGGCACCAGCACGAGCACGACGACGAGCAGCACGATGTTGAGCGCAGCACCCCAGGCCGGCTCGAGTCCCCTCGGCCAGAGCCGCCAGACGCCGAACAGCGCGAGCACGAACAGGACGAGGACGCACAGGCCGTCCAGCAGCGCGGCCGCGAGCCGCAGCACGAGTCCGGCGGGCTGGACGTCGAGCGCGACGCCCTCGCCCACCACCAGCTCGTCGGCGGTCTCGTCGAGGTCGCGCGAGAACCGGGCGTCGGCGAGGTCACGCGGCGTGCGGGGCTTCGGCATGGGATCATTCTGTCGGAGATCGCGCGACCTGAGGGGGAACACGTGGACCTGGATGCCTACACCGGGGTGCACCGTGACCGGTGGCAGGAGCTCGACCGTCTGGCGCGTGCCCGGCACCGGTCCGGCGCGGACGTCGACCGGCTCGTCGCCGGCTACCAGGAGGCCGCGACCGACCTCGCCCGCATCCGGGGCGCCGCGCCGCGCACCGTGACCGGCGACCGGCTCTCGCTCACGCTGTTCCGCGCCCGCCTGCGCTTCACCGGCACGCCCGTCGACCCGTTGACCGCCGTCGCCCTGTTCTTCACGCGGCAGCTGCCCGCGGCGCTCTACCGGATCCGCTGGGTGACGATCTGGGTCGCGCTCGCGACGGTGGCGATCGGGGCGATCGTCGCCGTCTGGATCACCACCACCCCGGGTGCGACGGCGACGTTCGGCAGCGACGAGGCCCTGCGCCGGTACGCCACGCAGGACTTCGTCGACTACTACTCCGACCGTGGCCTCGGGGCCTTCACCGCGCAGGTCTGGACGAACAACGCCTACATCGCCGCGACGATGGTGGCGTTCGGCATCACCGGGGTCTTCGTGCCGTTCTCGATCATGCAGAACGCCGTCAGCCTCGGGGTCTCCGCGGCGATCATGCACTCCCAGGGGCGCCTGGCCGACTTCTTCCTCTACATCTCCCCGCACGGGCAGCTCGAGCTCTACTCGGTGTTCCTCGCTGGCGGTGCGGGGCTGATGATCTTCTGGTCGTGGGTGGCGCCGGGGCCCGGACGCACGCGCGCCCAGGCCCTCGCCGAGGACGGCCGTGCGCTCATCACCATCGCGATCGGTCTGACCCTGACCCTGCTGCTGTCCGGCATCGTCGAGGGCGTGGTGACGCGGCAGGACTGGCCGTGGCCGATCAAGATCGGCATCGGCACCCTCGCCCTGGTCGCGGTGCTCGCCTACCAGTGGGTGCTCGGCGGCCGCGCGTACCGAGCGGGGGAGCGCGGCGACCTCGAGGAGTTCGAGCGCGGCTCCACCGCCCTGGTGGCCGGCTGACGTCCGTCCCGGTTCAGAGCCGGCCGGTGGCCTTCGCCCGGATGTAGGCGTCGGCGACGAGCGGCGGGACGTCCGCCGGCGCGCCGCGCACGACCTCGGCGCCGGAGCGCCGTGCGACGTCGGCCGCACCGTCCGCGTCGAGCAGGGTGCGTTCGGCGGCGGCGCGTCGGTAGACGTCGCGCTCCGCGCCGGTCGGGAGGCCCGGCACCTTTCCGCCCCGCGCCGTGCGGATCGCCGTGGTCGGGTCCACCCCGCCGCGCGCCATCCGCTGGACGGCCGGGTCCTCGATGCTCGTCACGACGACGGCGTGCCGTCGGGACAGCCGGGGGAGCACGGCGAGCAGGTCGCCCGAGGCGCCGACGGAGTCGAGGCTCGAGGCGAGGACGACCATGGCGCGCGAGGTCGTGATCGAGTCGACGAGTGCGGGCACGGATGCCCAGTCGGTCGCGGCGAGCCCGGGTTCGGCCATCGCGAGTGCCTCGCCGAAGCGCTGCACGACGTCGGTGCGGGTGGCGCCGTGCACGCGGTCGTGTGCGGTGTCGTCGAGGACCACCAGGTCGACGCGGTCGCCGGCGGCTGCCGCGAGGGCGCCGAGGAGCAGCGCCGACTCGATGAACGTGTCGAGTCGGGGTTCGTCGGCGACCCGGCCGGCACCCGCCCGGCCCGCGTCGACCACGACGACGACGCGCCGGTCGCGTTCCGGCCGCCAGGTGCGGACGACGAGGTCCTGCCGCCGCGCGGTGGCGCGCCAGTCGATCGACCGCACGTCGTCGCCGCGCACGTAGTCGCGCAGCGAGTCGAACTCGGTGCCGTGCCCGCGGAGCTGCAGCGTGGTCTCGCCGTCGAGCTCGCGGAGCCGCGCCAACCGTGACGGCAGGTGCCGCCGGGAGCGGAACGGCGGCGTCACGACGAGTTCGCCCGGTGCTGCGACGACCCGCTGCCGTGCGGCGAGGCCCAGGGGACCGAAGGACCGCACGGCGACTCCGGTGGTGCGGCGTCGACCACGACGGAACGGTGTGAAGCGCATCCGGGCCGTCCGTCGCTCCCCGGCGGGGACCGTCATCCGGATCCGACGGGGACGGTGGCCGGCCGACGGCTCCCACATGTCACGGACCACACCGCGGACCGTCCGGGAGCCGTCGTTGGCGAGCACGAGGGTGCCGTCCGCGGTGCTGTCGCGTCGAGCGAGCCGGGGCATCCGCCGCTCCACGCGGACCCGTCGCAGGTCGGCGGCGAGCACGACGTCGAGCGCCGCGGCGAGCAGCACCACCCCGACCCACGCCAGACCGGCCCACCCGCTGCCGAGCAGCACGGTGGGCACGAGGGCGACGGCGAGGAGCGCGACGAACCGGCCGGAGACCGCCACTAGATCGGCACCCGCACCTGCTCGAGCACCTGCTGGAGCACGCCGTCGGCACCGACGCCCTCGAGCTCGGCGTCGGCGGCGACCCGCAGGCGGTGCCGCCAGACCGGCAGGGCCATGGCCTGCACGTGGTCCGGGGTGATCGCGTCGTAGCCGGTGAGCCAGGCCCAGGCCTTGGCGGCCGCGAGCAGTGCCGTCGCTCCGCGGGGGCTCACCCCGACGCGGACGGACGGTGCCTGCCGGGTGGCCCGGGCGAGGTCGACGATGTACGCGAGCACGTCGTCGCGGGCCCCGACGCCGCGGACGGCACGCTGCGCACGGACAACCTCGTCGACGCCGACCACCGGGGTGATGCCGGCCGACCGGACGTCGCGCGGGACGAACCCGTCGGCGTGGCGCCGGAGCACCTGCCACTCGACGTCGCGCGGCGGGATGTCGAGCGTCAGCTTCATCAGGAACCGGTCGAGCTGCGCCTCGGGCAGCGTGTAGGTGCCCTCGAACTCGATCGGGTTCATCGTCGCGGCGACGAAGAAGGGGTCGGGCAGGGCCCGGGCGTCGCCGTCGACGCTCACCTGGCGTTCCTCCATCGCCTCGAGCAGGGCCGACTGGGTCTTCGGCGGCGTGCGGTTGACCTCGTCGGCGAGCAGGACGTTCGTGAAGACGGGGCCCTCGCGGAACGGGAACGTGCCGGTCGAGGCGTCGTAGACGAGCGACCCGGTGACGTCGCCGGGCATCAGGTCCGGTGTGAACTGGATGCGCTTCGTGTCGAGCGTCATCGCGGCGGCGAGGCTGCGGACGAGCAGGGTCTTCGCGACACCGGGGACGCCCTCGAGCAGCACGTGCCCCTGTGCGAGGAGTCCGACGATCATGCCGGAGACCGCGCCCTCCTGGCCGACGACGGCCTTGGCGACCTCGGTGCGGACCCGGCCGAACGCGTCGCGCAGGTCGGAGCCGGCCGCGGTCGTGGGGTCGTGCTCCGGTGCGGTGTGCTCGGTGGTGGCAGGGGGCAGGTCGGTCACGGTCGTGCTCCTGGTCGGTCGGGGTCGGAGGTCGGTCGGTCACCGGAGGTCGCCCGGCGGACGGCGCGTTCGAGGTCGTCGAGCGCGGCGGTGCCGTCGACGAGTGCACGGTCGTCGTCGGTGGTCCCGCCGACGAGCACGGCGCCGACACGGGTGTGCGGGATGCCGGTGGCCTGGGCCGCGGTCCGGACGACCTCGTCGACGTGGGCCGATCGGGGAAGTCCGAGCATCCGGCCGATGCGGCGGACGGCGGCGACGCGCAGGGTGTCGAGGGCGTGGGTGCGGTCACGGGTGCGGGCGTACATGCGGGCGCGACCCTCGGTGGTCTCGGCAGCACGGACGACGACGGGCAACCGCTCGACGACGAGCGGGCCGAGCCGTAGGCCCCGCCAGACACCGGCCGCCACGGCGACGAGGGCGAGCAGCGCGAGGGCGCTCGGGACCCACGGCGGGGCGAGCTCGCCGAGGGTCGGTGCGGCGTCGGGGGTGCCGACGGCCGGGGTGTACCAGACGAGTCGCTCGTCGGCGCCGAGCAGCCCGAGGGCGAGCGCGGCGTTCCCGGCGGTGGCGATCGTGTCGTTCCGGAACGCCGAGGTCGTGCCGAGCAGGGTGACGTCACCGCCCGGGGTCGTGGTGCGCACGAGGCCCCAGACCCGGGAGGCGCCCTCGCCGGTGGGCGCACACCGTTCGGCGGTCGCGTCGTCCACGGTGAACCCGGAGCCGGCGGTCGTCACCCGCGTCGCCGAGGCCGCCGCCGGGATCCCGCACGAGGCCGTCGAGACGGTGGCGTCGCCGTCGATCTGGGCGGGCGGGTCGACCGGGAACCCGAGCAGCGCATCGAGGCCTGCGCCGCTCGTCCCGACGACCACGACGTGCCGGGCCGTGCGGGCGATGCGTTCCGCGACGGCGGGGTCGAGCGCCCCGTCGGCGTCGTCGATGAACACCGTGCCGCCGTCGATCCCGCCGACACCGTCGACGGTGTCGGTGACGGAGACCGCGGTGCCCCGCTGCTCGAGCACCCGGACGAGCGCGGCCGAGCCACTGGCCGTCGTCGAGGTCGGGTCGAGTGCGCGCGGTGCGTCCGGGTCGGTGCCCTGCACGAGGGCGGTCAGCGCGGCGAGCAGGACGCCGACCAGGACGATCGCGACCCAGAACCCGATGCGGAACCGGCGTCCCTCGGCCGGAGCCGGAGCCGGAGCCCGAGCAGGAGTCGGTCCGGCGCTCGTCCGCGTGGCGGTGTCGGTCGTCATGCCGGCACCACCGGTCCCTCGGCCCGGGCGGGCCGGGCCTGCCGGACGGTCCGCTCGGTGTCGAGCACGCGCAGGGCCGCGGCTTCGTCGGCTTCGGCACCGAGGTACCGGACCGAGTCGAAGGCGGTCGCTGCCGCGTCGAGTGCACCGGCGGACGCGGGGAACGGCACGGCGCCCCGTGCGGCGATCGTCCGCGCGGTGGCTCCGGGCACGTCGGGCACCAGGTCGCGCTCGCCGAGGCCCCTGGCGATCGCGCGGAACCCGTCGAGCACCGCTGCCGACCAGTCGGCGCGACGGACGGCGGCCTGGGCCGCTTCGAGGAGTTCCCGGGCGGAGCGCAGGTCGTCGGCGTCGAACACCCCGCCGGTGTCACCGTCACCGGCCCGAGCGCGTCGGCGGGGGAGTCCGCGGGCGACGACGACGAGCACGACGACCGCGATGAGCACCACGATCGCGATCACCAGCGCCGTGCTGGCCGCAGCGGGGGAGTCGATGCCGTCGGCGCGGAGCGACCCGAGCCAGTCGAGGAAGGAGCGCGAGGCACGGTCCCACCACGTCGGCCGGGCACCGTCGTAGGCGGACCGCTCGAGTTCGCGCTCGAGCAGGCGACGCGCTTCGTCCGGGTCGACCGCCGTCACGCGGAGCCGTTCGGCGGCGCCTGGCCCGGACCCTGCTGCCAGGGTTGCTGCTGCTGGCCGGGCTGCCAGGGTTGCTGCTGCTGGCCGGGCTGCCAGGGTTGCTGCTGCTGGCCGGGCTGCCAGGGTTGCTGCTGCTGGCCGGGCTGCCAGGGTTGCTGCTGCTGGCTGGGCTGCCAGGGTTGCTGCTGCTGGCTGGGCTGCCACGGTTGCTGCTGCCGACCGGGCTGCCACTGCTGCTGCCCCGGCCACGGCTGCTGCTGCGCCTGCCACTGCTGGCCACCCCACTGCTGCTGCGGCGGCCACGGCGGGCGTGCGACGGGCTCGGACGGTGCGAACGGGTCGGTCGGCTGCCCGGAGTCCAGGTGCGATGCGATCCGCTGGTCGAGGGCCTCGGTGCGGATCCGCCGGTCGATGGCGAGGAACGTGGTGATCGAGGCGCTCAGCACGTCGGTGATGCACTGCACCGCGATCGCGAGCAGGCTGCCGACGACGATGGCGATGACCGCACCGGTGCCGGCTCCCGACGTGCCACCCGTCTGCCCGAGCGGGTCGAACGTGCCCCCGACGAGCACGGCGCCGATGGTGAGCGGGATCGACGCGATGGACGCCGCGAACCCGAACATGAGCTGCACGAGCAGCAGGATGCCGAAGGTCCGCCAGAAGGCCCCGCGGGTCAGGCGCCACGACTGTGCGGCTGCGGCGAAGACCGGCCGGCCCTCGAGCGCGATGGTCGGGACGGTGAGCACGAAGCGTGTGGCGAGCCACACGACGACGACACCGATCCCGAGCACGAACAGCACGAGCGCCAGCACGAACCACCCGGTGCCGGAGTCGGCGGCGCCCATGGCCGCGAACACCCCGAAGAACACGAGTCCGGCCAGGATCGCGAGGACCACGCCGGCCCCGATCTGCACGAGCATCCACGCGACGACGGACCACCGGCGGCCGGCGAGCAGCGCCCACAGCCCCCGGAACGTGGCGCGACGGCCGAGCACCCGCTGCCCGGTGTCCGCGGCGACCGGCGCCACCAGGAACCCGCGACCGAGGTAGGCGAGGAACGGCAGCACGACCGAGAGCAGTGCCGTGAGCGTCAGCGTGCCCGCGACCACCGAGTCGGCACCGCTGCCGCCGTCGAGGGCCGAGAACATCCGCGACTGCAGCGCCTGCTGCCCGAAGGTGCTGGCCAGCGTCGAGAGCAGGCCGAGCACACCGCTCAGCAGCACGCTCCAGAGCAGCAGCACGCGGGCGTTCCGGCGGAAGACCGTGAACGCGCCGGCCAGGATGTCGCCGAGACCGAGCGGGCGCAGCGGGATCACCGGACGCGAGCCACCGGACGGACCGCCCGGTCGTCCCGGACCCGGCCCCGGGGCGGGCTGCGGCGGCACGGAGAAGCGGGGCGGCCCTCCAGGCTGGGGTCCTGGTCCCTGCGCCGGTCCGGACGCCGGCGGCGTCGGCGCACCCTGCTGCCCACCGCCCGGTGTGTGCCAATCGGACATGACTCCAGCCCCCTCGTCGTGTCGGACCGAGCCAGCGATGCACGGTCCACCCCCATCCTGGCGGAAAACCCGGCGCGGCGGGGCCTCGGCTATCGTGTGGGGACACGTGCCGACCACGGCACCCGCACGCCACCCGGAGTCCAGATCACATGACACCGCGCATCCTCGTCGTCGACGACGACCAGGCCCTCTCCGAGATGATCGGCATCGTGCTCCGCTCCGAGGGGTACGAACCCGAGTTCAGCGCCGACGGCAACGACGCCGTCGACGCGTTCCACGCCACCAAGCCGGACCTCGTCCTGCTCGACGTCATGCTGCCCGGCATCGACGGCATCGAGGTGTGCAAGCGCATCCGTGCCGAGAGCGGCACGCCGATCATCATGCTCACGGCGAAGAGCGACACCGCCGACGTCGTCCTCGGGCTCGAGAACGGTGCCGACGACTACGTCGTGAAGCCCTTCAACCCGAAGGAGCTCGTCGCGCGCATCCGGACCCGCCTGCGGCCGAGCGCGTCCGACGCCACCGTGCTGCACGTCGGCGACGTCACGGTCGACGTCGCCGGGCACGAGGTGCGCCGCGGTGACACCGTGATCGCGCTCACGCCGCTCGAGTTCGACCTGCTCCGGGCGCTCGCCGAGAAGCCGAACCAGGTGTTCACCCGCGAGATGCTGCTCGAGCAGGTCTGGGGCTACCACTACAAGGCGGACACCCGTCTGGTGAACGTGCACGTGCAGCGGCTCCGCGCGAAGATCGAGCACGACCCGGACAACCCGAAGACCGTCACCACGGTCCGCGGCGTCGGGTACCGCGCCGGAGGAGCCTGAGCACCGTGCCGCCCTCGACGCGCCCGCCGGGCTCGGCACGCTCGGGCCGGGTCGGCGGCGCCGGCCGGGCCACCGGCGCCGGTGGGTCCGGCGGTGCCGGTGGGGCCGGCAGCACCACCGTCTCGATCGGCGTCGTCGACCGCAGCCGTCGCCGGATGCGGCGCTGGCTCCGACGCGCCTGGCGTCCGATCGCCTACCTGTGGCGGCGCTCGCTCATGTTCCGCTCGGTCGCCATCACCGTGATGACGACCGGGCTCGCGGTGGGGATCATCGGCACCGCGGTCATGGTGAGCATCTCGACGAACGTCTACTCGCAGCGCCGCGACCAGATCGAGTCCGAGTCCGCACGGGCCACCATCGTCGCCCAGGGGATCTTCGACGCGGCGACGGCGGCCGAGGACAACAACCAGTCCGAGCTCGAGACCCTGCAGAACGAGGCGCAGCAGGCGATCCTGTCGAACACGACGAGCCCGGGCGGCACGAGCATCGCCATCGAGCGGAGCCCGGACCAGTCCACCCCGCAGACGCTGCAGACCATCGCCAGCCAGGACTTCCCGGACGCGGTGATCACCGATGCCCTGCGCAAGGAGGTCGCGCAGAACACCGGTCGGCTCAGCCTGCAGCCCGTCGAACTCGACGACGACGGGCGCCGGGTGCCGGGGCTCGCCGTCGGCTCCACGCTGCAGATCCCGAGCGCCGGCCAGTACGAGCTCTACCTGGTCTACGACCTCTCCGACGCGCAGCAGACCCTGGACTTCGTCTCCCAGACCCTCTCCATCGGCGGTGTGGCGCTCATGGTGCTCATCGCCCTGGTCACCTCGCTCGTCGTCCGGCTCGTCGTCGTGCCGATCCGCGGAGCCGCCGAGACGAGCCGGAAGATCGCCGCGGGGCGCCTCGACGAGCGCATCCCGGTGCGCGGCCAGGACGACCTGGCGACCCTGGCACGGAGCTTCAACGGGATGGCCGAGGCGGTCAGCCGCCAGATCACCCAGCTCGCCGAGCTCTCCCGCGTGCAGCAGCGGTTCGTCTCCGACGTGTCGCACGAGCTCCGTACCCCGCTCACCACGATCCGGCTCGCCGGCGACATGCTCTACGACTCCCGGCACGCGTTCGAACCGTCGGTCGGCCGGTCCGCCGAGCTCCTGCACGCGCAGGTGGAGCGCTTCGAGATGCTCCTCGCCGACCTGCTCGAGATCTCCCGGTACGACGCCCAGGCGGTGCAGCTCGACACCGCACCCGTCGTGCCGGCCTCCCTCGCCGCGGACATCGTCGAGGAGTTCCGCCCGCTGGCCGAACGCGCCGGCATCGACCTGCAGCTCGCGACCCCCGGCGGCCACACCACGATGCGGCTCGACGCCAAGCGGGTCCGACGGATCCTGCGCAACCTCGTCGGCAACGCCATCGAGCACGGCGACGCGAAGCCCGTGCAGGTCGTCGTCGACAGCGACGCACGCACCGTCGCCATCGCCGTCCGCGACCAGGGCGTCGGCATGCCGCCGGAGGACGCCGCACGGGTGTTCGACCGCTTCTGGCGGGCCGACCCGAGCCGCAAGCGCACCATCGGCGGCACCGGCCTCGGCCTCGCGATCAGCCTCGGCGACGCGAAGCTCCACGGCGGACGCATCGACGTGTGGTCCCGACCGGGCGCGGGATCGACGTTCGTGCTCACCCTGCCCCGCAACGAGCAGGGCACCACCGCCACCTCGGCCATCCCGCTGCCCGAGCTCGACGAGTCGTACGACGGCCCCCGCGCCGTGCGAGAGGAGTCCTGATGCGCCACCGGATCCGCCACGTCCTCGCCGTCGCGCTCGCCGCGGTCAGCCTGCTCGCGGTCACCGCCTGTGCGGCCATCCCGACCGACGGTGCCGTGCGCACCGGGCAGACCATCAAGGACGAGTCGCTCTCGGGCGTCGACTTCCGGCCGGACAAGCCGATCACCGGGTCCGACCAGACGGCGATCCTCCGCGGGTTCATCGCCGCCGCCACCGGCGCCCAGGACAACTACGCGATCGCCCGGCAGTTCCTGGCCGCCGACTTCGCCCAGCGGTGGAACCCCCGGCAGGGCGTCACGATCCGGGACGGCAGCGGTACCGTCGAGCGCGTCGACGACCGCGAGCTCACCTACACGATGACGGCCAGCGCCACGGTCGACTCCGACGGGGAGTACACCCAGGCGGTGCGCCCGACCTCGTCGACGCTGACGTTCCAGTTCGTCCGCGAGGACGGCGAGTGGCGCATCGCCTACGCCCCGGACGGCATCATCCTGTCGCCGGTCAGCTTCGAGTCGGTGTTCCAGTCGCACGCCCTGTACTTCTACGACCCGACCTACCGCTTCCTGGTGCCCGACCAGCGCTGGTTCCTCGCTCGGTCCTCCACCAGCACCCGCATCGCCAGCGCCCTGCTCGCCGGCCCCGCCGACTGGCTGAAGGGCGCCGTCGTCTCGTCGTTCCCGGAGGGCACCCAGCTGTCCCTCAACGCGGTGACGATCGACAGCGGCACCGCCCTGGTCGACCTGTCGAGCGACGCCCTCCGTGCGAGCACGGTCGACAAGGTCCGGATGCGCGAACAGCTCAGCAAGTCCCTCGCCTCGGTCGCCACCATCTCGTCGGTGTCGATGACGATCGAGGGCGCGACGCTGTCGGTGCCGGACTCCGGGGGAGCCGACGCCCAGCAGAACCCCGACGTCGACCCCCGACCCCTGGTCGACGAGGACGGCGTCGTCGGCTACGCCGCTTCGGGCACCGGCAAGGTCGCCGAACTCGGCAGCGGCGTCGGGGCCGCGATCGCCGGCCTGGACCCGACCTCGATCGCCCTGTCGGCGTCCGGCACCACCGCCGCCGTCGGCAACCGGGACGGCGTCGTCGTCGTGCGTGGCAAGGACCGCCTGCGCGTCGACGCCCGCGAGGGCCTCGTCGCCCCCGCCGTCGACGACCTCGGCTTCGTCTGGGTGGGGCAGCAGTCCGACACCCGTCACATCACCGCGTACGGCCTCGGCGGCGACCCCCACCAGGTGCGCACCACCCTGCCGCGCGGCGACCTCGTGTCGTTCCAGGTGTCCCGCGACTCCACCAGGGCACTCGCGCTCATCGAGACCGCGGACGGCCCCGGCCTGTACGTGATGGCGATCATCCGCGGGTCCGACCGGTCACCGACCTCGTTCGGCGCCCCGGTCCGCGTGCAGGCCGCCAGCGGCACCGCGGTCGACGCCACGTGGGTGAACGACACCGACGTCGCCTCGGTCGGGCAGACGCCGACCGGTCCGAACATCGTCCGCACCACCATCGGCGGCAAGTCGAGCACCCTGCCGAAGCCCGACGGGCGCGCCACCGCGATCAGCGGCGGCAGCGGCGGCGCCCTGCTGCTCCGGATGTTGAGCGGCGACGTCCTGCAGTCCACCGGGGGCGGCTGGGACTCGACGGGCGTCACCGCCGACGTGCTCGGCGTCCAGCGCTGACGCCACCGTCCTCCACACCCCGCCCTGCCTGGAGGCCCGTCCACCGTCCGGCACGCCGGCCCACCGCCGTCGTCCGGTCACCACCACAGTCGTGGGCATGCCCCCTGACGACGCCCCCACCCCGTGGCGTGACGCCCTGCTCGCCGTGCTCGGGCTCTTCCTGCCCGTCGCCTGCCTGGGCTGCGGCCGTCCGGACCGCGCGCTCTGCCCACCGTGCCGTGCGGGGCTCGACGCACGGCCCCGGCGGGTCCGGCTGGTCGCCGGCGTCCGGCTCGACGCGGCCTTCGAGTACGAGGGGCTGGTCCGCACCCTGGTGCTCGAACTCAAGCTCCGGGGCCGGGTCGACGTCGCCCGTCCGCTCGGCGTCCGCTTCGGTGCCCTCGTCCGCGCGGCGCTCGCCGCGGCCCCGGACGGCACCGTGGTGCTCCGGGTGCCGCCGTCCCGGGCGGGTGCCCGACGCCGTGGGTTCGACCCGGTGGTGCTGCTGCTCGCCCGCGGCGGTGTCCGGCACACGGGGCGCCTCGGCCGGACCCCTGCCGGACGACGGCGATCCGGACCGGGGCAGAAGGAGCGGTCGGCGGTGGAACGCGTCGCCGCGACCGTCGGGAGCCTGCGGGCGACCGGTGTCGACGGCCGCGACGTCGTGCTCGTCGACGACGTCGTGACGACGGGCGTCACGATGGCCGAGGGCGTTCGAGCGGTGCGGGCCGCGGGCGGTCGGGTGGTGCGCTGCGTCGCCGTGGCGAGCGTCGACGACTGATGCTCGGTGAACACCCGGTGGCCGCTGTGTGTCCGGTGAGTGTCCGACGGACTCGCCGCCTCCCCGTGACGCCGAGGGTGCGCCGGGTCTAGCCTCGCGACAAGGCGTTCGGGTCGCCGGACGGAGGCGACGCGCCGACACTGGATGGGAGCCGCCACATGGACGTGACGATCACGGGCCGGAACGTCGGGGTCACCGACCGTTTCCGCACCTACGTCGAACAGAAGTCCGAGAAGATCGACGTGCTCGCCGACCGCGCCCTCGCCTTCGAGGTGCGCATCAGCCGCCACCACGAGAAGTCGAGCGGCAGCCAGGGCGAGGACCGCGTGGAGCTCACGCTGATCGGACCGGGGCCGCTCGTACGGGCCGAGTCCGCGGCGTCGGACAAGTACGCCGCCTTCGACCTCGCCTTCGCGCGGATCATGGAACGCCTCCGTCGGGCGCGTGACCGCCGCAAGGTGCACCACGGCCGGCACCGCCCCACCTCGGTCGCCGAGGCCGCAGGCAGCGGCTTCGACGGCATGGGCGTCGTCCCGGCCGACGGCAAGCTCATCGAGGACGTCGCGACCGGTGCCGTCCCGGTCGTCGATCAAGAGGCCGCCGAGGACGAGAACGAGGTCTACAGCCCGGTCGTCATCCGGCACAAGGTCTTCGAGGCCGCCCCGATGACGGTCGACGACGCCCTGTACTACATGGAGCTCGTCGGGCACGACTTCTACCTGTTCCTCGACGCCGAGACCCGCCGTCCGAGTGTCGTCTACCGACGCAAGGGCTGGGACTACGGCGTGATCGGCATCGACGAGGTGCCCGCAGGCCAGGCGCCGGCCGCGGTCGACACCGACGCGGAGCGCGCAGCCGCGATCGCCTGATCCGACTCGGGGCCTCCGGCCCCCCACCGTGTGCGCGGTCCGTTCGCGGGCCGCGCACACCCGTGTCCGCGACAGCCGCGCCGCTCACAGCGCCGTGGGTTCGCGGGTTGATAGCATGACTGGTCGATCGGGCGTGCAGGTCGCGCGCGACGACCTCGTAAGGAGTTCACGTGGCAAACGTGCTGGAGAAGGTCCTCCGCATCGGCGAAGGACGAACCCTCCGCCGGCTGAAGGCGTACGCCTCGGCCATCAACGACCTCGAGGACGACTTCTCGAGCCTCACCGACGAGGAACTCCACGACGAGACCAAGGAGCTGCGCGAGCGGTACGCCAACGGCGAGACCCTCGACGACCTCCTGCCCGAGGCGTTCGCCGCCGTGCGTGAAGCCGCGAAGCGGACCCTGGGCATGCGGCACTTCGACGTGCAGCTCATGGGTGGCGCGGCACTGCACCTCGGCAACATCGCCGAGATGAAGACCGGTGAGGGCAAGACCCTCGTCGCGACGACCGCCGCCTACCTCAACGCGATCCCGTCGCGCGGTGTGCACGTCATCACGGTCAACGACTACCTGGCGTCGTACCAGTCCGAGATCATGGGCCGCGTCTTCCGCGCGCTGGGCATGACCACCGGCTGCATCATCGCGAACCAGACCCCGGCCGAGCGCCGCGAGCAGTACGCCGCCGACATCACGTACGGCACCAACAACGAGTTCGGCTTCGACTACCTGCGCGACAACATGGCGTGGCAGGCGTCCGACATGGTGCAGCGCGGTCACTTCTTCGCCGTCGTGGACGAGGTCGACTCGATCCTCATCGACGAGGCCCGCACGCCGCTCATCATCTCCGGTCCGTCCTCGGGCGAGGCCAACCGCTGGTTCACCGAGTTCGCCTCGATCGCCAAGCGCCTCACCCCGGGCGAGGACTACGAGGTCGACGAGAAGAAGCGCACCGTCGGTGTCCTCGAGCCCGGGATCGAGAAGGTCGAGGACTACCTCGGCATCGAGAACCTGTACGAGTCGGCGAACACCCCGCTCATCTCGTTCCTGAACAACTCCATCAAGGCCGTCGCCCTGTTCAAGAAGGACAAGGACTACGTCGTGATGAACGGCGAGGTGCTCATCGTCGACGAGCACACCGGCCGCATCCTGATGGGCCGCCGCTACAACGAGGGCATCCACCAGGCGATCGAGGCGAAGGAAGGTGTCGAGGTCAAGGCCGAGAACCAGACCCTCGCAACCGTCACGCTGCAGAACTACTTCCGCCTCTACCAGAAGCTCTCCGGCATGACCGGTACCGCCGAGACCGAGGCGGCCGAGTTCATGTCGACCTACAAGCTCGGCGTCGTGCCCATCCCGACGAACAAGCCGATGCAGCGCATCGACCAGACCGACCTCGTCTACAAGAACGAGAAGGCGAAGTTCGAGCAGGTCGCCGAGGACATCGCGGAGCGCCACGAGAAGGGCCAGCCCGTCCTCGTCGGCACCACGAGCGTCGAGAAGTCCGAGTACCTGTCGAAGCTCCTCGCCAAGCAGGGCGTCAAGCACGAGGTCCTCAACGCGAAGAACCACGCACGTGAAGCCGCGATCGTCGCCCAGGCCGGTCGCTTCGGCGCCGTGACCGTCGCGACGAACATGGCCGGTCGTGGTACCGACATCATGCTCGGTGGCAACGCGGAGTTCCTCGCCGTGCAGGAGATGCACGCCAAGGGCCTGTCGCCGACCGAGACCCCCGACGAGTACGAGGCCGAGTGGGACGACGTGTTCGCCCGCGTCAAGGCCGAGGTCGAGGAAGAGGGCGACAAGGTCCGCGCCGTCGGCGGCCTGTACGTGCTCGGCACCGAGCGCCACGAGTCGCGCCGCATCGACAACCAGCTGCGTGGTCGTTCCGGCCGCCAGGGTGACCCGGGCGAGAGCCGCTTCTACCTGTCGCTGACCGACGACCTGATGCGCCTGTTCAACTCCGGTGCCGCCGAGAGCCTCATGGGCCGCTCGAACGTGCCGGACGACCTGGCGATCGAGAACAAGCTCGTCGGCCGTGCGATCCGGTCCGCCCAGGCGCAGGTCGAGGGCCGCAACGCCGAGATCCGCAAGAACGTCCTGAAGTACGACGACGTCCTGAACCGCCAGCGCGAAGCGATCTACAGCGACCGCCGCCACATCCTCGAGGGCGACGACCTGCACGACCGCGCGCAGTCGTTCCTCAAGGCCGTCATCGACGACGTGATCGACAGCCACACCGGCGAAGGCTCCCCGGACGACTGGGACCTCGACGCCATGTGGACCGAGCTCGGCACGCTCTACCCGATCTCGATCTCCATCGACGAGGTCATCACCGAGGCCGGCTCGAAGGGCAAGGCGTCGCGTGACTTCCTGGCCCGCGAGATCCTCTCCGACGCCAAGCTGGCCTACCAGCAGCGCGAGGAACTCCTCGGCGACGAGGCGATGCGTGAGCTCGAGCGTCGCGTGGTGCTCTCGGTGATCGACCGCCGCTGGCGCGACCACCTGTACGAGATGGACTACCTCAAGGACGGCATCGGCCTCCGCGCGATGGCGCAGCGCGACCCGCTGGTCGAGTACCAGCGCGAGGGCTACGCCCTGTTCCAGACGATGATGGGGCAGATCCGCGAAGAGTCCGTGGGCTACCTCTTCAACCTCGAGGTCCAGGTGCAGTCCGACGGCGAGAACGCGGTGATCGAGGCCAAGGGTCTCGGCGAGGACGAGGTCTCCGGCCTCGAGTACTCGGCACCGTCGATCGACGGCGAGGTCGAGGTCCGCGACGAGAAGGGTCGCCTCGAGCAGGCCGCGACCGCTCGTGCGCAGCGCGCCCAGGCCGAGGCTGAGGCCGAAGCGGTCGCCGAGCCGGAGCAGGGCTCCGCGTTCGGCAACGCGGCCACCGCCTCCGGTCAGGCCGCGGCGAGCAACCGCGCCGAGCGTCGCCAGGCGGCCAAGAAGAACTAGCGACCGCGCGCGAGCGCATCGTGAGCAGGAATGGTCGGGTCCCACGTCGGGACCCGACCATTCCTGCTCACCGAGCGTGACCGCCGACGGACGGGAGGCCCGGTGCCAGCTGGCACCGGGCCTCCCGTCCGTCCTTACCCCGGCTACAGGACCCCGATCGCGGTCGCCTGCCACCGTCCGTGTCGCTCTTCGAGCCGCATGGCGACCGCTCGGGCGTGACTGCGCGCGTGCACGATCACCGTCGCCTCGGCGACGCCCGCCGCGGGGCGGCAGACCAGGACGCTGCCGACCCGGAGCACCGGGCGCCCGCGTGCCCGCCGACCGGAGCCCCGGGCGTGCGCGGCCACCGCGGCGCGCTGCTGCAGGTGGCGCTGCACGTCGTCGCTGATCCAGCGGGCGATGCTGTCGACCTCCCGCGCGCCGGTGAGCACCTCGGCGACGCAGAGCCCGAGCGCCCGTGCGGTCGTCGCCGGGTCCGGGGGACCGGTCACCGTGGCGGGCTCCGGCGCCGGTTCGACGATCCGCAGCGGCGGTGGGTGCGCCGTCGTCGTCTCGTGATCGATGCGGCGTGCCTGCTCTGCCACCCCTGCCCCTTCCGTCGTTGGAGCGAGCGTATGGGGCGTGCGACATACGAAATACACACCGGTCTACCCTGTGGAGAGGGCGACGTTCTCCACAAGGCAGCGGACCTAGACTGGCTGGGTGTCGACCCTCAGTGACCTCGTCCTCGCGCAAGGCCGTTCCTCGGAAGCAGACGTGGAGTGGCTCCACCTGCTCGTGGGGGACTGGCAGCTCCTCGCTGACCTGTCCTTCGCCGACATGGTGCTCTGGGTCCCGACCGCCGAGGACGGCTCGTTCGTGGCCGTCGCCCACGCCCGGCCGAGCTCCGCGGCGACGCTGTTCTACCGGGACATCGTCGGCCAGGAGATCCGCGAGGAGTGGCGCGGCCAGGTGACCGAGAGCTTCGCCGGGTCACGGGTCGTCGACTCCGCCGAGCCGGACTGGTACGAGGACACCCCGACCCGCGTCCGCGCGATCCCGGTGCTCCGCCGCCTGAGCCCGAAGAGCGCCGAGACCACCGAGCGGCCGATCGCCGTCGTCACCCGGCACTCCAACCAGGACGAGATGCGGACCCCGAGCCGTCAGGAACTCAACTTCACCGCGAGCGCGAACGACCTGTTCGGCATGATCGCCACCGGTGACTTCCCCGACCTCGGTGCACCGGCGGGCCCCCGTCGTGGTGCGCCCCGTGCCAGCGACGGCCTGCTGCGTCTCGACACCGCCGGCATCGTCACGTTCGCGAGCCCGAACGGCCTGAGCGCGTTCAACCGCATGGGCTTCGAGGGCGAGCTCGAGCGGAAGTCCCTCGCCGAGGTCACCACCGAGCTCATCGGCGCCCAGCTCGACGTCGACGAGTCCCTGCCGCTCGTCGTCACCGGTCGCGCACCGTGGCGGGCCGACATCGAGTCGAAGGGCGTCACGGTGTCGCTCCGCTCGATCCCGCTCCGCGACCACGGTGAGCGCATCGGTGCCATCGTGCTCTGCCGCGACGTGTCCGAGCTGCGGCACCAAGAGCGTGAGCTCATCACCAAGGACGCCACGATCCGCGAGATCCACCACCGCGTGAAGAACAACCTGCAGACGGTGGCGTCCCTGCTGCGGATCCAGGCGCGTCGCACGCACTCGGACGAAGCGCGGACCTCGCTGCAGAACGCCATGCGTCGCGTCGCCGCCATCGCCGTCGTGCACGACACCCTGTCGAGCGGCCTCAGCCAGACGGTGGACTTCGACGAGGTGTTCGACTCGGTGCTCAAGCTCGTGACCGAGGTCGCCGCGTCGCACAACACCACGGTGCACCCGAAGAAGACCGGCGAGTTCGGGGTGCTGCCGTCGGAGGCTGCGACGCCGCTCGCCCTCGGCCTCACCGAGCTCGTGACGAACGCCGTCGAGCACGGGCTGGACGGCCGTGACGGCGAGGTCGAGATCGTCGCCCGCCGCTTCGACGACCACCTGGAGATCGAGGTCCGCGACAACGGCGTGGGGCTCCCCGAGGGCAAGGTCGGCTCGGGCCTCGGCACGCAGATCGTCCGCACGCTCATCCAGGGCGAGCTCGGCGGCACCATCGACTGGCACACCCTGACCGGCAGCGGCACCGAGGTGACGATCACCATCCCGTTCCGCTGGCTGACCGCCCCCGCCGCCTGACGCCGCCCGGCGGTTCGAGATCGCAAAACACCGGTGTTCACCGGTCGAACACCCGCGTTCCGGTGTTCGATCCGTGAACACCGGTGTTTTGCAGAACCCGCCCCGCGCGCACGACGACGCCCGCCGCCCCCGAGGGGACGACGGGCGTCGTGGTGTCAGACGACCGGGGTCAGGACGCGCGGCGAGCGCGGGCGGCGCGACGCTTCAGCGCACGACGCTCGTCCTCGCTGAGACCACCCCAGACACCCGAGTCCTGGTTGTTCTCGAGTGCGTACTGCAGGCACATCTCGGTGACCGTGCAACGCGCACAGACCGACTTGGCCTTCTCGATCTGGTCGACGGCGGGCCCGGTGTTCCCGACGGGGAAGAAGAGCTCGGGGTCTGCGGTGAGGCAGGCAGCCTTGTCACGCCAGTCCATGTGTGGTGCTCCTTGATGTCGATGCTCGAACGGCAGGCCGGGGCCGTGGTTCGGGGGATCGGACCGCTGACCATGCATGCGGCATGGAGGGGACAACTGTGGGGAGGAGTCCGCAGGAAGCGTGTCTGACGCCCGCGAGACGCTCGGGGGAGGAGCGATGAACCACGGGAGACGCACACCACATCGTGCCGTCCAAACGACCTCCAATATCGTTCCATACTGGTAGGGCCAAATCAAGGGTTCCGATGCTGGAGGATCACTGTGCACGACGACACCCCGAACGACACCGAACCCTCCGCACCCGTCGCGCGCCGGTCGCCGGCGATGCTGGGGCTGCTCGCCGTGGTCGGCCTCGAGTTCCTCGCGCTGGTGGTCGTGACCGTCGTCCTGGTCGTCGAACTGGTCGTCGCCCCGGCCACGAGCATCGCCTCCGGCATCGCCCTCACGGTCCTCGTCGCCATCGCTGCGCTCTGGCTCGGTGCGCTGCTGAACGGCCTGTGGCAGGGCCGGGCGTGGGTGCGCTCCGGCATCATCGTCTGGCAGGTCCTGCAGGGCGCCATCGCGATCGGGGCGTTCCAGGGCGTCTTCCGGGTCGCCGCGGTCGGCTGGGTGCTGCTCGTCCCGGCCCTGCTCGGCATCACGCTGGTGCTGTCGCGGTCGGTGACGGCCGCGCTCGCGCGTCCGGCCGAGTAGACGGTCTGGTCCGCCACGCACTGGAGGCCCGGTGCCGGTTCTCGGAACCGGCACCGGGCCTCCAGTGCGTGGCCGGCCCTCAGACCAGGCCGAGCTTCTTCCGCAGGCTCGCCACGTGCCCGGTGGCCTTGACGTTGTAGAGCGGCAGCTGGACGGTGCCGTCCTCGTCGACCACGATCGTGGACCGGATCGTGCCGGTGACGATCTTGCCGTAGTTGTTCTTCTCGCCCCAGGCCGCGTAGGCCTTGTGCACGGCGAGGTCGGGGTCGCTCAGCAGCGGGAAGGTCAGCGCCTGCTCGTGCTGGAACGTCTTGAGCTTCGCCTGCTCGTCCTTCGAGACGCCGAGGACCTCGTAGCCGGCTGCCTGCAGGGAGGACATGTTGTCGCGGAAGTCGCAGGCCTCGGTGGTGCAGCCCGGGGTGGACGCCGCCGGGTAGAAGTACACGATGACCTTCTTGCCACGGAGGGCAGCGAGGGAGTGCTCGACGCCGTCCTGGTCGGGCAGCGTGAAGTCGGGGGCGGTGTCGCCGGGGACGAGACGGTCGGTCATGGTGCTCCTGTTCGCGTCGTGCGCCCGCGAGTGGTCGTGGGCGCGCGAAACCCATGCTATTGTTGATTCCCGTTGCGGCACGGAAGTCGGAACATGCACCTCTAGCTCAATTGGCAGAGCAACTGACTCTTAATCAGTGGGTTCTCGGTTCAAGTCCGAGGGGGTGCACCGCAGGACGAACGCCCCGGCTCATCGAGTCGGGGCGTTCGTGCGTTCGCGGCAGGTTCCTGCGCCGACGCGGAGACACGCCCGAGGTGTGCAGGAACTGCGAATTCAGTCGGCGCGGACGTCGACGATCCGCTCCTCGCCGATGACGGGTTCGAGCGAACCGGCCGACGCGGCGGCGAGGTCGGCCGTCAGGGCCCCGAGCGCCTCGTGGGGGACCCACACCTCGAAGGTCGCCGCCTGCCCGTAGTCGGTCGGGCCGAGCGTCGCGTGGTGGTGCCGGACCCAGTCGCGCAGCACGTTGTCGAGCCGCCCGGCGTCGGCGTGGTCGACGTCGAAGCGCACCTGCGTCAGGGCCTCGCGACGGACGAGGACCGCCGTGTCGAGCGCCTCGGACACCGAGGTCGAGTAGGCCCGGACCAGTCCGCCGGCACCGAGCTTGACCCCGCCGAAGTACCGCGTGACGACCGCGACGACGTCGGTCAGCCCGCGGCGTCGCAGGACCTCGAGCATCGGGACGCCCGCGGTGCCGGAGGGCTCCCCGTCGTCCGAGGAACGGGCCTGGTCGCCGAGCACGCCGGTGACCATCGCCGTGCAGTTGTGCCGGGCGTCCCAGTACCGACGGCGGACCTCGGCGATCACGCGGTCGGCGTCCTCGACCCCGGACACCGGCGCGACGGTCGTGATGAACCGCGACTTCGTGATCACGATCTCATGCTCGACCGGTGCCGCGACGGTGGCGGGGAAGCGGCGGGGCATGCCCACGAGGGTAGCGGCGCGCGTGCCGGGCACCCGCGCTAGCATGGCGTCCACGCGCCGGACCCACAGGTCGCGCGGACACGGCTGGGGAGGAGTCCGAGATGGACACGGGTGATCTGAAGGGCGGGGCGCTCGACGCCGCCGAGCTCGCGCGCCGCCTCAACCTGCTCCTCGACTTCGAGGAGTCGCAGCGTGGTGCTCCGGTGCCGTTCTCCTCGATCGAGGAGTACGTCGCGGCGCACGGCGGGTCGCTGTCGCGGGCGAAGTGGACCTACATGCTCTCCGGCGACGGCCGCCGCAACCGCGACACCGAGCTCCTGCGCCTGCTGGCCGGGTACTTCGAGGTCGACGAACGCTTCCTGCTCGAGGACAGCGAGGTGCCGGAACGGATCGGTGCCCAGCTCGCCCTCGTCCGGTCCCTGCGGTCCGCCCGCGTGAGCGGCTTCGCGGCCCGGACCTTCCCCGGTGAGCTCTCACCCGACGCGCTGCGGCGCATCGCCGAGGTGCTCGAGGAGGAATCGCAGCGGGGGAGCGTCGCATGACCGACGCCCTCGTCGAGGCGTTCTGGGCTCGTGGTGCAGCCGAGGGGTGGTCGGACGTCGACCAGGCCGTCGCCGCCGCCGCTGACGTCGTCGGCAAGCCGATCGTGGTGCGCGAGGAGTCGTTCCTGGCCGCCGAACCCGTGTGCGGCTTCGTGGCCACCCTCGAGCACGCGCACCTCGTGATGATCTCCCCGACGACCTCGCCGACGTTCCGGTCGTTCGTGATCGGGCACGAGCTCGGACACGTCCTGCACCGGCACCAGGAGCACGCCCCGCAGAGCGCCTACATCCGTGACGTCATCCCCGACCTGCCCGAGTACAAGGTCGAGCGGGCACTCGCCCGTGGGCTGTTCTCGAACACCTACGAGCACGAGGCCGAGGTCTTCGCCGACCGCCTGGCCACCGTGATCCGCCAGCACCGCGGCCGCCCGAGCGCCTTCCGCGGGGTCTTCGGGTGATCATCGCCGTCGTCCAGGCGGTGCTGCTCATCGTCGGGACGATCGTGCTGTTGGTCCTGCAACGCGGGCAGGACCGCACCCTGGCGTTCACGTTCCTGCTCTTCGCCGCCACCATCGTGACGAACGTCGACCCGCTGTACCGGTGGCTCGACCCGCTGCTCGGCGGGTTCAACGTCGTGACCGTCATCAGCGACTGCCTCATGGTGGCCGGCACGAGCACGCTGCTGTGGGGCGTGGCGAAGGCGGTCGGCGCGGCGCGGCCCTGGCTCCGGAACGCGGTCGTGGTGTCCTTCGCCGCGGTCGTCGTGGTGGTCGTCGTCGCGTTCACCGTGCTCGACAAGCCCGCGACCACGACGACCTTCATGCTCGACGCCGGCTCGCACCCGGCTGCCACCGTCTACTCGATCGCGCAGACCGTCTACCTCGGAGTGGCGCTCGGCGCGACGGGGTTCATCTGCGTGCTCCGGCTGCGCGAAGCCCGGACGACCACCGACCTGGTGGGGCTGTGGGTCCTGGTCCTCGGCGGGGTGCTCGGGGTCGTCCGCATGGTCGTGGTCGTCGTGATGGACGTCGCCCACGTCGCCGGCGACCTGGACGTCACGCACGCGCTCTCGCTGCCCTACGACGTCACCACGCCGGGAGCCGTGCTGTGCGTGGCGTCCGGCATGCTCCTGCTCGTCGTCGGGCACCGGATCTCCCGCCGCCGCCGTGCCCGCCGTGTGGACGATGCGCTCCGCCGCCTGGCACCGCTGCACGAACGGATCGGCGTGGACAACGCCTACCCGCCGACCGACGACCCCGCGACCCGGCTCAGCCGCCGCATCGTCGAGATCAACGACGGCGTCCGGGGTGCACGGGCGTCCCTGACCGACGCCGAGCGTGCCGCCCTCGCCGACGCCGAGGCCGCGCTCGACACCGTGTAGTCCCTCGACGCTGCCGAACAGGCCGTGTACAGTCTGTAGCAAGTGCTACAGATTCTGTGGCCTGCCGGGTCGGGACTCGGCCGCGTTGGGGGCGGCCGAGCACCACCCGCCCGGCATCGTCGTCGCCGACGTTCACTAGGATCGTCCCGTGCTCGTCTTCGCCGCAGTCGTCCTGTTCATCGGCGCCGTCTTCAACGTCGTCACCTGGCCGCGCTTCTTCCAGCGCGTCGCGAAGGACTCCCGTGCCCGCGACGCCGCAGGCAAGCCGACGACGTTCTACACGGTGCACCTCGTGCTCCTGCTCATCGCGCTCGCGATCGCCGTCGCGTCCGTGATCGCCGGGATCCTGCTGCTGGTCTGAGCCCGCCGGGTCGGCGCGGCGCTGGTCCGGACCACCGCCGGACGGGAGGCCCGTGGCGGCGCCGCCACGGGCCTCCCGTCCGCCCCGGGCACCGTCGCGAGCCGCGCTGGCGGGCCGCTTCAGCCCTGCTTCAGCGGGGCACGGCAGGATCGACCCCATGCGTGTGCTGGTGGTCGACGACGAGGTCCGGCTCGCCGACGGCGTGCGCCGCGGCCTCGAGGCCGAGGGGTGGGCGGTCGACGTCGCGAACGACGGCGTGGACGGTCTGTGGCACGCGCGTGAGTTCCGCTACGACGCGATCGTGCTCGACCTGATGATGCCCGGCCTGAGCGGCTGGGCCGTGTGCGCGCAGCTCCGCGCCGACGGCGACTGGACCCCCGTGCTCATGCTGACGGCCAAGGACGGCGAGTGGGACCAGGTCGAGGCGCTCGACGCGGGGGCCGACGACTACGTCACCAAGCCGTTCTCGCACCCGGTGCTCGTCGCACGGTTGCGGGCGCTCGTCCGACGGGGTGCCCGCGAGCGCCCCACCGTGCTGACGCTCGGCGACCTGGTGGTCGACCCCGCGGCGCGCACCGTGGTCCGCGGCGACACCCCTGTCGAGCTGACCAGCCGCGAGTTCGCCGTGCTCGAGTACCTCGCACGGCACCCGGGACAGGTCCGGTCGAAGCGCGACGTCATCGAGAACGTCTGGGACGTCGACTTCGAGGGCGACCCGAACATCGTCGAGGTGTACGTCGGGCACCTGCGCCGGAAGCTCGACCGACCGTTCGGGCGCACCGCGATCGAGACGGTCCGTGGCGCCGGGTACCGCTTGGCGGCGGACGGTGGCTGAGCGGCCGAAGCCCGGTGCGAGCGGAGCCGCACGAAGCAGGCCACGGCGCGCCCGGTCGGTCCGGGCCCGCACCACGCTCGGCGCCGGTGCCGTCGTCCTCGCGGCCCTGGTCATCGGTGCCGTCGCCTTCGTCGTCGTGCTGCGGCTCGTGCTGCTCGACGGCGTGCGGACCTCCGCCGAGGCGGGTCTCGAGCAGGTGTCCTCCCGGGTCGAGGCGGACGGTGCGGCTGCAGTGACCGGCTACGAGGACGTCCTGGTGCAGGTGATCGGCGACGGCGGGGTGGTCCTGGCGCACGGCGAGGACGCCGACGGGGACGCCCTCCCGACCACCGACGAGTCCCGGTGGACGCACGACGGCGAACGCTGGCTGCTCGTGGCGGACGACGTGGACCTGCCCGGCGGCGGTGAGGCGACGCTCGTCTACGGCGCCACGCTCGACCAGGCCGACACCGCGGTCCGCACCGCCGTCGTGCTCCTCGCCGTGGGGGTGCCCGTGCTGGTGCTCCTGCTGGTCGCGGTCACCTGGGCCGTCACCGGGCGCTCACTGCGGCCGGTGGAACGGATGCGCACCGAGGTCGAGACGATCCGGGCGGCCCGTCCCGACGCCCGGGTGGAGGTCCCGGACACCGGCGACGAGGTCGCCCGGCTCGCGAGCACCATGAACGCCATGCTCGACCGCCTCGAACGCTCCGCCGAGAGCCAGCGGCGCTTCGTGTCCGATGCCTCCCACGAACTCCGGTCGCCGATCGCGTCGATCCGGCAGCACGCCGAGGTCGCCGTCGCGCACCCGGAGCGGACCGAGGTGGCGGACCTCGCCGACGTCGTGCGGTCCGAGGCGGTGCGGCTGCAGGACCTGGTCACCGGGCTGCTCGAGCTCTCCCGCCTCGACGAGGGCGGGATCCGCACGCGGCGCCCCGTCGACCTGGACGACCTCGCGCTCGACGCGGTGGCCCGCGCGCGGGCACGGTCGACGGCGGGTGTCGTGCCCGAGCGGCACGGCGACGCCCCGGTGGTGCGGGTGGACGGCTCGGCGATCTCGGCAGCGCGGGTCCTCGGCGACGAGCGCGTGTTGGCTGGGGTGGTCCGGAACCTCGTCGACAACGCCGTCCGGCACGCGAGCACACGCGTCGCCGTGTCGCTCACCGAGCACGACGGGTCCGCGGTGCTCACGGTCGACGACGACGGCACCGGCGTCCCCGAGGACGAGCGCGAGCGCGTCTTCGAGCGGTTCGTCCGTCTCGACGAGGCCCGCAGCCGGGACGCCGGCGGCGCGGGGCTCGGCCTCGCCATCGTCCGCGACGCCGTACGGGCGCACGGCGGGGACACGACCGTGGTCACGTCCCCGCTCGGCGGCGCGCGGTTCGTCGTCCGCATCGCACTCGGCGGCTGAACAGGCGGCTTCAGGGCTGCTTCAGCACCCCGACGCGATGCTCGTCCACATGAACTTCCGTACCCAGCACCAGAAGCCCTCCGCCCGCCGCATCGCCGCGTTCGCCGCCCTGCCGATCGTCGCGGCGCTCGCACTCACCGGGTGCGCCAGCGACGACTCCGACGACGACACCGGCTCGGCCGGCTCCGGCTCGGTCGGTTCGTCGGCGACGGACTCGGCCGGCACCGGCACCGGCACCGGCTCGTCATCGTCCGGCTCGGCGTCCTCCGGCTCGAACAAGGCCCTGCTCGCCGCCGTCGCGACCGCACGCGGTGAGGTCGGCTCGGGCACCGTCATCTCGGTCGAGCAGGAGCAGGGCGCCTCTGCCTACGAGGTCCTCGTCGTGACGAAGGACGGCACCGAGCACGAGGTGCACACGAACGCCGACGGTTCCACGGTCGCCGGCACCCCGCAGACCGAGGCCGCCGACGCCGACGACAAGGCCGAGCACGAGCGCTTCGTCGCCGCCGCCGACCTGAGCGTCAAGCAGGCCGTCGACGCCTTCCAGGACCTGCACGCGGGGACCGTGACCGAGCTCGGGCTCGACGACCACGTCGGCACGGTCGTCTGGGAGGGCGACGTGCTCGACTCGTCCGGCACCAAGCACAGCGTGCGCATCGACGCCGGCTCCGGTGACGTCGTCACCGACCGCGTCGACACCGACGACTGAGCCGGGCACCCGGGCACCCGGGCACCCGGCCAACGGGGCAGCGGGCCCCGGCCCGGGCCCGGGCCCGGCACCGGCGTCCTCAGGACTCCAGCGGCGGGCCGAGCACCTTCCGGATCGCCAGCGCAGCGAGCTGCTCGTCCGTGGTGTCGAGCAGCACCCGGTAGGTGTCCTGTCCGGCGAGGAACTCCACGCAGACGGCGTCCTCGTCGCACGGTCCGAGGCGCCACCCCTGCACCGCGTCCATCGGCACCACGGTGCGGGTCTCGCGCTGGTAGTCGGTCTCGGCCTCGAGACGATCCGCGAACACCCGGAGGCGTCCGTAGGCACCTCGCCAGCTGAGCTGCAGGTCGAGGGTGGGAGAAGGAGAGCGGTCCGGCACCCGCTGATGGTAGCGACGGGTGCCGGACCGCTCGTGTTCGGCGCTGGGGCCTTGCGTTCCGGGGACAAGCGGAGCGCTAGCTCCCGTCGCCGTCGCGTCGCACCGAGGCGGCGGGGTCGCGGACGCCGATCGGGTAGGGGCCGGTGACGCCCTCGCGCAGGGCGGCGATGCGCAGGATGCGGTCACGCTGCAGGAACCAGCCGACGACGAGCAGCGGGATGATGATGACGAGGGACGCGATGGTGTACGTGCCGACGGGGTAGTCGATCGCCATCAGGACGATGACCGAGGCGAGGAACGCCAGGGTCAGCCAGGCGGTGACCGGAGCACCGGGCAGCTTGAACGAGGGTTCCTTCGCGAGCCCTTGCTTGGCCCACTGGCGCAGCCGCATCTGGCACAGGATGATCGTGCCCCACGCGGTGATGATGCCGAGGCTGGCGATGTTCAGGGCGATCTCGAACGCCTGCTTCGGGACGAAGTAGTTCAGCACGACGCCCGCGACGGTGAAGGCCGCCGTGAGCAGGATGCCGGCGTAGGGGACGCCGCCCTTCGACATCTTCGTGGTCCACTTCGGCGCCGAACCGTTCATGCCCATCGAGTGGAGCGCGCGTCCGGTGGAGTACAGGCCGGCGTTCAGTGACGACAGGGCGGCGGTGAGCACGACGAAGTTCATGATGCCGCCGACGATCGCGCCGACGTGCGGGTTGCCGAGCGACGAGAAGAACGTCACGAAGGGGCTCTCGCCCTCCTTGTAGGCCGTGTACGGCAGCAGCAGGGAGAGCAGGACGATCGACCCGACGTAGAAGACCGCGATGCGGAAGACGACGGAGTTGATCGCGCGCGGGATGACCTTCTCGGCGTTCTGCGTCTCACCCGATGCCGTGCCGACGAGCTCGATCGCGGCGTAGGCGAAGACGACACCCTGGATCACGATGACCGCGGGGAGCAGCCCGTTCGGGAACAGCCCGCCGTTGTCGCCCCAGATCGTGAAGCCGGTCCGGACGGCCTCGCCACCGGCCTCGACGGGGAACGCGAAGACGAGCCAGATGATCGCGACGACGAGGAACGCCACGAGCGCGGCGACCTTGATCAGGGCGAACCAGAACTCGAGCTCGCCGAACACCTTCACGGCGACCATGTTCGCCGCGAGGACGACGATCAGGGCGATCAGCGCCAGCAGCCACTGCGGCGCCGCGGTGAAGGCCGACCAGTACTGCAGGTAGATCGCGACCGCGGTGGTGTCCACGATCGAGGTCATCGCCCAGTTCAGGAAGTACATCCAGCCGGCGGCGTACGCGAACTTCTCGCCGTAGAACTCGCGGGCGTACGAGATGAACGACCCCGAGGACGGGCGGTGCAGCACCAGCTCGCCCAGGGCCCGCAGGATGAAGAAGGCGAAGATCCCGGCGACCAGGTAGGTCAGCGCGAGCGCGGGGCCCGCGGTGTGCAGGCGTCCACCGGCACCGAGGAAGAGGCCGGTGCCGATCGCGCCGCCGATCGCGATCATCTGCAGTTGCCGGGGCTTCAGACCGTGCTGGTAGCCCTCCTGCTCGTGCGAGAAGTCGTTCGCCGGCGCTCGGTTGCCACCCGTGTCGTTCTGCGCTGTCATGCGAGAGAACCTACATGCGCACCGGACCGGGGCGTCACGCAAAACCCGGTTCGGTCGAACCGCAGCGACTGAACGTCCGCACAGCCGACGGCGGCCCGAACCTGAACGACGGCCGTCGTCCGTTGCTTGCATGGAGGGATGGACATCCTCCTCCGACTCCTCGTCGCGATCGGGTTCGCCCTGCTCGTCACCGCCGTCGTCGCCCTCGTCCTGCACCTGGTCCTCCGGGCGATCGCGCGCCGGGAACGCTGGGCCGGCGTGCTCTCGCGACGGACGAAGCACCCCTTCCGCACCGTGCTGCTGGTCGTCCTGCTCTGGATCGCGTTCACGTCGAGCATCCCGCGGAACCCCGACGCCTACCCGTGGCGCGACGAGGTCGCGCACGCCTTCCTGATCGTCACGATCGCGACCGGTTGCTGGCTCGCGTGCCAGGTCGCGATCTTCCTCGAGGACCTCGGGCTCCACCGCTTCCGCATCGACGTGCCCGACAACCGGCAGGCGCGTCGCATCCGCACCCAGGTGCTCATCATCCGGCGGCTCACCGTCGCCGTGCTCGTCATCATCGCGGTCGGCGCGATCCTGCTGACCTTCGACGGGGTCGAGGCCGCGGGCGCGAGCGTGCTCGCCAGCGCCGGCCTCATCTCCGTGGTCGCGGGCCTCGCCGCGCAGTCCACGCTCGGCAACGTGTTCGCCGGCATGCAGCTGGCGTTCTCCGGGTCGATCCGCGTCGACGACGTCGTCGTGGTCGAGCAGCAGTGGGGACGGATCGAGGAGATCACGCTGACCTACGTCGTCGTGCACCTGTGGGACGACCGTCGGTTCGTGCTGCCGTCGACGTACTTCACGAGCACGCCGTTCGAGAACTGGACCCGGACCGGCAGCGAACTGCTCGGTGCCGTCGAGTTCGACCTCGACTGGCGGGTGAGCCCGGCCGACATGCGGGCGGAGCTCGACCGGATCCTCGACACCTCGACGATCTGGGACCGCCGGGTCAAGGTGCTCCAGGTCACGGACGCCGTCGGGGGACTGGTCCGGGTCCGCATCCTCGTGACGGCACCCGACGCCGGAGGCCTGTTCGACCTCCGCTGCTACGTCCGCGAGGAGATGGTCGAGTGGATCCAGCGCACCCACCCGGACGCCCTGCCGGTCCAGCGGGTGCAGCTCACCGAGCCGGGTGCGGCGGCACCGCGCCGCCGCGGACGCCCGGCAGAGGGGGACTCGCAGCTGTTCGGTGACGACGAGCGCGGCGCGCTCTTCACCGGACCGATCCAGACGTCCGGCATCCCGGAGTCCGAGCGTTGACCCGGTGACGTGACCGCGTGCCGTGCACGGGACGGACGACGGACGGGAGGCCCGGTGCCAGCTGGCACCGGGCCTCCCGTCCGTCAGTCCGGTCGCGTCCGCGACCCCCTGCCGCGTCTCGAGCTACTGGCGCGCCTTGACCGCGCGGTCGTCCTCGACGACCGTGCCGATCGCCACGATCGTCGTGGCGAGCCACGCGACCCAGGTCAGCGCGAGCCGCCAGTCACGCGGTCCCTGGCGGGTGGTCTGCAGCACGCTGTAGCCGCTGATGAGCGAACTCCACACCGCACCGTTGAACATGAACTTGCGCACAGAGGCCTCCTGTCGTCGTGCTGACAACGCTACCGGCCCGTACATTGGAGCGCCGCCGGTCACCCTGCCGCGGTGTCTGCCGGAGGAGTGTTCGTGCGTCAAGCGGTCATCGGAGCGGCCCTGCTCGTGGTCGGCGCGGTCTGCGTCGTGTTCGGGCTGCTGCCCCTCGACGACCTCGCCGTCCTCGCCGACCGGGTCCTGCCGGTCCTCGGGTTCGTGCTCGGGCTGACCGTCGTCGCCGAGCTCGCCGCGGACGCCGGGGTGTTCGACCGCCTCGCCGACGTCGCCGCCCGGGTCGGTGGCGGGCGCACCATCGGCCTCTGGGGCGCGGTCGTCGTGCTCGCCGTGCTCTGCACCGTCTTCCTGTCGATCGACACCACCGCGGTGCTCCTCACCCCCATCGTCATCTCGCTCGCACGGCGCGTGGGGCTGCCCCCGATGCCGTTCGCCCTGACCACGGTCTGGCTCGCGAACACGGCCTCGATGCTGCTGCCGGTGTCGAACCTGACGAACCTGCTCGCCGTCGACCGGATGGGGCTCGGCGGTCCGCTGCCGTTCGCCGGGCTGATGGCCTGGCCCGCGGTCGCCGGGGTGGTCGTGCCGTGCGTCGTCCTGCTCGTGGTGTTCCGCGGCAAGCTGTTCGGCCGCTACTCGCCGGTGTCCGTCCGCACGCCGAAGGACCCGGTGTTCTTCTGGGCGGCCTCCGCCGTGCTCGTCGCGCTCGTCGTCGCCCTGACGGCCGGGGTGACCGTGTGGATCGCCGCGGTCCTGGCCGCCGTGGTGCTCGTCGTGGTCGCGGCGTTCCGGTCACCGTCCGAACTCCGGGTGTCCCGCGTGCCGTGGTCGACCCTGCTGTTCGCCGCCGGGCTCTTCGTGGTGGTCGAGGCGCTGCACACGACGGGCATCACCGACCCGATCGTGCACGCGCTGCAGGGCGGCACCGGGACCGGCCCGCTGCTGCTGCTCGGCGGTGCGGGCGCGGTCGCCGCGAACGGCATCGACAACCTGCCGGCGTACCTGGTGCTCGAACCGGCCGCCGGGCACGAGGCCGTCCGGTACGCGGCGCTGCTCATCGGCGTCAACGCCGGCTGCCTCATCACGCCGTGGGCCTCACTCGCGACGCTGCTGTGGCACGCACGGCTGTCGGCCGAGGGCGTGCACCTGTCCTGGGGCCGGTACATGGCGCTCGGGTGCGTCGTCGCGCCGCTCACCGTCCTCGCCGGGGTCCTGGCGCTCGCGCTCTGACGCCGGCAGAGCCCGGTGCCGAGGCGGTGCCGGTGCCGGTGCCGTGCGCGGTCAGAGCCAGTCGCGGGTCTTGAAGACGCGGTAGAGCACGAGCGACGACGCGGTGATGATCGCGAGCGAGGCCCAGAGACCACTCCAGGCGCCCTCGCCCGGGAACTCCACGTTCTGCCCGAAGAAGCTCGTCACACCGGTCGGGATCGCGATGATCGCCGCCCAGCTCGTGACCTTCTTCATGACGGTGTTCTGCCGGTTCGACGCCAGGTTCAGAGTCGTGTCGAGCACGCTCGACACGGCGTCACGGAGCTGTTCGACGGAGTCGGCGATCGAGACCAGGTGGTCCTCGACGTCGCGGAAGTACGGCCGGATGCCGTTCGAGATCGTCTCCGCGTCACCGTGCAGCAACGAGGCGACGCTGTCCCGCGTCGGGACGACCAGCCGCCGGAGCACCCCGAGGGTCTTGCGGAGCCGGAACGACCGCCGCTGGATCTGCTGCTCGCGGGGGTCTCCCGGTTCGAACAGGTCGTCCTCGAGCGCATCGATCTGCCGCTCGAGGTCCTCGACGGTGTCGGTGGCACGGTCGACGACCGCGTCGAGCAGCGCCCAGACGAGCCAGGGCACGCCGTGTTCGGCGATGTCGGAGTTCGCCGTGAGCCGGTGTTCCATCGGGGTGGTGTCGACGTCGGACCCGTGGATGGTGACGAGCGCCCGTTCGGTGACGAAGGCCTTGACCTCGTGCGTGATCAGGTCACCCTCGTCGTCCGTGCCGCCCACGTCGTAGACGACCAGGAACAGGCTGTCCCGGTACCGGTCGAGCTTCGGCCGCTGTCCGTGCTCGACGGCGTCCTCGACCGCGAGTGCGTGGATGCCGAGCTCCTCCTCGATCTGCTCGAGGTCGGCCGACGTCGGGTCGGTGTAGTCGATCCAGACGAAGGTGTCCGGATCGGCGACGAGGTCGGAGATCCGGTCGACGGGGAAGTCCCGCTCGACCGTGTCGCCCTTGCACCACGCCCGTGTCCTGACCATGCTCGTCAGCCTACTGAGACGGCCGACCCGGGAGATCCGGGTCGGCCGTCGTGGTGCTGCGGAGCCGCTCGGTCGGCTCCTGCTCAGTAGGCGGAGACGAGCTTGCCGTCCTGCACCTTCAGGTACTGGTTCACACTGAACGAGTCCTCGCCGCGCTTCTTGTCGCCGAGGTACGAGGTGTAGCCGTACGAGACGCTCCCGTCCTTCGTGCTCGTCACCATCACGGTGCCGGCGCGCGACGCCTCGACCTCCAGCTCGGGCATCGACGTGACGTCGTACTGCACGCCGCCGTCGGCGTCGTAGGGCCCGTACCAGGGGCAGCCGCTCAGGGCCCGGAGCTCGGTCTTCTCGGCGCAGTCGTCGATGAGGTCGGTCACGTACTGCTCGGCGTCCTGCTCGAGTGCCTTGGTCGCCTTCGGCGCGAAGTCGACGTAGCCCGACGTGACCGCACCCACGGCGACCTTCTCGGTGCCGCCGGTGAAGTACTTCGTCCCGCCGACCGAGACCTGGTAGGTGCCGGGGTAGGCGAGGGACGTGAACTTGCCGTCGCTGATCTCCCCGATCTCCTTGCCGCCGACGGTCACCGGAGCGCCCTCGAGGACGTCCGAGGCCGTCAGGGTGACCTGCTGGGCCAGCGGCTGGGTGACACGCCACTCGTCCTTCACCAGGAACGAGGTGCCCGTGCGCCGCAGCGACACCTGGCCGGAGCGGTTCTTGCCGTCCTGGGTGTAGCTCAGGGTGGCGATGGCGGTGTCACCGGTCCGGGCGACCCGGCCGACGCGGATGTCCGACGGGCGGTCCTTCGCGCTCCCGAGCACCTTCGAGTCGAGCATCGCCGCGTCGTCGGGGATCTCGCTCAGGTCGGCGGCGGAGTCGGCGTCACCGCTGGCGATGGCCTGCACGTAGGACTTCACGGTCGGCGCCGGACCCCAGACGTTGGCGCGGAGGACGCTCGTCGTGACCGCACCGGCGATGACGACGACGATCACGGCGCCACCGGCGATGAGCGAACGGACCAGGATCTTCTTTGCCCGCGGGGACATCGGTGCCGGAGCGGGGGCACCACCGCCGATGAACGGCTGCGACCCGTCGGCCGGTTGTGCGCCGTACGGGGGCAGCGTGCCGTAGGGCGGCTGCGACCCGGCAGCCGGCTGCGTGCCGGAGATCGACTGCACTCCGTACGCGGGCTCCTGGGCAGGCGCGGCCGACGGGTACGGCACGTGCTGGTCAGCGGCCGGGGGAGTGTTCCACGCGGCGGCAGCCGGCGCGTCCGCGGCGACAGGCGCGCCGGGCGCAACGGGAGCGCCGGGCGCGACGGGAGCACCGGGCGCGGCCGGGTCGACGGGCGCGACGGGCGCACCCTGGCCGGCAGCGGGCCCGGCCGGGAACGCCGGCGGCACGACGGGGCGGGGGTCCGCTCCGACCAGGCGGGACGTCCGGAGCACCACGGCTCCGCCGAGGCGGGGCAGGAGCACCGGGGCGAGGTACCGGGCGACGACCTCGATCGCGCCGCCCCACAGGGCGAAGACGATCGGCGTCCACGGCGCGATGCCGATCGACCCCGAGCCGTCCACGGAGCTCGTGCTGCTCACCTGGTACGAGACGACGCCGGTGCCGAGGACGAAGCAGAGCAGACCGAGTGCGAACCACACCAGCGGCGTGACGACCCAGTCGAGCGTGGTGCGGATCCGGTCGTTGCGGCGGACGGCGAGGGCGAGCCCGGCCGCGACCGAGGTGACGACGACGAACAGCACGACGAGCCAGGTCCAACCACCGGCTCCGCCGAACACCGAGGCGGTGTCGCTGGCGGACCCGAAGCCGGACGTCCCCACACCACCGAAGAACCCGAGCGCGGTCAGCCCGATCGCGACGTTGCCGAGCAGGAGCGGCAACGCGGAGCCGTAGGACGGCTGGGCGATCAGGGCGACGACGATGACGACGAGGGCGACCAGCACGACGAGGACCGTGAGCTGCGACGCGGCGACCCGGAGCGTGCCGAGCAGGCGGGCGGTGAAGACGTTGCGCCCGGCGAGGACGGAGGGCCGGGCGAGGAGTGCCGCCAGGGCCCCGATGACGAACGCACCGATGATGCTGCCGAAACCGACGGCGTGCACCGGCTCGATGACCGCGCCGGACACCGACGGGAACCGGATCGCGAAGAGGCCGGCGGCGACGTTCGTGAGCACGGTGGTGACGAGGCCGGAGACCACCGCGGTGACGAGCACCTGCGTGCGGCCGAGGCCACGCGTGCGGATCCGGCGGGTGAGCACGACGGCCAGGACGACCTGCGCGGCGAGCACCAGCGCGGGCACCACGGCGAGCGAGCCCGAGCCGGAACCGAGGAACCCGATCGACCCGGACAGGTGCAGTCGGCCGAGGTCGGCGAGGGCCACGAGCTGCGCCGGCGCGCCGAGCAGGACGCTCACGCCGGACAGCAGGGACTCCACGTCGGGAGCCGAGCCCGCGCCGAGGTCGGTGCCGGACCCGGTGGACGGAGCGGCCGACCCGCTGCCGCCCGACGCGAGCAGTCCGACGGTGATGAGCAGCGAGAGCCCGGCGACGACGTACGCCGCGACCCAGCCGCCGACGGCGGCGAGCACGGCCGCCAGCCAGTCGCGACCGGACACGGACCGCAGGAAGCGACCGAACGCATCGGACGGCTGCGCGGCGGGGGCGGGCTGACCCGACCACTGCTGCGGGCCTCCAGGCTGCTGCTGCCAGGCGGGCTGGCCGTTCCAGGCGGGCTGGCCGGAAGCGGGCTGGCCCGATCCGGGCTGGCCGGTACCGGGCTGGCCCGGACCGGGCTGCGACGGCGGGACGGGCTGGTTGGGCGGGTTCTCGCTCACGGCTGGGGGTCCTCTCCGACCGGGAGGCCGGCGCCGCACTCCAGCACCCGTGTCCCCCCGACACGTGCCTGCAGCGTAGCGGACCCGCCGATCCGCCGTGAATACGCTGTCCCCACGCTGGTAACTTCGGCAGCGCACCCGGCGCAGCACGCCGGACCACCCGGCGCACCACGCCGGCCGTCGCACCCGACGCACCGACGCACCCGACGCACCCGGCCCCGGCCGGGCGGAACGGAGATCACACCACCCCATGCCTGCAGACCGCACCGAACAGACCCGCTACTCGTTCGTCGTCGCCTCCAACCGACTCCCGGTGGACCGCGTCGTCGACCAGGACGGCAACGAGGGCTGGCGGCACTCGCCGGGTGGCCTCGTGACCGCCCTCGAACCCGTGATGCGCGCGAACGACGGAGCCTGGGTCGGCTGGGTGGGGCAGGCCGAGGTCGAGGTCGCACCGTTCGACAACGAGGGCATCCACATCGTCCCCGTCCCGCTCTCCGACGACGACGTCGAGGAGTACTACGAGGGCTTCAGCAACGACACGCTCTGGCCGCTGTACCACGACGTCATCGAGCACCCGAGCTACCACCGTGACTGGTGGAACGCGTACAAGCGCGTGAACGAGCGCTTCGCCGCGCAGATCGCCGAGATCGTCGAGCAGGACGGCATCGTCTGGGTGCAGGACTACCAGCTGCAGCTCGTGCCGGCCCTGCTCCGCGCCAAGCGCCCCGACCTGACGATCGGCTTCTTCAACCACATCCCGTTCCCGCCGGTCGGCATCTACGCGCAGCTGCCGTGGCGTGCGCAGATCCTCGACGGGCTGCTCGGCGCCGACGTCATCGGCTTCCAGCGCCACGACGACGCCAGCGACTTCCTCCGAGCGGTCCGCCACATCAAGGGCTACACGACCAAGGGCACCACGATCGACGTCCCGGTGGACGACCCGGCAGCCCCGCGCAGCCGCAAGGGCATCACGGTCCGCCACGTCGAGGCCAGGCACTTCCCGATCTCGATCGACGCCGAGAGCTTCGAGGCGATCGCCCGCAAGCCCGAGGTGCAGGAGCGTGCGCGCGAGATCCGCGAGAGCCTGGGCAACCCGAAGACGGTGCTGCTCGGCGTCGACCGGCTCGACTACACCAAGGGCATCCGCCACCGCATCAAGGCCTTCGGCGAGCTGGTGGAGGACGGCCGCATCGCGGTCGAGGACGCCACCCTGATCCAGGTCGCGAGCCCGAGCCGCGAGCGTGTCGACTCGTACGCGGCACTCCGCGACGAGATCGAGCTGAGCGTCGGCCGCATCAACGGCGACCTCGGCGTCATCGGCCACCAGCCGATCTCGTACCTGCACCACGGCTACCCGCGCGAGGAGATGGTGGCGCTCTACCTCGCTGCCGACATCATGCTCGTCACCGCACTGCGCGACGGCATGAACCTCGTCGCGAAGGAGTACGTCGCCGCCCGCTTCGACAACGACGGGGTGCTCATCCTGTCCGAGTTCGCCGGTGCGGCCGACGAGCTCAAGCAGGCCGTGATCGTCAACCCGCACGACATCGGGGCGCTCAAGGACTCGATCGAGCGCGCCATCCAGATGCCGCGTCGCGAGCGGTCGACGCGCATGCGCGCGCTCCGCAAACGCGTCCGCGACAACGACGTGGCGCGCTGGTCGCGCTCGTTCCTCGAGGCGCTCGACCGGCACGCGCCGCGGAACGCCCAGATCGACCCGTCCGCCGCCGACCCGCGCGAACAGCACCGCGAGGCGCAGACCGACAACATGTCGATCTTCGACCAGGACGCCCAGTCCGCCAGGGCTGCCGAGGACACCCGGGAGGCACGTGATGACTGAGACCACCACCGACCAGTCCGCCATCGACGCGGCCCTCGAGACGCTCGCGGCTGCGCCGCGACTGATCGTCGCCCTCGACTTCGACGGCACGCTGGCCCCCTTCGCCGACGACCCCTCGCAGGTCGGGGCGCTGCCCGGGTCGTGGGCCGCGGTCCTGACCCTGCACCGTGCGAAGGACACCGAGGTGGTGCTCGTGTCGGGGCGTCCCCTCGGCAGCCTGGCCGCGGTGACCCACGCGCCGGAGGACATGGCGCTCGTCGGTTCGCACGGCGTCGAGTGGCGCGTGGACGGCCACGACGAGGCCGCGCTGTCCGATGACGAGGTCGAGCGTGTGGCACGGATCGGTGCGGCGCTCGACGCGGTCGGTGAACGGTTCCCGGGCGTCGTCATCGAGCACAAGCCCGCCGGGCACGGGGTGCACACGCGCCGCGTCTCCGCCGAGGTCGCGGCCGAGGCGAACGCGGCGGCGAGCCGCGCGGCGCACGAGGCCGACCCCGAGGTGCTCGAGCGCGGTGGCAAGGACATCGTCGAGTTCGCGGTGCGCCACGTCACGAAGGGCGACGCGATCGCCCGGCTCCGCGAGCTGCACGGTGCCGACGCGGTGTTCTTCGCCGGCGACGACGTCACCGACGAGGACGCCTTCCGCGTGCTCGGCGACGGCGACGTCGGGGTGAAGGTCGGGCCGGGCCAGACCCGGGCCGGGTACCGCATCGCCGACCCGGCGGCCCTGACCGGGGTCCTGAAGCAGCTCGCGAGGCTGCGCGCAACCCGCTGATCACGGCCCCCGAGCATGAGAATGCACGGGGGTGCACGGCTGGTATCCCAAAGCGTCCTAGACTCATCCCATGCCTGATATCGACGTCAAGCCGCGCAGCCGGGTCGTCACCGACGGGATCGAAGCAACCACCTCGCGTGGCATGCTGCGGGCCGTCGGTATGGGAGACGAGGACTGGAGCAAGCCGCAGATCGGCATCGCGTCCTCGTGGAACGAGATCACGCCGTGCAACCTGTCGCTCGACCGCCTCGCGCAGGGTGCGAAGGAGGGCGTGCACTCCGGTGGCGGCTACCCGCTGCAGTTCGGCACCATCTCCGTCTCGGACGGCATCTCGATGGGCCACGAGGGCATGCACTTCTCCCTCGTCTCGCGTGAGGTCATCGCGGACAGCGTCGAGACCGTCGTCAACGCCGAGCGCCTCGACGGCACCGTCCTGCTCGCCGGCTGCGACAAGTCGCTCCCCGGCATGCTGATGGCCGCCGCGCGACTCGACCTGGCGAGCGTGTTCCTCTACGCGGGTTCGGTCATGCCGGGCTACGTGAAGCAGGCCGACGGCACGATGAAGGAAGTCACGATCATCGACTCCTTCGAGGGCGTCGGTGCCTGCAAGGCCGGCACCATGAGCGAGGAAGAGCTCAAGAAGATCGAGTGCGCCATCGTCCCCGGCGAGGGCGCCTGCGGTGGCATGTACACGGCGAACACGATGGCTTCGGTCGCCGAAGCGCTCGGTATGTCGCTGCCGGGCTCCGCCGCTCCGCCGAGCGCCGACCGTCGCCGCGACTACTACGCGCACCGCTCCGGCGAGGCCGTGGTGAACATGCTCGAGCACGGCATCACCGCCCGCCAGATCCTCACCAAGGAAGCCTTCGAGAACGCGATCGCCGTCGCGATGGCCCTCGGCGGGTCGACGAACGTCATCCTGCACCTGCTCGCGATCGCCTACGAGGCCGAGGTCGAGCTGTCGCTGGACGACTTCAACCGCATCGGCTCGAAGGTCCCGCACCTGGCGGACATGAAGCCCTTCGGCAAGTACGTCATGGTCGACGTCGACCGCAACGGCGGCATCCCCGTGATCATGAAGGCGCTGCTCGACGCGGGCCTGCTGCACGGCGACTGCATGACCGTGACGGGCAAGACCGTCGCCGAGAACCTGGCCGAGATCGACCCGCCGGCACTCGACGGCGAGGTCTTCCGCACGCTCGACAACCCGATCCACGCCACCGGTGGTCTGACGATCCTGCAGGGCTCCTTCGCCCCCGAGGGCGCCGTGGTGAAGACCGCGGGCTTCGACGCCTCCGTCTTCGAGGGCCCCGCCCGCGTGTTCGACCGCGAACGCGCGGCGATGGACGCCCTGACCGAGGGCAAGATCGAGAAGGGCGACGTCGTCGTCATCCGCTACGAGGGCCCCAAGGGTGGCCCGGGCATGCGCGAGATGCTCGCCATCACCGCGGCCATCAAGGGCGCGGGCCTCGGCAAGGATGTACTACTCTTGACCGACGGTCGATTCTCAGGCGGCACAACCGGCCTGTGCATCGGCCACATCGCACCGGAAGCAGTGGACGCAGGTCCAGTCGCTTTCGTTCGTGATGGCGACCGCATCCGTGTCGACATCGCGGCTCGCTCGCTCGACCTACTGGTCGACCCGGCCGAGCTGGAGGCCCGCCGTGACGGCTGGGCCCCGCTGCCCCCGCGCTACACCCGCGGAGTCCTCGCGAAGTACGCCAAGCTCGTGAAGTCCGCCGCCCAGGGCGCGGTCACGGGCTAGCGTCCGACACCCGCACCACCGCCACCACTCAGGTAAGGACCACTCATGCCCACGGAAGCAACTCCGTTGTCCGCGGCCGCCGGTGCACGCCGGTCGCCGGAGATCCTCACCGGCTCGGGAGCCGTCCTCCGGACGCTCGAGCACCTCGGGATCACCGACGTCTTCGGCCTGCCCGGCGGCGCGATCATCCCGTTCTACGACGAGCTGATGGCGTCGACCACGATCCGCCACATCCTCGTCCGTCACGAGCAGGGCGCCGGCCACGCCGCCGAGGGCTACGCCTCGTCGTCCGGCAAGGTCGGGGTCGCCATCGCGACGTCCGGCCCCGGCGCGACGAACCTCGTCACGGCCATCGCCGACGCCTACATGGACTCGGTGCCGTTCATCGCGATCACCGGCCAGGTGTTCTCGACGCTGATGGGCACCGACGCGTTCCAGGAAGCCGACATCGTCGGCATCACGATGCCCATCACGAAGCACTCGTTCCTGGTCACCGACCCGGCCGACGTGCCAGCGACCCTCGCCGCGGCACACCTCATCGCGACGACCGGTCGGCCCGGCCCCGTGCTGGTGGACATCACGAAGGACGCCCAGCAGAAGTCGGCTCCCTACGTGTGGCCGCCCAAGATCGACCTGCCCGGCTACCGCCCGGTGACCAAGGCGCACGGCAAGCAGATCACCGCGGCCGCGCAGCTGCTGTCCGAGTCGAAGCGCCCGGTGCTCTACGTCGGCGGCGGGGTCATCCGCTCCCGCGCGACCGCCGAGCTGCTCCGCTTCGCCGAGGCGACCGGGGCGCCGGTCGTCACGACCCTGATGGCACGCGGTGCGTTCCCGGACTCGCACCCGCAGCACCTCGGCATGCCCGGCATGCACGGCACGGTGCCCGCGGTGCTCGGCCTGCAGGACAGCGACCTCATCGTCGCCCTCGGCGCACGCTTCGACGACCGCGTGACGGGCAAGGCCGACGAGTTCGCCCCGGACGCCAAGGTCGTGCACGTCGACATCGACCCGGCCGAGATCTCGAAGATCCGCTTCGCCGACGTCCCGATCGTCGGTGACGCCCGTGAGGTCCTGGTCGACCTGCTCGACGCCTGGGGCGGCATCGCCGTCGAGGACCGCGCGTCGACCGACGAGTGGTGGGCGAAGCTCCACCAGCTCAAGACCGACTTCCCGCTCGGGTACGCCGAGCCGACCGACGGGCTCCTCGCGCCGCAGGGCATCATCAAGCGCATCGGTGAGCTCTCCGGTCCCGAGGCCGTCTACGCCTCCGGTGTCGGGCAGCACCAGATGTGGTCCGCGCAGTTCATCAAGTACGAGCGGCCCAACGCCTGGCTCAACTCCGGTGGCGCCGGAACGATGGGCTACTCCGTCCCCGCGGCGATGGGTGCGAAGGTCGCCCAGCCGGACCGTGTGGTCTGGGCGATCGACGGCGACGGCTGCTTCCAGATGACGAACCAGGAACTCGCGACCTGCGTCATCAACGACATCCCGATCAAGGTCGCGATCATCAACAACTCGTCGCTCGGCATGGTCCGGCAGTGGCAGACGCTGTTCTACGACGGCCGGCACTCCTTCACCGACCTCGAGACGGGGCACGCCTCGCGCCGTGTGCCGGACTTCGTGAAGCTGGCCGACGCCTACGGTGCCCTCGGCATCCGGGTCGAGAAGGCCGACGAGGTCGACGCCGCGATCGAGCTCGCCCTCGCGACCAACGACCGCCCGGTGGTGATCGACTTCGTCGTGAGCCGTGACTCGATGGTGTGGCCGATGGTCCCGCAGGGCGTCAGCAACTCGTCCATCGAGTACGCCCAGGCACTCGCGCCCACCTGGGACGACGAGGACGCCGACATGACGGGAGAAACCGCATGAGCCACGTCCTCTCCCTCCTCGTGGAGGACAAGCCCGGTCTGCTGACCCGTGTCGCCGGACTCTTCGCCCGGCGCGGGTTCAACATCGAGTCGCTCGCCGTCGGCAACACCGAGGTGGACGGCCTCAGCCGGATCACGGTCGTCGTCGACGTCGAGGACCTCCCGCTGGAACAGGTGACGAAGCAGCTCAACAAGCTGGTGAACGTCATCAAGATCGTCGAACTGGACTTCTCGCAGTCGGTCCAGCGCGAGCACATGCTCGTGAAGGTGCGCGTCGACAACCAGACGCGCTCGGCGGTGCTCGAAGCAGTGAACCTGTTCCGTGCCCAGGTCGTCGACGTGGCGACCGACTCCCTGATCGTCGAGGTGACCGGCGACCCCGGCAAGATCCAGGCGATCCTCCGCGTGCTCGAGCCCTACGGCGTCAAGGAGCTCGCCCGCGCGGGCCTCCTCGGCATGGGCCGCGGACCGAAGAGCATCACCGACCGGGTGCGCTGAGCGCCCGTCACACCCTTCCCGGGCGCCGATGGTGCCCGGCACCGACCACAGAACCAAGGAGACACACCCTCGTGACTGACATCGTGTACGACGCCGACGCCGACCTGACGCTCATCCAGGGCAAGAAGGTCGCCGTCATCGGCTACGGCTCGCAGGGCCACGCCCACGCCCTCAACCTCCGTGACTCGGGTGTCGAGGTGAAGATCGGCCTGCAGGAGGGCTCGAAGAGCCGGCAGAAGGCCGAAGAGGCGGGCTTCGAGGTCCACACCCCGGGCGACGCCACCGCCTGGGCCGACGTCGTCGTCATCCTCGCGCCGGACCAGGTCCAGCGCATCGTCTACGCCGAGGACATCCGCCCGAACCTCAAGCCGGGCGCGACGCTCGTCTTCGGCCACGGCTTCAACATCCGCTTCGGCTACATCGAGGCGCCCGAGGGCGTCGACGTGTCGCTCGTCGCGCCGAAGGGCCCGGGCCACACCGTCCGTCGCGAGTACGAAGCCGGCCGTGGCGTCCCCGTGATCGTCGCCGTCGAGGTCGACGCGTCCGGTTCCGCCTGGGACCTCGCGTGGTCGTACTCCAAGGCGATCGGTGGCCTCCGCTCCGGCGGCATCAAGACGACCTTCACCGAGGAGACCGAGACCGACCTGTTCGGCGAGCAGGCCGTCCTCTGCGGTGGCACCTCGCAGCTCATCCAGTACGGCTTCGAGACCCTGGTCGAGGCGGGCTACCAGCCGCAGATCGCCTACTTCGAGGTCCTGCACGAGCTCAAGCTCATCGTCGACCTCATCTGGGAGGGCGGCCTCACCAAGCAGCGCTGGTCGATCTCCGACACCGCTGAGTTCGGTGACTACGTCTCCGGCCCGCGCGTGATCTCGCCGGACGTCAAGGAGAACATGAAGGCGGTGCTCGCGGACATCCAGAACGGTGCCTTCGCGAAGCGCTTTATCGAGGACCAGGACGCCGGCGCACCGGAGTTCAAGGCGCTCCGTGCCAAGGGCGAGGGCCACCCGATCGAGGCCACCGGCCGTGAGCTCCGCGCGCTCTTCGCGTGGAAGCAGAACGACGGCGACTACGTGGACGGCTCGGCCGCGCGGTAGTCTTCCGAGAACCACTCGACCTGCGAGGCGGCGGTGCACCTGCACCGCCGCCTCGCGATGTGACCCGAACGTTATGCAGCAGCTCTTCTCCAGCCCCGACGCCACGGACCGGCGTCCCTCCGCCGTGCGCGCGGACGATTCCCGACACCCGTCGGCCGTGCTGCGCACCCGCGGTCAGGACCGCCCCGACCAGCATGGGATGATCGTTCGATGGCGGTGACGAAGCGAGCGGTCCACATCGGCGCCGGCAAGATCGGGCGCGGGTTCGTGGGCCAGTTCCTCGTGGCGAGCGGCTACGAGCTCACCTTCGTCGACGTCGACGAACGCGTGGTCTCGGCCCTGAACGAAGCCGGCCGGTTCGTGGTGCACGAGGTCGGCGAGATGCCGGTCGAGCACCTCGTCTACGGGTTCCGCGCGCTCAGCAGCAAGACCGACCGCGAGCGTGTGGTGCAGGCCATCGCCGAGGCCGACGTCGTGACCACCGCCGTGGGCGCACGCACGCTCCCGCTCGTCGCGCCGCTCATCGCCGAAGGCCTCGCGGCACGCCCGCTCGAGCGCGGCGACGTCACGATCGTCGCCTGCGAGAACGCGTTCAACGCGACCGACTCGCTGCACGCCAGCATCCGCCGCGCCCCGATCCTCGAAGACCGCGACATCGCCGCCGTCTTCGCGAACTGCGCGATCGACCGCATCGTCCCGGACCAGTCCGGTGTGCTCGGTCAGTCCGGCGGCCTCGACGTCGTGCTCGAACCGTTCTACGAGTGGGTCATCGAGCGCACCCCGTTCCTGGGCTCCGACGCCGAACCGCCGACGATCGAGGGCGTCACCTGGGTCGACGACCTGCAGCCGTTCGTCGAGCGCAAGCTCTACACGGTCAACACGGCGCACGCCACCGCCGCCTACCACGGCTACGTGCGGGGCATCCGGCTCATCCGCGAAGCACTCGAGGACGACGCCGTCCGCGCCGAGGTCGACGGGGTGCTCGCCGAGACCACCGCACTGCTGATCGCGAAGCACGGCTTCGACCCCGAGGACCACGCGCGCTACGTCGCCGCGAACCTCTCCCGCATCGCGAACCCGCACCTGCCGGACTCCACCGCGCGCGTCGGCCGCAACCCGCTCCGCAAGCTCGGCCGTCGTGAACGCTTCGTCGGCCCGGCGTCGCAGCTCGCCGAGCGCGGCCTGCCCGTGGAGCACCTGCTGGGCGCCGTCCGCGTGGCGCTCGCATTCGACGACGAGAACGACCCGGAGTCGATCGAGCTGCACGCACTCCTGCGTTCCGGGGCGACCGCGCACGCGCTGACCGAGATCCTCACGGGCCTGATGGAGAGCCACCCGCTCTTCCCGGCCGTCCGCGACGTCGTCGCCGAGGTCCTCGCGACGCAGCCGGCCGACGTCTGACGTCGGCCTCCCGGCCGTCGCTGGTCCTCCCGGTGTCGTGTCCCTCGTAGAATCGGGGCATGACCACGGCAGCATCCCCACCAGACGGGTCGATCGACCCGGACGTGCCGAACGCCGTCGACACCGACGACGCCGCCCTCAGCTGGGGTGACGCCGACGACGCCACCCACGTCGACGCGGCGCACAACCCGGTGGCGGTGCGCGAGCGCGGCGAGCGGGACCCCGAGGCGCCCGAGACCTCCGGCGCGCTCGTCGGGTTCGGTGTCTTCGGAGGCCTCTACCTCCTCTACACGGTGGCCTGGCTCCTCACCGCGTCGACGGCGTACGTCTCCGGCGTCGACACGGTCCTCACGCTCTTCGTCGAGGTGCTCCGCTTCCTCGCGATCCTCGCGCCGGCACTCTGGTTCACGGTGGTGCTCTGGGCGGCGCGCAGCAGCCGCACGCGGACCCGCCTGCTCTGGATGCTCCTCGGCGCCGTCGTGCTCTTCCCCTGGCCGTTCCTCCTGACGCGGAGCTTCGGGTGACCGGGGCAGTGCCGGCGACGACCCGCCGGAACAGCGCCCCCGTGGTCGCGAAGATCGTGGTCTGGGTCGTGTTCGCCGCGCTGTTCGCGTACATGACGGTGCAGGCCGTCGGCAACCTGACGCAGATCAACCAGCGGGTGGACGCCTTCAACGCGTTCCTCCAGACGACCTCGGGCGGCGACTCGCTGCAGACCAGCACCCCGTGGCTGTGGCTCGTGCTCGACATCTTCATCGCGCCGGTCGCGTTCGTCGCGGCGATCGTCATCACCCGGCGTTCGAGCCTGCCCGTCACGATCGCGGTGTTCGTGGTCGCCTTCGCGGGCGCCGGCGCCCTCTGGCTCGACCTCCAGCTGTTCGTCCCGACGCTGCTGGACTTCTGACGCGACCCGCCGACGGCTAGGAGGCGCGGTGCGGCCCCGCCCCGCCCCTCCTGCCCTCGTGTGGTTCTCCACAGGACCGCTCCCGCGGTCGTAACCACCGGCCCGCGTCGATAGCATGGTGGGATACCAACCGTCTCGAGTGAGGAAACAGCTGCTGTGTCGAAGCCGGTCGTCCTGATCGCCGAAGAACTCTCGCCCGCAACGGTCGACGCCCTCGGGCCCGACTTCGAGATCCGGAACGTGGACGGCACCGACCGTCCGGCGCTCCTGGCGGCGCTGTCCGACGCGCACGCCGTCCTCGTGCGGTCCGCCACCAAGATCGACGCCGAGGCGATCGCCGCGGCACCGGTCCTCAAGGTCGTCGCCCGTGCCGGCGTCGGCCTCGACAACGTCGACATCAAGGCCGCGACGACCGCCGGCGTGATGGTGGTGAACGCCCCGACCTCGAACATCATCTCGGCGGCGGAGCTCACGGTGGGGCACATCCTGTCGCTCGCACGGCACATCCCGGCCGCCCACGCCTCGCTGGCCGCCGGTGCGTGGAAGCGCTCGTCGTACACCGGTGTCGAGCTCTACGAGAAGACCGTCGGCATCATCGGCCTCGGCCGCATCGGCGCGCTCATCACCCAGCGGCTGCAGGCCTTCGGCGTGACGGTCATCGCGTACGACCCGTACGTCACCACGGCACGTGCGCAGCAGCTCGGGGTCGAGCTCGTCTCCCTCGAGGACCTGCTGCGTCGGGCGGACTTCACCACGATCCACATGCCGAGGACGCCGGAGACCCTCGGCATGATCTCGGACGCCCAGTTCGCCCTGATGAAGCCGACCGCGTTCGTCGTGAACGTGGCCCGCGGTGGCCTGATCGACGAGGACGCCCTGCACCGGGCCCTCACGTCGAACACCATCGCCGGCGCCGGCCTCGACGTCTTCGTCGCCGAGCCCCCGAAGGACTCGCCGCTCCTGGCACTCCCGAACGTCGTCGTGACGCCGCACCTCGGCGCCTCCACCGACGAAGCGCAAGAGAAGGCAGGCGTCTCGGTCGCCAAGTCGGTCCGTCTCGCCCTCGGCGGCGAGCTCGTGCCCGACGCGGTCAACGTCGCGGGCGGGGTCATCGACCCGTACGTGCGCCCCGGCATCCCGCTCGTCGAGAAGCTCGGCCAGGTCTTCACCGCCCTCGCGACGTCGCCGGTCACGAGCATCGACGTCGAGGTGCACGGCGAGCTCGCCGAGTACGACGTCAGCGTGCTGAAGCTCGCGGCGCTCAAGGGCGTCTTCACCGACGTCGTCAGCGACCAGGTCTCCTACGTCAACGCTCCGCTCATCGCCGAGCAGCGCGGGGTCACCGTCCGCCTCATCACCGAGACCGACAGCCCCGAGTACCGCAACGTGCTGACGATCCGCGGTGCCCAGTCCGATGGCCCGGCGATCAGCGTCTCCGGCACGCTCACCGGCCCGAAGCAGGTCGAGAAGCTCGTCGAGATCAACGGGCACGACGTCGAGGTGCCGCTCGACCGGCACCACGTCGTCATGGAGTACACCGATCGTCCGGGCATCGTCGCGGTCTACGGCAAGGAGTTCGGCCAGGCCGGCATCAACATCGCCGCGATGCAGATCTCGCGCGAAGCCGCCGGTGGCCAGGCACTGAGCGTCCTGACCGTCGACTCGCCCGTGCCGGCCGAGATCCTCGAGCACGTCCGCTCGGCGATCGACGCGTCCTCGCTCCGCGAGATCGACATCACGCTCTAGGGGAGTGGCGGACATGAGCAGCGCGCAGACGATCCGACTCGCGGTCATCCGTGGTGACGGCATCGGCCCCGAGGTCGTCGACGAGGCCCTGAAGGTCCTGCACGCGGTCCTGCCGGACGACCTCGTGGTGCAGGAGACCCCGTTCTCCCTCGGCGCCGCACGGTACCTGGAGACCGGCGACATCCTGACCGACGACGACATGGCAGCGATCGCGCAGCACGACGCGATCCTGCTCGGAGCGGTCGGCGGTGACCCGCGTGACCCGCGGCTCGCCGGCGGCATCATCGAGCGCGGGCTGCTCCTCAAGCTCCGCTTCGCGTTCGACCACTACGTGAACCTCCGGCCGACGACGGTGCACCCGGCCGTCCCGACGCCGCTCGCCGACCCCGGCGAGGTCGACTTCGTGGTCGTCCGCGAAGGCACCGAGGGGCCCTACGTCGGCAACGGCGGCGCCATCCGGACCGGTACCCCGCACGAGATCGCGACCGAGGTCTCGTTGAACACCGCCTTCGGTGTCGAACGGGTCGTGCGGTACGCCTTCGCGCTGGCCGACCGACGCCCGCGTCGCCACCTGACCCTCGTGCACAAGAGCAACGTCCTGGTGCACGCCGGAGCCCTCTGGCAGCGCACCGTCGCGGCCGTCGGCGCCGAGTACCCGGACGTCACGGTCGACTACCAGCACGTGGACGCGGTCACCATCCACATGGTCCGCGACCCCGCACGGTTCGACGTCATCGTCACCGACAACCTGTTCGGCGACATCATCACCGACCTGGCCGGCGCGATCAGCGGCGGCATCGGTCTGGCGGCCTCGGGCAACATCAACCCGGACGGCACCTTCCCCAGCATGTTCGAGCCGGTCCACGGTTCCGCGCCGGACATCGCAGGTCAGCAGCTGGCCGACCCCACCGCCGCGATCCGTTCCGTCGCCCTGTTGCTCGACCACCTCGGTCACGGTGACCTGGCGGCCGCGGTGACGGCTGCGGTGGAGTCCGACCTCGCCGACCGGGGCACCACGCCGCGTCGCACGGCCGAGATCGGCGACGCGATCGCCGCCGCGGCCACGGCACGCACCACCACCGCCTGAGAAGGAGTCCTCCCCATGAGCACCGACACCGCCTTCGGACTCGAGTTCGCCAGCACCCCGTCCGCCGACCGCCGCGCGGCTGCCGAGCGTGAGCAGATCCTCGCCGACCCGGGCTTCGGCAAGCACTTCACCGACCACATGGCGACGGTCGAGTGGACGCTCGACGACGGCTGGCACAGCGCGTCGATCCACCCGTACGGGCCGCTGTCCCTCGACCCGAGCGCGAGCGTCCTGCACTACGCCCAGGAGATCTTCGAGGGGCTCAAGGCCTACCGGCACGCGGACGGCTCGGTGTGGTCGTTCCGACCGGACGCCAACGCCCGACGCTTCCAGCGGTCCGCCCGACGCCTGGCGCTCCCGGAGCTCCCGGTCGAGGCGTTCGTCGAGTCGATCCGGCAGCTCGTGCAGACCGACGTCGACTGGGTGCCCTCGGCGCCCGAGACGAGCCTGTACCTGCGGCCGTTCATGATCGCGACGGAGTCGTTCCTCGGGGTCCGCGCGGCACAGGCCGTCGCGTACCACTGCATCGCGAGCCCCGCCGGTGCGTACTTCACCTCGGGCCCGAAGCCGGTGTCGATCTGGCTGTCGACGCAGTACGCGCGCGCTGGCAAGGGCGGGACCGGTGCGGCGAAGACCGGCGGCAACTACGCCTCGTCGCTGCTGCCCCAGCAAGAGGCCTACGAGCACGGCTGCCAGCAGGTGATGTTCCTCGACTCGGTGGAGGGCAAGTACCTCGAAGAGCTCGGCGGCATGAACGTCGTCCTGGTCAAGTCCGACGGCACCCTCGTCACGCCGGACTCCGACTCCATCCTCGAGGGGATCACGCGTGACTCGATCCTGCAGTTGGCCGAGGACCGCGGCCTGACCGTCGAGAAGCGCCGCGTGACCCTCGACGAGTGGCGTGACGGCGTCGCAGACGGCTCGATCACCGAGGCGTTCGCGTGCGGGACCGCCGCCGTCGTGACCCCGATCGCCGAACTCCGGGGTGACGGCTTCACGATCGGTTCGCCGACCGTGGGGGCTGGGGAACTCACGATGTCCCTGCGCGATGAACTCACCGACATCCAGTACGGCCGTCGTCCCGACCCGCACGGGTGGATGACCAAGCTGACCGACGCGTCCTGATCGACCGGCGGGCGTGGGTAGGGTCGAACGGTGAAGATCGCACGGTTCAGCAGCAAGGGTGAAGACCCCCGGTACGGCATCCTCGACGAGCGCGCTCTGGTGGTGCTCGCGGGAGACCCGATGTACCAGGGGTTCGAGACCACGGGGGAGCGCGTGGCACTCGCCGACGCCAAGCTCCTCGCACCCGTCATCCCGCGGTCGAAGGTCATCGGCGTCGGGCTCAACTACTCGGAGCACGCCTCCGAGATGGACGAACGCGCCGGCGACGACCCGGTGGTGTTCCTCAAGCCGAACACCTCGGTGATCGGTCCGGACGAGCCCATCCGCCTCCCGGCCGACATCGGACGCGTCGACCACGAGGGCGAACTCGCCATCGTGATCGGCTCGCTCGCGAAGAACGTCCGGCGCGAGGACTTCGCGAGCGTGATCCTCGGCTACACGATCGCCAACGACGTGACCGCCCGAGACCTGCAGGCTCGCGACGGTCAGTGGACCCGGGCGAAGGGCTTCGACACGTTCTGCCCGCTCGGCCCGGTGATCGAGACCGAGATCGACCCGTCGGACATCCGCATCGAGACCCGCGTCGACGGTGACCTCCGGCAGGCGGCCTCGACGAACGAGATGGTGCACGACATCCCGTCGCTCGTCGAGTTCGTGTCCTCCATCTGGACCCTCCTGCCCGGTGACGTCATCCTGACCGGGACTCCGGCCGGTGTCGGGCAGATCCGCGACGGTGAGATCGTCGAGGTCACCATCTCCGGCATCGGTTCGCTCAAGAACCCGGTCATCGCGCGGCACTGACAGCGCTCCCGAACGGCCCGTTCCCCCAGGTGGGGAGCGGGCCGTTCGTCGTTGCCGGGGGAGTGCCCAACCGCGGCGCGGAGGGCGACACGCCCGGGATGTGGGCCGGCTTGGCGCTGCCGTTCACCTCTGCGTAAAGTAATCACTCGTTGCCGCTGAGGCGGAGAACGGAACGGCCGAGACGATCATCGGGTTGAACACCTGGAGATGCAGTCCGGACGGGGTCCCGCTCAGGCAACCAACTCCTCGGAAACATAACCTCTGGTTGTGCGCCCAGGATGTTGTACAAGACGAATGCCTCTCTGGCGGAACCTTTCGGGGTCGAGCGGGGAGTGCGTCTGGTCCTTGAGAACTCAACAGCGTGCACATTGTCAATGCCAATTTATTGATTGACCTCGTGCCTGGTCGGCTTGCTGACTGGGTCATGAAGCAATTCCTTTTG
>NZ_QKTA01000022.1:0-58102 GCF_003234395.1 Curtobacterium sp. MCLR17_051
GTGGGTGGGGCGTGGCGGGCTCGTCGCACGGTGCGCGCTTGTTCGAGTGGTGCGAGGTTGCCCGCTCGCTGCGAGCCTGGAGCGGCACACGGAACGCGCAACCTCGCACCAGCCGACGGACCGCGCACGGTGCGATGGCCTGGAGGCCCGGGTCAGCTCGCGGGGGCTGGCTCGGCTCCGGCGCGGGGCTCGGTCTCCTGCAGGAACGCTCGCCACTGCTTCCGCTTGCTGACGGTCCAGAGCAGCATCGCGAGGAAGAACACGGCGAGGAGCGCGTACAGCAGCCCGAACAACGTCGCCCAGTTGAGCAGGAACTGCGCGAACGCGAACGGCGTCCATCCGAGGGCGAGCCAGAACGTCGATGTCGATTGACCGAGCCGACGGCCGGCGAGTGCGACGAGCGCGGTCCGGTGCTGTGGATCGGCGGGCTGCTGCCCACGAGCCATGCGCTCGATCCGTCGGCGGTCGGCACGGGGAAGCCCGAACGTCGGGTCAGAGATCGCGCTCTGGAATTGCCCACCGCCCCGGATGATGGCGATCACCCAGCAGACCGGGCCAAGGATCATGAGCGGGACGATGACGAAGAACGCCCAGTCCGGCAGGCCACTTCCGGTCGAGGGCAGCTCGAAGCGCGGCAGGTGTTCGGCGCTCAGCCACCCGGCTGCAACCGCGGCGACGACGGCCAGCACGATCCAGATGACCCGCCTGACCATCGAACGGCGGACACGCGGTCCGACTGGCGCCCCCGCGAGACGGTCCTCCACCTGCTGCCAGGTCTCCTCGGAGACCGTGGCTCCGGCGAACTCATGCGGGGCCGGCGTGGACACGATCAGCTCGCGGGGGCGGCGTCGCCCTCGCCCGCGGCTTCCTTCGCGCGCTTCAACCGGGCCTGCGCCTCCCAGTACTCGATCTCGCGCTCGAGCTCGGCGAGCTCCTGCTCGGTACCGGTCACGCGCTTGGCGCCGTGCGCACTGCGCGCGTCGCCGAGGGTGGCGTACCGGTCCTCGTGGCGGGTGGGCTCGATGTACCGACCGTGGTTCCGTTCGCCCGGAGCCCAGTCGTGGCCGATGGCGAACCAGACGATGCTGCCGACGACGGGGACCAGGATCACGAGGATCACCCACGCGATCTTCGGCAGGCCGCGGATCTGGTCATCCGTCTTCGTCAGGATGTCGATCAGGGCGAAGACCAGCAGGATGACGGTGATCCCGGGCAGCAAGACGCTCATGTTCGCGATTCTATGGATCCGCTTGGAGTCTCACCATGCCCCGAACGAGCGTCCCGGTTGCGAAGGTGCACAGGGTGGGCGTCGAGGAACCGGCGGGCGAGCACCGCGGACCGTGCGGTCCATGCGAACTGCCCCGCCGTGGCGATGCCACCCGCCACGGCAAACGGCCAGAACGTACCACCGGCGAACGTGATCGCAGACCACACGATCACGAACCCAGCCAGACTGGCCAGTTCGCCGCCGTCGCCCAGTTCGACCGCCCTCGCCTGCACGACGATCCGACGGTCCTCCGGCGCAGCCCGTCGCCCGGTCGCCGCCTCCGTCACCGCGCGCTGTTCGCGTTGCTGTAGCGGCGCGAGCACCGGCGCACGACGAGCTTCCGCGCCGTTCCGTCTCCGGCGGATCAGGACCCGAACGGCGTCGCCGAGACCGATGACGAAGCCCAGTGCGGTGACGACGCCGGCAACTGCGAAGCGACCGTCCGATCCGGCGGGCACGGCGATCGCCGCGATGCACAGCGCCACCAGCACCAGCCCGATGGCCACGACGAACCCGAGGACCGGCGTGCCGGGTGTCCGGGTCTGCGCGAGGAGCAGGTGCGCACGTTCGTCGGCTTCGGCCCAGCGTCGCCCCGCCGCCGCCCCCTCGGTGTCGGTCTGGGCGGCGGTCACAGCGCCGCGACCCACTCGTCCGTCCCGTCGGTGAACCGCTGGTGCTTCCAGATCGGCACGCGCTCCTTCACGAGGTCGACCAGGGCACCGCACGCGGCGAACGCCTGCGCCCGGTGCGACGACGACACCGCTGCGGCGAGCGCGACGTCCCCGATGCCGAGCGCCCCGACCCGGTGCAGCACGGCGATCCGGACGTCGGGGTGGTCCTCGGCGATGGTCCGGGCGACCTCGGTGATGACCTCGCCGGCACTCGGATGCCCCTCGTAGTCGAGCGTGGTGACGCCCTTGCCACCGTCGTGGTCACGGACGATGCCGGCGAAGGTCACCACCGCGCCGTCCTGTTCGGTGGCCACCACGGCTGCGACCTCGTCGACGCTGATGTCGCGGTCGACGACGTCGGCCAACACGACCCGTGCGGCGGCCTCGGTGGTGCTCACGAGGCGCTCCGCGGGGCGTGGCCCTCACCGTGCACCTGTGCGACCACGTGGTCGAGTACTCCGTCGAGCACGGCGAGCCCGTCGGACACCCCACCGCGCGACCCGGGCAGGGTGACGAGCAGGCAACCGGCGTTCGTGACCCCGGCGACGCCGCGGGTGAGCAGGGCGGTGGGGCCGGCGCCCGCGAGTCCGCGTCGACGGATCTCTTCGGTGATGCCGGGAAGTTCGAGGTCGATCAGCCCCGCCACTGCCTCGGGGGTCCGGTCGGTCGGGGTGACCCCGGTGCCGCCGGTGGTGAGGACGACCCGGGCGTCGGCCAGGAGTTCCGCGGTGACGGTCTCGGTGATCGCGCCGCCGTCGGGGACGATGATCGGGTCGCTCGTGGTGAACCCGTGGTCGCGCAGCCAGTCGGCGATGACGGGTCCGGTGCGGTCGAGTGCGGGGTCGGCGGCAGCCTGCGTGGACACCACGACGACGGCGGCCCGGCCCCTGGTCGGCTCGGCGGTCATCGGTTGCTCCAGTCCCCGGAGCGTCCGCCGTGCTTCTCGAGCACGCGGACGTCCGTGATCACGGCCGCTCGGTCGACGGCCTTCACCATGTCGTACACCGTCAGGGCGGCGACGCTCGCCCCGGTCAGGGCTTCCATCTCGACGCCGGTGCGCGAGGTCGTGCGGACCGACACCTCGATCAGCACGCGGTCGTCGGTGCCGGTGATGTCGACCTGCACGCCGGCGATCGGCAGCGGGTGGCACAGCGGGATCAGCTCGGAGGTCTTCTTCACCGCCATGATCGCGGCGATCCGGGCGGTACCGACGACCTCGCCCTTGGGCAGCGAGCCGTCAAGGATACGTGCGACGACGTCGGGACGGGTGACGACGGTGGCGGTGGCGGTGGCCGACCGGTCGGTGACGTCCTTCGCGGAGACGTCGACCATGTGCGCGCTGCCGTCGGCGCGGACGTGCGACAACTCGTCGGTCGGCGTCGGTTCGGACCGCACCTGGTCAGCGGCGGACGGGTCAGTCATCGGAGGCTCCAGACGGTCAGGGGGTCGCCGACCTCGACGGTGTCGACCCCAACGGGGACGTGCACCAGGTGGGTGGCGGCGGCGTAGTGCACGAGCAGGTGTGAACTCGGCCCACCGACGAAGTGCACGGCCCCGTCCTGCACCCGGCCGCGACGGACCTGGTGCTTGCCGACGGGTGAGCCGGCAGCGGACGCCGCCGGCAGGACCTGCGTGGGGCGGTCCGGCGTGAGTCCGACGGCGGCGGCGAGCAGGGGGCGCAGGAACACCTCGAACGAGACGAGCGCCGACACCGGGTTGCCGGGGAAGGACACGACCGGCACGGCGCGACCGGCACCGAACACGACGCTGCCGAACGCCTGCGGCCCACCCGGTTGCATCGCGACCGGCGTCACCGCAAGCCCCCGGGGTTCGAGCGCCTGTCGGACGACCTCGTACGCCCCGGCGCTGATGCCCCCGGTGGTCAGCACGAGGTCGGCCCAGTCCCCCACGGCTGCATCGAGCGCCCGGTCGAAGGCAGCGACGTCGTCGGGCACCCGGACGGCCCGTGCGTCCGCACCGACCTGGGCAAGGGCGGCCCGCAGCGCGATGCCGTTCGCGTCACCGATGGTCGCGGCGTCCGTGTCGGCGCCCTGCAGCTCCGAGCCGGTCGACACGACGAGGACCCGCAGCGGTCGGCGCACCGACACGGTCGTCACCCCCGCAGCAGCCAGCGCGCCGAGCAGCGCTGGCGTGACCGCGGAACCGGCCGGAGCGAGCTCGGCGCCGGTCGGCAGGTCGCTGCCGGTCACCCGCACGAAGGTGCCGGCGGTCAGGTCAGCGGGCACCGTCACCCGGAGCAGCTCGAGCGCCGCCGGGAACGCGCCGGGCTCGGTCGCCTCGACCGGGAACACCGCGTCGGCGCCGGTCGGGATCCGTGCACCGGTCATGATCGGCGCGGCCGTGCCGGGCTCGAGCGGTTCGGGCACCACGCCGGCCGGGATCGGATCGACGACCCGGACGGCCTGCCCCGCGTCCGCGGCCTGCACGGCGAACCCGTCCATCTGACTGTTGTCGAACGGCGGCAGCGGAACGGGCGACAGGACGGCCGCCGCGAGCACGCGGTGAGCAAACCCGGCACCGGCACCGGCACCGGCACCGGCGAGTTCGCCGATCGGCAGTTCTTCTGCTCCGAGGCCCGCCACCACCGGCGCGAGCAACGCCGCCAGGTCGTCGCGGTGCTGACCGATCGTTCGCACAGGTGCCTCCGAACAGGGGGTTGGTGGCGCCGCTCCCGGTTCGCCCGGTGGCGCCGTCAGTAGCGTATCCAGCGCGCAGCCCGCGCCGACGACCAACCGGAGGACCTGTGGAGAACGACGAAGCCGTGACGATCGGTGTCATCGGAGGCTCCGGCCTCTACCAGCTGTTCGAGGAGGGCACCGCCGACGAGCTCGACGTCCCGACCCCGTTCGGCCCGACGTCGAGCCCGATCAGCATCGGCACGATGGCCGGACGACGGGTCGCGTTCCTGACCCGCCACGGCCGTGAGCACTCCGTGGCCCCGCACCGCATCAACCACCGTGCGAACGTCTGGGCGCTCCGTTCGCTCGGCGTCCGCGCGATCGTGTCCTCGAGTGCCGTCGGCGGCCTGCACCCCGACTACGCGCCGGGCACCTTCGTCGTGACCGACCAGCTCATCGACCGCACCTGGGGCCGCGCCGACACGTTCTTCGAGGACGACGTGCAGCACCTGTCCTTCGCCGACCCGTTCGACCCGACGCTCCGCCGCGCGGCGATCGACGCGGTCGCCGGCCTCGACGTGCCGTTCCGTCCGACCGGCACCTGCGTCGTCATCCAGGGTCCCCGGTTCTCCACCCGCGCCGAGTCCGTCTGGCTCCGCCAGGCCGGCGGCCACACCATCAACATGACGATGGCGCCCGAGGTCCCCCTGGCCGCCGAACTCGGCATCGCCACCGTGAACCTGTCGTTCGTGACCGACGCCGACGCCGGCCTGGCCCCGACCGAGGACGAGGCCACAGCCGCCGCAGCAGCCGCAGCCAGCGGCCCCGACGTCGACGACGCCGGAGCCGTCGTCACCCACGCCCTCGTCATGGAACGCCTCGCCCGCGCCAACGAGGTCATCGTCCGCGCCATCGGCCAGATCGTCGCCGCCATCCCCGCCGACTTCACCCCGCGCGAACTCGTCCCGACCAGCGCGAGCGCCAGCATCATGCAGGCCCAGCCCGCGACGGGCGCCACCGCCACCACGGGCGCCACCGCATGAGCCGCCTCCTCGTCACCGGCGGCGCCGGCTTCATCGGCTCCGCGATCGTCCGCCGCGCCCTGGCCGACGGCCACGAGGTCCGCGTCCTCGACTCCCTGCGCGACGACGTGCACGGCGACCCCGCCGAGGTCGTCCGCGCCCACCAGCAGCAGGGCATCGCGTTCGTGCACGGCGACGTCCGCGACCGGGTCACCCTCGACGCCGCCCTCGACGGCATCGACGTCGTGTGCCACCAGGCCGCGAAGGTCGGCCTCGGCGTGGACTTCCAAGATGCCCCCGACTACGTCTCGTCGAACGACGCCGGCACCGCCCACGTCCTCGCCGGCATGGACCGGCACGACATCGGCCGGCTCGTCGTCGCCAGCTCGATGGTCGTCTACGGCGAGGGCGCGTACACCACCGCCTCCGGCGAACCCACCCGTCCGCCGGCCCGCCGCCGCGAGGACCTCGATGCCGGCCGCTTCGACCCGATCGGCCCCGACGGTCAGCCCCTGCTGCCCGGCCTGATCGACGAGTCCGCCGCCCTCGACCCCCGCAACGTGTACGCGCAGACGAAGGTCGCGCAGGAGCACCTCGCCTCCAGTTGGGCCCGAGCCACGGGGGGCCGCGCGATCGCGCTCCGCTACCACAACGTCTACGGACCGGGCATGCCTGCGAACACCCCCTACGCCGGTGTCGCGTCCCTGTTCCGCTCGGCACTGGCCCGCGGCGAGGCACCCCGCGTCTTCGAGGACGGCGCCCAGCGACGCGACTTCGTGCACGTCGACGACGTCGCCGGCGCGAACGCTGCCTCCATCGCGGCGACCGCCGACCTGCCGTCGGACACGTTCCGCGCGTACAACGTCGGCTCCGGCACCGTGCACACCATCGGGGACATGGCCGCCGCGATCGCCGGACCCGACGGCCCGCAGCCGGTCGTCACGGGCGAGTACCGCCTGGGCGACGTCCGCCACGTCACCGCGAGTTCGGCGCGCATCGCCGCCGAGCTCGGCTGGCACGCCGAGGTCGACTTCGAGGCCGGCATGCGCGACTTCGCGACGGCACCGCTCCGCAGCGCCGTCCGCTAGCCGGAACGCGTGCGCGAGCGGCCCACCGCTGGCCCCGCCTGAGAGCGCGACCAGCCACCGGACGGGAGGCCCGTGACGGCGCCGCCCCGCGCCTCCCGTCCGCAGCCACCGCCCCCAGGGCCACCCGAGACGCCGTCGTGTCGGCACCACGCCCCCGGGTGCGCGAGACGCCGCCCCATTCGGCGGCGTCTCGGCAACACGACGGCGTCTTGCGACACCCGGAACGCGCGACGCGCGCGCACCCTGTCCCCCGTTCTGGGGACCGTCCGCGAACCGGACGCGCTGAACGACCATGACCCGGCAGTTTCCTGTACCCCGCAGCGCGTCGTCGTGTTGTGTCGAGTGCATGCCAGGACAGACCCGTCGATCCGACCGACCGCACCGAATGACGGACATGACTGTCGACGTGATCCTGCCGTGCCTCGACGAGGCGGACGCCCTGCCGAAGGTCATCGCGCGCCTCCCCGCGGGCTACCGGGCCATCGTCGTCGACAACGGATCGACCGATGGATCGGCCGACGTCGCCCGCGCCCACGGTGCCCTGGTGGTGACGGAGCCCGTCAAGGGGTTCGGTTCGGCCTGTGCCGCCGGGGTCGCCGCGGCGACCGCCGACTTCGTCGCGTTCTGCGACGCCGACGCCTCGATGGACCCCGCCGAGCTCCCGCCCCTGGTCGACCGCGTGGCCAGTGGCCGCGTCGACCTGGCTCTCGGCCGCCGCGTCCCGACGGGCCGCGGTGCGTGGGCTCCGCACGCACGCTTCGCGAACCGCGTCCTCGCCGTCCTCATGCACCGCGCGACCGGCTACCGTCTGCGCGACCTCGGCCCGATGCGCGTGATGCGCCGCGAGGACCTCGTCTCCCTCGACCTGCGCGACCGCCGCAGCGGCTACCCGCTCGAGATGGTCCTCGCCGCGCACGCCGCCGGCTGGCGCGTCGACGAATCCGACATCGGGTACGCGCAGCGCATCGGCGACAGCAAGGTCACCGGCACGCTCCGCGGCACGATCAACGCGGTGCGGGACATGTCCCGTCTGCTCCGTGCGTACCGCCGGGAGGCCCGTGTCCGGGTCGTGGCACCGGGACCGCTCCGCCAGGCGGCCGAGTCCACCCCCGTGGTCGAGGAGGCCCGCTCGTGACCGCCGACCCCACCCACGTCCACGCCGGCGACGCTGCGCGCACCGACGTCACCGTCGCGGTCGTGGCGAAGGAGTGCCTGCCCGGCAAGGTGAAGACCCGGCTGACGCCGGCGCTCTCCCCCGAGGGCGCCGCGCGCGTCGCGTCCGCGAGCCTCGGCGACACCCTGGCGACCGTCCGCGCACTGCCCGCGGCACGCCGGGTCCTGTTCTTCGACGGCGACGTCGTGCCCGCCGCGGCCGACGGGTTCGAGGTGCTGCACCAGCCCGGTGGCGGCCTGGACGAGCGCCTCGGGTTCCTGTTCGACGCCGTCGACGGTCCGCTGCTGCTCGTCGGCATGGACACCCCGCAGGTGTCCCCCGCGGACCTCGCCCCGGTGTTCGACAGCGCCGCCCGCGATGCCTGGTTCGGCCCGGCCGAGGACGGCGGCTTCTGGTCGCTGTACCTGCGAGAGCCCACCGGCGACCTGCTGCGCGGCGTCCCGATGTCCCGCGACGACACCGGAGCCGTGCAGCTCGCACGCCTGACCGATGCCGGACTCGACGTGGGCGTGCTCGGCGAGCTGCTCGACGTCGACACCATGCCGGACGCCGAGCGGGTCGCCGACCTCGCACCCGACTCCGACTTCACCCGGGCACTCCGTGCCGAGACCGTGGGGAGCACCCGATGACCATGCACGCACCCGTCTCGTTCGGTGCCGGCGGCGGCGAGCCGTACGCCCGTGCGCTCCGCACCGACGGCCACCTGCGCCTGACCGACGCCGACCGTCCCGACGCCGTCACCACGATGGACGTCGGCCGCTGGAGCGCCGCCGCCGACCGTGTCGACCGCTCGCTGCTCGACGACGTCGACGGCGGCGTCATCGACATCGGCTGCGGCCCGGGCCGGATGCTCGTCGCCGCACGCTCCCGGGGCATCCCGGCGCTCGGCGTGGACGTCTCCGCCGAGGCCGTCGCCATCGCGCAGCGCTCCGGCGGCACGGCTCTACAGGGTTCCGTGTTCGACGCCGTGCCCGACGAGGGCCACTGGGACACCGCGCTCGTGATCGACGGCAACATCGGCATCGGCGGCGACCCCACGGCCCTGCTCGCCCGTTGCCGCGAGATCGTACGAGCGGGTGGCCGGGTCATCGTGGAGACGAACCCCGAGGTCACGGCCGACCGCGTGTACACCGCCCGGGTGGTCGACGCCGACGGCAACGAGAGCGCCGGGTTCCCCTGGGCCGAGGTCGGCCTCGACGCCCTGCACCGGCACGCGGCGGACGCCGGACTGGTCGCGCGGCAGAGCTGGACGGCCGAGGGCCGGAACTTCTGCGAGCTGCTCGCCTGAGCTGGCCGCGGCACGATCGACCATGACATCCGTCACGGTCGATCGTGACACCGGGGCACATCCGCGCGGCGCCCCGCGCCGTTTGACTGATCGGACCCGCCGCGCGCACCCTGCGCGGCCCGATCGAGACGAGCACCGTGCGGAAGTCCCTGCGCATCACCCTGATCACCCTCGGCGCACTGGTGGCGGTCCCGGTCCTCGCCCTGGCGACGACGACGGTCGTCAACGTCGTCGCGTCCCACGTCGAAGCGTCCGAGATCGACGACTACGGCGAGCGTGTTCCCGTGGACGGCAAGCGGATGAACGTCGTCGTCCGCGGCACCGGCAACACGTCCGACACCGGCACGATCGTGCTCCTGCCCGGGCTCGGCACCGCCGCCCCCGGACTCGACTTCGGGCCGCTCATCGACCAGCTCGCCCGGACACACCGGGTCGTCGCCGTCGAACCGTTCGGCACCGGGCTGAGCGACCAGACCGATGTCCCGCGGACCGCCGCGAACATCACCCGCGAGGTCCACGAGGCCCTGCAGCACCTGCACGTCGACCGGTACGTGCTGATGGGCCACTCGGTCGCGGGCATCTACGCCCTGCCCTACACGACGGCGTACCGCGACGAGGTGACCGCTTTCGTCGGCATCGACAGCAGTGTGCCGCGGCAGTCGAGCTGGGACGAGCCGATCCCGACCGGCGCGATCGTCGCCCTCGACCGGCTCGGTCTGCTGCGCGCGCTCGGCGGAGCGTCCTCGGACACGTACGGCGATGCCTACGACGACGCGACGAAGCGCCAGATGCAGCTGCTCTCGGCGAAGAACGGCGCCGCCCCGACGATCATCGACGAGATGCGGCACGCGCCGGAGAACTTCCGGTCCGTCGAGGACTCGCGGTTCCCCGCCGACCTGCCCGTGCTGTTGTTCGTGCGGACGAACGACAACGACGTGCCGAACTGGGTCCGGCTGCACGAGCGCCAGGCTGCGACCGTGGACCACGGCCAGGTGATCGGACTGGTCGGCGACCACTACCTGCACCACACCCTGTCGGAACGGATCGCCAGGGACACCAACGCGACCCTCGCTACCCTGGGCGCGTGACGCATCCCGGGCAGGAGCGGCCCCGCGCCGACGCCGACGTCCGGGTGGTCCGCTGGTCCTCGGTCGCGTCGCTGTGGCTCGTGGTGCTGGTGGGCGGCGGCGCGCAGGTCCTGATCGGGACCGACGGTCCGCCGACAGCGCGCACCCCCGTGCTCGTCGTGCTCACCGTCGCCGCGATGGTGGCGGCGCTCGCATCGATCCCACTGCTGCTCCGTCCCGCCGGTGCGGCGTCGGCACGCCACCCGGCCGTGCTCGCCCTGCTGGTGCTCGCGGTCGCCACGTGGGTGGTCGCGCTGGTTCCGTCGGCGACCGGCTCCGCGTGGTCGTTCACCCTGGCGATCGCGGGCGGCACGGTCGGCTGCATGCTGCGCGGGTGGGCTCGGGTCACCGTGCTCGCCGGCACCGTCGTCCTGCTCGTCGGGGCGGCCGACGCCCGTGCCGAGCCAGCCGAACTGGTCCTGGTCGGGACCCTCGCGCTCTTCGCCCTGATGCCGCTGAGCGTCGTGTGGATCCACCGCGTCGTGCTCCGGCTCGAAGCCGCTCGTCGCACCGCGTCCGACCTCGCAGTCGCCGAGGAACGACTCCGCTTCGCGACCGACCTGCACGACATCCAGGGCCACCACCTGCAGGTCATCGCCCTGAAGAGCGAGCTCGCCGAACGGCTGCTCGACGCCGACCCCGAGCGTGCCCGGGGTGAGGTGTCCGACATCCGGACCGTGGCGCGGGAAGCGCTCGAGGACACCCGGGCGCTCGTCGGCGGCTACCGCACCGTGACGGTGGCGGTCGAGGCCCGGAACGCCGCAGCCGTCCTGCGGTCGGCGGGGGTCGACTGCCGCGTGCGGCTCGAGACCGCCGGCATGCCCGACGCGGTCGGCGCCCTGTTCGCCGTCGCGATCCGCGAGGCCGCGACGAACACCATCCGGCACAGCCATGCCAGCACCGCGTCGATCGAGCTGCTGCGCGACGGCGGCGCCTGGAACCTCACGGTGGCGAACGACGCACCGCGTTCGTCCGAACGACACGGTACCGGCACCGGCATCGACGGGCTCCGACAGCGGGTCGCGACGCACGGCGGGACGGTCGACGTCGACCGGAGCGAGGACCGGTTCGCCCTCCTCGTGCGCATCCCGGTACCTGCACGAGCGGCGGTGCGCCCGTGATCAGGATCGTCATCGCCGACGACGAGGAACTCATCCGTGGCGCGCTCGTCGCCCTGCTCGGCCTGGAACCCGACCTCGAGGTCGTCGCCGACGTCGCCGACGGTGCAGCAGCGGTCACCGGGGCCCGGACGCACCGGCCGGACGTCGTCCTGCTCGACCTCGAGATGCCCGTCCTCGACGGCATCGAGGCCGCCCGTGCACTGTCGGACGCGATGCCCACCGTGATCGTCACCCGCCATGCGCGGCCGGGGACCCTCCGGCGTGCCCTGTCCGCCGGGGTCCGCGGCTTCGTCCCGAAGTCCACGCCGGCCGCCCGGCTGGCCGAGATCATCCGTGACGTGGCGGCGGGCGAGCGGTACATCGACGCCGGTCTCGCGGCGGCCGCGCTCACCGAGGACGAGAGCCCGCTCACCCCGCGCGAGGCCGACGTCCTGCGCTGCACCCGTGACGGGCTCGCGACGAAGCAGATCGCCCGGGAGCTCTCGCTCGCGCACGGCACGGTCCGGAACCACCTGTCGTCGGCGATCGCGAAGCTGCACGTCGACAACCGCGTCGCAGCCGCCGCCGTGGCCTGGGACCGAGGGTGGATCTGACCGCAGAACGCATCCTTGTTTTGCACCATGCAAGACAAGCGCGTAGAGTGGTGGTCATCCAGCCGACGGCGTCGCGGTCGCCGGCTCGGTGACCTGCGGACCTCGGCACGACGACGAGGAGCACCCATGCAGAACCGTCAGAACCCCCTGGGCGGCGCCTACGTGACCGGCCTCGAGACCCGCGCCGAGCTCGGCGCCTTCACCGGCGACGCGACCCGCAGCCCGATCGGCAGCTACACCGGCGCCGGCATCGGCCGTGCACTCGGCCGCTTCGTCGACACGCAGTTCCGCCGTCCCGGCACCGCGACGTCCTCGACGCGCACCGTGACCGGTTCGTTCCGCACGGCGACGGGTTCGTTCCGCACCGCCTGAGGCACCTGCCTCCACAGACCGCGAGCGGTCGTCCACCCCGGGGGTCCCCCCTCAACCCGGGTGGGGCGGCCGCTCGCTCGCGTTCCCGGCCTCTGGTGCACTTCCCCCGAACGCGCCAGGGCGGCCGATGCCAGGATGGACGCATGAACGACCGCGCCGGCACCCCAGCGACCGCAGACGACCTCGTCGACCTCGACGAGCTCCTCGCCGCCTACCACGACCGAGTGCCCGACGTCTCGGTCCCCGAGCAGAAGGTCGTGTTCGGCACGTCCGGACACCGCGGGTCGTCGCTCGACACCGCCTTCAACGACACCCACATCGCCGCCATCACGCAGGCGATCGTGGAGTACCGCCGCGACCAGGGCACCGACGGGCCGCTCTTCATCGGCCGCGACACCCACGCCCTCTCGGCCCCCGCCGAGCAGACCGCGCTGCAGGTCCTCGCCGCCAACGGCGTCCGCGTGCTCGCCGACAGCGAGGACGGCTTCGTGCCGACGCCCGCGCTGAGCCACGCGATCATCCGTTACAACCGCGCCGGCAACCCGGACACGGCCGACGGCATCGTCATCACGCCGAGCCACAACCCGCCCCGCGACGGCGGCTTCAAGTACAACCCGCCGCACGGTGGTCCCGCCGACAGCGACGCCACGAGCTGGATCGCGAACCGGGCGAACGCGATCATCGAGGGTGGCAACGCCGAGGTGCAGCGCACCGAGGACGCCGAGCCCGAGCGCTACGACTTCCTGAACACGTACGTCGCCGACCTCGAGAACATCATCGACATCGCCGCGATCAAGCGTGCCGGCGTGAAGATCGGTGCCGACCCGCTCGGTGGTGCCTCGCTGCCGTACTGGAACGCCATCCGCGACCACTACGGCCTCGACCTGACCGTCGTGAACCCCGAGGTCGACCCCACGTGGGCGTTCATGACGCTCGACTGGGACGGCAAGATCCGGATGGACCCGTCGAGCCCCTCGGCGATGGCCTCGGTGCTCGCCCGGAAGGACGACTTCGACGTGCTCACCGGCAACGACGCCGACTCCGACCGGCACGGCATCGTCACGCCCGACGGCGGGCTGATGAACCCGAACCACTACCTCGCGGTCGCGATCGAGTACCTCTACGCGCACCGGCCCGAGTGGCGCGACGACGCCGCGATCGGCAAGACCCTGGTGTCGTCGAGCATCATCGACCGCGTCGCCGAGTCCCTGGGGCGTCGCCTGTGGGAGGTCCCGGTCGGCTTCAAGTGGTTCGTCCCCGGTCTGATCGACGGTTCCGTGGCCTTCGGCGGCGAAGAGTCCGCGGGTGCGTCGTTCCTGCGCACCGACGGCACCGCGTGGACCACCGACAAGGACGGCATCATCCTGGCGCTCCTGGCGTCCGAGATCGTCGCCGTCACCGGCAAGACCCCCTCGCAGCTCTACGCCGAGCTGACCGAGCGCTTCGGCGCGCCGGTCTACCAGCGCGTCGACGCCGCGGCCTCGAAGGAGCAGAAGGCGCGCCTCGGCAAGCTCGACGGCGACGCCATCACCGCGGACACCCTGGCCGGCGACCCGATCACCGCGAAGCTGTCGAAGGCCCCGGGCAACGACGCAGCCGTCGGCGGCGTGAAGGTCGTCACCGACAAGGCGTGGTTCGCCGCGCGGCCGTCGGGCACCGAGGACGTCTACAAGATCTACGCCGAGAGCTTCGTCGGGCAGGAGCACCTCGAGCAGGTGCAGCGCGAGGCCAAGGAGATCGTCGACGCAGCACTGGGCGCGTAGCGCCCTCGTCGGACGGGCTGCGGGTCTCGGACACCGCAGCCCGTCCGCCGGAACCGAGCCGGGCCTCCAGGCCGTGTGCCACCGGGGCCCACTGGGCGTACCGTGACTGCCGATCCACTCAGGAAGCCGTCCCGGTGCGACCGAGCACTTGCGGCAGTTGTAACTTTGCAGGCAGCGCAAAAATCGTTCTGCCAGCGCATCGGTACCCCGGGAGACCCTGCTCATGACCCAGACGGCGACCGCACCCGCGGCCCCCACCACGGCGTCCAACGTCGTGATGAACCACCGACAGATCCTGTTGGTGATCTACGGCCTGATGGCCGGCATGTTCCTCGGTGCCCTCGACCAGACGATCGTCGGCACCGCGATCCGCACCATCGGTGACGACCTGCACGGACTCGACCAGCAGGCCTGGGTCACCACCGGGTACCTGATCGCGTCGACGGTGACGACCCCGATCTACGGCAAGCTCTCCGACATCTTCGGTCGCCGGCCGCTCTTCATCACCGCGATCGGCATCTTCATCGTCGGTTCGTTCGCGGCGTCGTTCTCCGACTCGATGCTCATGCTCGCCGGGTTCCGTGCGCTGCAGGGCCTGGGCGCCGGTGGTCTGATGTCCCTGCCGCTGGCGATCATGGGCGACATGCTCGCCCCACGCGAGCGGGCGAAGTACCAGGGCTACTTCCTGGCGGTCTTCGGGATCTCGTCCGTCATCGGGCCGCTCGTCGGTGGCGTCTTCGCCGGCGCGGACCAGCTGCTGTTCATCGCCGGCTGGCGCTGGGTGTTCCTGATCAACGTGCCGATCGGCATCATCGCCCTGTTCATGGTGCTGACGTTCCTGCACCTGCCGAAGTTCGGCGACCGCGGCAAGCCCCGCATCGACTGGTGGGGCGCGACGCTCGTCATCGTCACGCTCGTGCCGCTGCTGCTCATCGCCGAGCAGGGCCGCGAGTGGGGCTGGGACTCCCCCGCCGCCTTCGCCTGCTACGCCATCGGTGCCCTCGGCCTGATCGCGTTCATCATCGTCGAGCGGGCCATGGGCGACGACGCGATCCTGCCGATGAAGCTGTTCGGGTCACGGGTGTTCTCGATGTCCGCGATCCTGTCCGTGCTCGTCGGCTTCGGCATGTTCGGCGCGATGCTGACGATCCCGCTGTACCTGCAGATCGTCAAGGGCGTGACCCCGACCGAGTCCGGGTTCGCCATGCTGCCGATGGTGCTCGGCCTGATGATCTCGTCGATCGCCTCCGGCCAGATCATCTCGAAGACCGGCAACTACCAGGTCTTCCCGATCACCGGAACGGCGTTCACGGCGATCGGCTTCACGGTCCTGACGTTCCTGACCGCCGACCGACCCCTGTGGTTCCTGATGCTCGGCATGTTCGGCATCGGGCTCGGACTCGGGCAGCTCATGCAGACGCTGACCCTGGCCGCGCAGAACTCGGTCTCGCCGCGGGATATCGGTGTCGCGACGAGCGCGGCGACGTTCTTCCGCCAGATCGGCGGCACCATGGGCACCGCCGTCCTGCTCTCCGTGCTGTTCACCCTGATGCCGACGAACATCAGCGCCGCGATGCAGAACGAGTCCGACCTGAAGAGCGCGCTCAACGCCGCGATGACGCCCTCCGTCGCGAACGCCTCGAAGAACCAGGGCGTGATGGACGAGATCTGGACGAAGATCGTCGACCCGGTGCAGAAGAACGTGCAGGACGGTCTCGACCAGGGCACCGCGCAGGCGAAGCAGGCCGCCGACGCCGCCGTGACCAAGCAGGTGACGGCCGCCGTGCAGCGGCAGGTCGCCGCGGGCACGGTCCCCGCCGCCGCAGCGGACACGATCATCGCCCAGCAGGTCGACGACGCGAAGCCAGCAGCCGAGCAGCAGGCGCTCGAGACGGCAGCCACGAAGGCGAACGCCTCGGTCGTCGACGGCACGCTGCAGATCGACTACTCGGACAAGGGGCAGCGGGAGAACGTCGTCGACCAGGTCGCCCCGACGCTCATCAAGCAGCTGAAGAGCGGCGACTCGGCCGCGAGCTCGTCCACCGATTCGGCGACGAGCGACACGTCGTTCCTGAACGGCGCGGACCCCCGGCTCAGCCGTCCGTTCCTGGTCGGGTTCAGCGACTCGGCCGTCCGCGTCTACTACGTCGGCCTCGCGGTGATCCTGATCGCGTTCGTGCTGACGTGGTTCTTCCGGGTGCCGCCGCTCCGCAAGACCTCGGCGCTGCAGGAGCAGGCGGATGCCGCACGCACGGCTGCCGGGGCGGGCTCGGACGGGAGTGCCGTCGCAGCCGCTGCCGCCGCGGCACCCGGGGCCGGTCCGGTGCCGTCGGGGGCGGCGTCCGCCGAAGTCCCGACCTCGCCCGACGTTCCGACGTCGCCGGACGTGCAGCCGCGGTCCGCCCGGGCCGCGGGAGCGTCGGACGTCTCGGTGCTACCGCACGGGGTCGACGACACCCGCGCGCCGCTGCCGAACGCCACGACGCACGGTGCACACTCGGCGGCTGCGCCGGTCGACGAGCCACCGACGACGACCGGTGCCATCCGGACCCGGGCTGCCCACGCGGCTGCGGTCGTGGAGCCGGACGCTCCCGGGGCCGGAGCCGACGCGGCGGAGGCGAGCCGGGCCTCCGGGACGGACGCTGACGACGCTGGCGACGCGCACGCGCACGGGCGGCACTCGGCCGAGTAGTCGGCGCGGGCGCTGGCTCGATGTGTGTGCATGTTCCGACGATCCACGCGTCGAACGACTCGTGGATCGTCGCAGCATGCACCCGCATCGTGTACGTGTGCATCTTCCGACAGAACGCGCGTCGAACGACTCGTGGATTGTCGCTCGGTGCACCCGTATGCACCATGCGCACCGGTCGCAGACCCCGCCAGCCTCAGACCGCCGGCGCCGCGTCCCCCGCTGCCGACCCCGCCCCGGCCTCAGCAACCTCGAACGACGCACCCGGCAACCGCCTCCGCATCACGTCGATCGCCGCCGGGTTGTCGTCCACCAGCACGTACCGCCGCCCCAGTGCATGCGCCACCGCGCCCGTGGTCCCGCTGCCCGCGAAGAAGTCGAGCACCCAGTCCCCCTCGCGTGAGGACGCCTGCACGATCCGCCGCAGCACCCCCTCGGGCTTCTGCGTGGGGTAGCCGGTCTTCTCGCGGCCGGTCGGCGACACGATCGTGTGCCACCAGACGTCGGTGGGCAGCTTGCCGCGCTCGCGCTTCTCGGGTGTGACGAGCCCCGGCGCCATGTACGGCTCGCGGTCGACGGCCTCGGAGTCGAACCAGTACCGCGACGGGTCCTTCACGTAGACCAGGATCGTGTCGTGCTTCGTGGGCCAGCGCGTCTTGGACTTGGCACCGAAGTCGTAGGCCCAGACGATCTCGTTCAGGAACGACTCGCGGCCGAACAGCGCGTCGAGCAGCACCTTGGCGTAGTGCGACTCGCGGTAGTCGAGGTGCAGGTACAGCGTGCCGTCAGTGGCGAGCAGCCGCCAGGCCTCGATGAGTCGGGGTTCGAGGAACGACCAGTAGTCCTCGAACCGGTCGTCGAAGCGCATCAGGTCGCCGCGCACCCGCTCGTAGGTCCGGCCGTGGAACCCCATCACCGGGCCGTCGGCCTTCGGCACGGCGGACGTCGCGTGCCGACGCTGGTACCGGCCGGTGTTGAACGGCGGGTCCAGGTACACCAGGGTGAAGGAGCCGTCCGGGTACGCGGGGACCACGTCGAGGGCGTCGCCGAGGACGACGCGGTCCGGGCCTCGGTCGTCTCCCCTGCGCACGGACCCATTGTCGCGCACCGAGCAGGCACGCTCGACGCGCACCGCACCGCGCAGTGCACGGAGCCAGCGAGCATGCACCGCACGCTCAGGCCCCGGCGTACGGTCGAGTGCATGGCAGCAGCACCCGAGGTCCGCAACGACACCGACAAGCAGCAGTACTCCCTGATCGAGGACGGCGAGGTCATCGGCCTCGCGGCGTACGAGATCGACGGCGACGAGATCCGCTTCGTGCACACCGAGGTCGATCCCGAGCACCGCGGTGGTGGGCACGCGTCGATCCTGGTGCAGCACGCCCTCGACGACGTGCGTGCGAGTTCGTCACGCCGGGTCGTCGCGCAGTGCAGCTACGTGCACGCGTGGATCGAGCGGCACCCGGACTACCAGGAGCTCACGACGCGCTGACGCGGGCGACCCCCAGACGAGCGCGGCGCCCGTCCGCTCAGTACGAGCGGTCGTGCGTCCCCGCGCGGGCCTCGTGCCGCCCGGCGCTCCGCACCGTCGGCACCCGGATGAGCACGCTGCCGCTGAGCAGGTCGTGGTCGTGGTCCGCCGGTGACGGGGCCTGTTTCGGCAGGCGCGCCTGCCGTTCGTACTCGGCTTGCGTCTCGTGCCGGGTCGGTGCGAACACCTCGTCCAGCATCCCGCCCATGCCTCCGGATCCGCCGCTGCGCTGGGACTTGTTCGACAGGTCGATCCACCCCATGCGATCGGCGATCCACACCACGACGGCCACGGCGGCCACCGCCCCCAGGAAGATCAACCAGTTCACGGCAGCGACGCTACGTGGGCTGCGCGGCGAGCGGATCAGCCGCGCGGGGGATTCTCATCATCCACACGTCTGGTTCATGAGGTCGAGGCGCACACTCGAGGCAGCGGCGGCCGGGACGTCCCCCCTCAGCTCCGGCCGTCGCGTCCACCGTCGATCGGAACGGGGCTCACGGCACCCGCTCGAGCCACTCCTTCGTCGCGAACTTCGTCCGCACCAGCTCCTGCGCGCGCTCCCGCTCGGCCTCGGTCACGTGCCCCTCGGTCGCCCCGTACAGCCGGGTGAAGGTGCCGATCAGCCGCTCGATGATCTCGGCGCGGGACAGCCCGGTCTGCGAGCGGAGCGGGTCGACGCGCTTCGCAGCACTGGTGGTGCCCTTGTCGCTCATCTTCTCGCGCCCGATGCGCAGCACCTGCACCATCTTCTCGCCGTCCATGTCGTAGCTCATGGTGGCGTGGTGCAGCAGCGACCCGGTGCCGAGGCGCTTCTGTGCGGCCCCGCCGATCTTGCCCTTGGTCGAGGTGATGTCGTTGAGCGGCTGGTAGTAGGCCTCGATGCCGAGCGACTTGAGCGCCTCGATCACCCACTCGTCGAGGAACGCGTACGAGTCGGCGAACGTCATGCCCTGCACCAGGTCGGACGGCACGTAGAGCGAGTAGGAGATCACGGCGCCGGCGTCCATGAACATCGCGCCACCGCCGGAGATGCGTCGGACCACCTGCACGCCGTACTTCTCGGCGCCGGCGGGGTCGACCTCGTTCTTGAGCGACTGGAACGAGCCGATCACGACGGCCGGCTGGTCCCACTCCCAGATGCGCAGCGTGGGACCGCGACGGCCGGCACCGACCTCTTCGGTCAGCACCTGGTCGAGCGCGAGGTGCTCGTTCGGGCTGATCGGCCCCTCGTGCACGATCTGCCAGTCGTGGTCGCGCCAGGTCGAGGCCCGCGACAGCGCGCGGCGCACCGCGACGCCGACGGACTCGGGCGTGAAGCCGAGCAGCACCGCATCGGTCGGCAGGGCCGCCCGCACGGCTGCGGCGATGCCAGCAGCGTCGGTGGTGGCGGGGAGCCCGTTCACGGCCGCGTCGATGAGCGGCAGCGCGTCGTCGGGTTCCAGGAAGAAGTCACCCGCCAGGCGGAACTGCTGGATCGTGCCGTCGACGACCTCGAGGTCGACGACGACCAGCTTGCCTCCGGGGACCTTGTACTCACCGTGCATGCCGCAACCCTATTCCGGACGGCCGACGGCCCGGCCGTGGGCCTGCCTGGTGACGGCCTGGAGGCGCGTGGCGGCGCCGCCACGGGCCTCCAGTCCGCCGCCGGTCGCGTCGCAGGACGCGGCGAGCGCCGTCAGCGCGCCGTCACCCGGTCGAGCCACTTGACCAGGTCGCCGATGACCTCGGCGCGGTTCGTCTCGTTGTAGACCTCGTGCCGCGCGCCCTCGTACACCTGCACGGTCACGTCGGACAGTCGTCCGCGTCGGCGGTACGCCTGCGCCAGACGCTCGATCGAGCGCGGACCCCCGAGGCTGTCGTCGGAGCCGACCTGCAGCAGCATCGGCAGGTCGTGCGGGATCCCCCGCCGCGGCACACCGAGCAGCCGGAGGGTGTCGGCGAGCCCGAAGAGCCCGATGACGTCGGCCTCGACCGCCAGGGGGTCGAGCGCCATCGCGTCGATGATCTTCCGGTCGCGGGTGAGCCACTCGTACTTGGTGGGCCCGGACCCCGCGTGCCGGGCGTTGAGGTCGCCGCTGTTCATCCAGCCGGGCAGCCGGTAGGCACTCGCGGACAGGACGACGCCGTCGTAGCGGTCCGACGAGGTGTTCACGATCCGCTGCGCCATGAGCGACCCCCACGAGTGCCCGAGCAGCACGAGCGGCAGCCCCGGTTCGTCGGCCCGCGCGACCGCGCTCATCTGTTCCACCGCGGCGATCGCCGCGCGCAGGCCGCCGGGGCCGAGCCGGCCGAGCTTGGCGTGGTCGCCGTCCCACTGGGTCAGGCCGGTGCGACCGTGCCCGCGGTGGTCGTTGGCGTGCACGGTGTAGCCGGCGCGCACCAGGTCCTGCGCGAGCGGTTCGTACCGGAGCCCGTGCTCCCCGACCCCGTGCGCGATCTGCACGACACCCTTCGGCCGCGCCGCACGCCAGGTCGAGTAGACGATCTCGACGCCGTGGGCGTCGGTGAACGAGGCGTCGCCGCGAGCGGCGGAGAAAGTCGGCACACCCGCATCCTTCCAGACACTGCCATCCTCGCAGACGCGCTCCATCACGGACCTGTTCACCCGGCGTTCACGCAGGGGGTTCCAGGCGGGCCTAGCGTCCTGCGCATGGACGTCATCGTCATCGTCACGCTGGTGATCGTCGTGGCCCTCGTGTTCGACTTCACGAACGGCTTCCACGACACCGCGAACGCCATGGCCACGTCGGTCGCCACGGGAGCGCTCAAGCCCCGGACCGCCGTGCTCATCTCCGCCGTGCTCAACGTCGTCGGCGCGTTCCTGTCCACTGAGGTCGCCAAGACCGTCTCGCAGGGCATCATCCGCGAGGGGCAGGACGGCATCCACATCTCCCCCACGATGATCTTCGCGGGGCTCGTCGGCGCGGTGCTCTGGAACCTGGCGACCTGGTACCTCGGGCTGCCGTCCTCGTCCACCCATGCGCTGTTCGGCGGGCTCATCGGGGCCTCGATCATCGGGGCGGGGCTGAACTCGATCAGCTGGGCGACGGTGGTGTCGAAGGTCGTGCTGCCGGCGCTGCTCTCCCCGGTCATCGCCGGGGTGATCGCCCTGGTCGCGACGTACCTGGCGTACGTGCTCACGAAGAACGCGACGACCCACGGTGCCGCGACCGGGTTCCGGCACGGGCAGACGATCTCGGCGTCGCTGGTGTCGCTCGCGCACGGCACGAACGACGCGCAGAAGACGATGGGCGTCATCACGCTGACCCTCATCGCCGCGAACTACCAGGCCGCCGGCACCGGTCCGGCGCTCTGGGTGATCCTCGCCTGCGGGCTCGCGATCGGCCTCGGCACGTACATGGGCGGCTGGCGGATCATGCAGACGGTCGGCAAGAAGATCTCCGACGTGCAGTCGCCGCAGGGCTTCGCCGCCGAGACGAGCTCCGCCGCGACGATCCTCATCTCGTCGCACCTGGGCTTCGCGCTCTCGACGACCCACGTGACGAGCGGCGCGGTCGTCGGCTCGGGCCTCGGCAAGAAGCTCGCCGACGTGCACTGGTCGGTCGTCGGCCGCATCGTCATCGCGTGGGTCATCACGTTGCCGGCCGCTGCGGTGGTCGGGGCGCTCGCGACCTGGCTCGCGTCGACCTCGGCCTTCGGACTGGTGCTCGTCGCGGTCCTCGCCCTGGCCGGCGGGCTCACGTTCTACGTCCTCGCCAAGCGCAAGCCGATCTCGCACGAGGACATCACCACCGAGTCCGGGCCGGCCGAGCAGGCCGAGCCGCAGCCGACCGGCGCGACGAACTGAGGGGAACGACGATGGACATCGACTTCACCGCGATCGGCACGGTCGCCGGCGTCGGCTTCGTGGCCGCCGTGGGCCTGGTGCTCGTGTACACGCTCGGCCTGCGGCTGCTCGGCACGGGGCAGCCGGACGACGCGGGCGGCGAGCGCACGCAGTACTCCGACGAGACCCCGCGCTCCGGGCACACCCCGCCGGCGGCACTGGCGGGAGCCGTGCTGTGCTTCGCGCTGTGCACCATCGCCGTGCTGGCCGGCATCTGGTTGACGATCCCCCAGTTCCACTGAGGACGTTCCTTCCCAGAACACCCGCGATGGCTGGTGGAATCGGGCGTACCTGGTCAGAACTTCCGACCAGGTACGCCCGATTCCGCCAGGTACGCCGGAACCGCCCCGCACCTGCCCCGCCTGGGATGATCGAACGGTGACCACCCACCACCACCTCGACGCCACGGTCGACTCCGCCGTCGACGTCTTCACCGCCGAACGCCAGCCGGTCCTGACCGTCGAACCGGGCGACACGGTGACCGTCCGCACCCTGAGCGCCGCGGGCTACACGGAACGCCAGCCGGGCCCGGGCCTCGACGCTCCGACCCTGATCGACCCGCGCCGGGGCCACTGTCTGGTCGGGCCGATCGCCGTCGCGGGAGCACGTCCGGGGATGGTCCTGGCGGTGCACTTCGACGACCTCGTGCCCGACGACTGGGGTTACACGGCCTCGGGCGGAGTCGACTCCCCCGTGAACCGCGCACTCGGCCTGACCGACCCGGCGTCGCGCGGCCCGCTGCTCTGGGACATCGACGTGTCCGCCGGAGTCGCCGTGAACCAGCTCGGCCTCGGGGTACGGACCGCACCGTTCCTCGGCGTCGTCGGCGTCCCACCCGAGCCCACCGGGGAGCACTCCACGATCCCGCCCCGCACGGTCGGCGGCGGCAACGTCGACTGCCGCGAGCTGATCGCCGGCTCGACCCTGTACCTGCCCGTGACGGTGCCGGACGACCTGCTCCACGTCGGCGACGGGCACGCGGCCCAGGGCGACGGCGAGGTCTCCGGCACGGCGGTCGAGTGCGGCATGACCACGACGATGACCCTGACGCTCCTCGATGCGGCGCCGGTCGAGGGCGTGCACGCGGACACCCCGGCCGGCCGCATCACCTTCGGCTTCGACGCCGACCTCAACGTCGCGACGGCCACGGCGCTCGACCGGATGGTCGACTGGATCGCCGGGATGCACGGCATCGGCCGCGCCGAGGCACTCGCGATGGCGAGCGTGGCGGTGAGCATGCGCATCACGCAGGTCGCGAACCGCACGTGGGGCGTGCACGCCCTGCTCCCGCACGACGCGATCCTGACGGACGCGCGGCTCTGAAGGCCGGGAGGCCCACCCAGCGCGAGCCGACCGGCGCACGCTGGGCGGGCCTCCCGTCCGACGTTCCTTCCCATCGCATCCGCGCTGGAAAGCGGAAACGGGCGTACCTGGTCGAAAGAACCGACCAGGTACGCCCGTTTCGACCAGGTACGCCCGGAACGACCAGGTGCACCGGACCCGTCAGTGCGCGGAGTAGCCGCCGTCCACCAGGTGGTAGCTGCCCGTGATGAACGAGGCCTTGTCGCTCAGCAGGAACAGCACGAGCGCGGCGACCTCGGCGTCGGTGCCGAGCCGCTTCGAGGCGTGCTCGTCCTCGAGCGCCGCGATGGCCTCGGGCGAGAGCGACTTCCGGAGCAGCGGGGTGTCGATGAACCCGGGGCCCACGGCGTTCGTGCGGACGCCCTGCGACGAGTACTCGAGCGCGGCGACCTTGGTCAGCCCGGCGAGCGCGTGCTTCGAGGCGACGTAGGCCGCGTTCTGCGCCATGCCGACCGTACCGAGCACCGACGCCATGTTCACGATCGCGCCACCGCCGGCGGCGACCATCGCGGGGATCTCGTAGCGCAGCCCGTAGAAGACGCCGTCCAGGTCGACCGCACGGACGCGGTCCCAGGCGGCGATGTCGTACTCGCCGATCGGCTGCGGTGCTGCGCCGATGCCGGCGTTGTTCACGGCCAGGTGCAGCGCGCCGAACGTGTCGACCGCGAACCGCACCATGCGCTCGTTGTCCGCGGCGACCGCGGAGTTGGCCTCGAACGCGCGGGCGGTGCCACCGACCTCCACGATCGACGCGGCGACGCGCTCGGCGCCCGCCAGGTTGATGTCGGCGACGACCACCGTGGCGCCCGCCGCGGCGAGCTCCTTCGCGACCGACTCACCGATGCCGCTGCCACCACCGGTGACGACGGCGACCTTGCCCTCGAACTCGGACATGTTCTCCTTCTCTCTCGGCAACACGTGTTGTCTACAACCACGGTACACCCGAAATGCAGTTCGTTCGCTGAACTAATGAGATAGGCTAACGACCGATGACCGACGCCACCGACCTCCGCATCGCGGTGAACCGGCTGTCCCGCACACTCCGTGCCCAGAAGGCCGACTCGAGCGTGACGGACGCGCAGTTCTCCGCCCTCGCCCGCCTGCACCGCGACGGCGCCATGACCCTGGCCGACCTGAGCCGACAGGACGGCGTCACCCCGCCCTCGATGACGAAGACCGTCGCGGTGCTGGTCGAGCGGGGCCTGGTGTCGAAGTGCGGGCACGGCGACGACCGCCGCAAGGTGCTGCTCGGTGCGACGCCAGCCGGAGCCGCCTTCGTCGAGGAGACCCGACGCCGCCGCGACGGCTGGCTCTCCCCGCGACTCGCAGCACTCACCGCCGACGAGCGGAGCACCCTCGCCGACGCCACCGAGATCATGAGGAGGCTGGCCCAGCAGTGACCGCCATGTTCCGCTCCCTCGCCGGACGCAACTACCGCATCTGGTTCGCCGGAGCCCTGGTGTCGAACGTCGGCACCTGGATGCAGCGCACCGCCCAGGACTGGATGGTGCTGACCCAGCTCTCCGACAACAACGCCGTCGCGGTGGGCATCACGATGGCCCTGCAGTTCGGCCCCCAGCTGCTGCTCCTGCCGCTCACCGGGCTCGCCGCCGACCGGTTCGACCGCCGGAAGATGCTCATGCTCACCCAGGGCCTGATGGGGCTGCTCGGACTGGGACTCGGCGTCATGGTCCTCACCCACACGGCCACCCTGCTCGCGCTCTACGGCTTCGCCCTGGCACTCGGCATCGTCGCCGCGTTCGACGCCCCGATCCGGCAGGCCTTCGTCTCCGACGTCGTGCAGGGCGAGGACGTGTCGAACGCCGTCGCCCTGAACTCCGCGTCGTTCAACGCCGCACGCCTGATCGGCCCCGCGGTCGCCGGTGTGCTCATCGCGGCGATCGGCTCCGGATGGGTGTTCGTCATCAACGCCGGGTCGTTCCTGGCCGTCCTGCTCGCACTCCGGTTCGTCGACCCCGCCCAGCTCGCCGAACGGGTCCGGGCGGGCCGCGGCAAGGGGCAGATCGTCGCCGGCTTCCGGTACGTCCGCACCCGGCCGGACATCGTCGTCGTGCTCTGCATGATCTTCGTCGTCGGGACGTTCGGCGTGAACTTCCCGATCTTCACCTCGACGATGGCGCGGGTCGAGTTCCACCAGGGCGCCGGCGAGTTCGGGCTGCTCAACTCGGTGATGGCGATCGGCTCGGTGCTCGGTGCACTGCTGTCCGCCCGGCGGGACAAGCCGCGGATGCGCACCCTCGTGCTCGCCGCCGGCGGGTTCGGGCTCGCGTGCACCGCCGCTGCCCTCGCCCCGACGTACTGGACCTTCGCAATCGTGCTGGTGTTCGTCGGACTCGCATCCCTGACCTTCATGACGACCGCGAACGCCCTGGTGCAGACCACGACGAAGCCCGCGATGCGCGGCCGCGTGATGGCGCTCTACATGGCGATCTTCGCGGGCGGCACCCCCATCGGCGCTCCGCTCGTCGGTGCCGTCGCCGACGCCTTCGGCCCACGCTGGGCGATCGTCGTCGGCGCGGCCTCGGGCTTCGTCGCCCTCGGGATCGCGCTCGTCTGGCTCGTCCGGTACCAGCGGGTCCGGCTGCGCTACGACGCCGACTCACGGCTGCACCTGGCGATCACGCACGCCGTGCCGGTGGTCGGCTCGCGCGCGGCGCTCCGCCGCGAGCTGGAACGCGACGAGACGCTCGCCGACCGCTCCAGCGCCGTCTGACGGACCGGCGGGTCACCCTGCCCGTCGGCCGACGGCCCGTGACGCACCGACCGTCGGACGGGAGGCCCGCACCGGCGCCGCCACGGGCCTCCCGTCCGGCACCACCCGGGCACACGGCCACGGTCACGACGCGCAGACCGGCCCGGTCCCGCCACACACGCGCCGACGCGGCTCCGGACGCGCGCGCCGGGCGGGCTCAGAGCACGGGTGCGGACGACGCGAAGACGCGCTCGTCGAGGGCCGCAGCGACGCGGTCGGCAGCCACCGCCAGCCGTTGCCCGACGTCACCCGCCACCGCGAGCGCCGACTCCTCGGGGATGCCGTCGAGCAGGGCGCGGACCTCGTCGAACCCGGCGACCTCGTCCGCGACGCAGGACGGGGCGACGTCGGCCAGGCACTCGGCCGCGCGGTGCACGGTGAACCGCAACGACCGCGGGCTGTGCGCGTCGAGGAGCAGGAAGGCGGCGGCGTCGGACGGCACCGGGGCGTGGTCACGGCCGCGCAGGAAGGCCTCGCCCGCGCCGCACGCCCGGAGCGCCGCCGTCCACGAGGTGACCGCGTCCGGCTCGAGCAACCGCGACGCCAGCAGCCGTGCGGTGGAGGCGCAGCGGGTGAGCGAGCGTCCGAGGGTGAAGAACTCCCACACCTCGTCGCGGCTGGCATCCCCCTCGACCACCCCGATGGCGAGGGCACTGCGCTCCCGCACCCAGCCGAGGAACTCGTGCGCCCGGTCGGGGGCGATCTTCCGGGGCATCCGCGACCGCGTGACGTCGAGGCAGTCCCAGAGCTCGCTCGAGACGACCTCGCGGGCGCGGCGTGCGTGGTCACGGGCGACGGCGACCGCGGCGGCGATGGACGCGGGTTCGTGCCGGTCGAGCGCGAGGGCGTCGACGGTGGCGGCGCGGTCCGGGTCGTTCGCGGGGCCGGTGGTCCCGATGACGCTGCGGAGCTCGGTGGACACGAGCCGGTCGTCGTCGAGGGTGCCTGGTTCTCGGCGGGCGACGTAGACGTCGAGCAAGCGTGCGACGACGTCGGTGCGCTCCACCGCGCTCCCCACGTGGAAGACGTTCCCCGCGAGGCGGCTCAGCACGGCTGCTCCTGCATGTCCAGAACCTAACGAGCCGGCGTTGCCGGGGTGTTACAGAACCGCGTCACGGGTGTTGCAGGTGTCCCGTCTCCGCGCTCGCTAGACAATCTAACTAGAGCGTCTAGCATTGGGGCATGACGTCCGAGGTGATGACCAGCACCGCGGGGTACTGGTACGAGGACTCCGCGGTCTCCGCCGTGGACGTCCTCAACGCCCTGCGGCGGTACCGGACGGCCGAGAGTGCTGCGCAGCGCCGAGCGCGCGAGGCACTGGGGATCGGCGAGAACGCCCTGCTGGCGCTCCGGTTCCTGATCGACGCCGAGCACGACGGCCGCACCGTCAACGCGAAGGACCTCGCCGAGCGGCTCGAGATCACCGCGGCGTCGACGTCGGCGCTCGTCGACCGGCTCGTCCGCAGCGGCCACGTCGAACGGCACGCCGACCCGAACGACCGCCGTGGCGTGATCCTCACCGCCACCGGCACCTCGATGCGCCACGCGCTCCGGGTCATCGAGGAACTCGACGCCCGCGCGCTCGAGGTCACCGAGCATCTGCCGAGCAACGAGATGGCCGTCGTCGTGGACTTCCTGGACGAGATGGTCCGCGTCGTGGACGAGCTCGACGCCGGGTCGGACCACCTCCGTCGCGCGTAGCCTGGACCGCATGGACCCTCGCGGCGAGCACCACCCCGAGGACGACATGCCGTTCGCCGAACTCGACTCGCGGGCCCGTGCCGACGCCGCACTCCGACGCATCCAGGCCGGGTCCGATCCGGCTCGTGAGGCGTTCGACCTCGCCAACACCATGAACGACGAGGCCGTGGGGCGGCTCACGAAGCGCCTGCGGCAGCTGTTCCGCCGGGGCTGATCGGTCGGCGGACCCGTGCGCGTGCGGGTGCGGGTGTCTGTGCGCGTGCGTCTGCCCGTGCGTCAGAACGCGGTGCCGACCGCGGCGATGTCGTCGCCCCCGTGGCCGGCTGCGCTGGCATCGGCGTAGACGCGCCCGAGTGGCTCGAGCAGCGTGGTGGACACCCCCGCAGTCCGGGCGGCATCGGTGATGAGTCCGATGTCCTTCCGCAGCCCGTCGAGCGCGAACTGGGCGGGGAACTCGCGGGCGATCATCGCGGCGCCCTTGGTGTGGGCGTAGGCGGAGTCGCTCGCGCTGCCCTCGATGGCCTGCAGGAACAGCGCGGGGTCGAGCCCGAGCGCCGCCGCGAGGGCCAGGGACTGCCCGGTCGCCGCGGTGATCGAGGCGATCCAGGCGTTCGCGGCGAGCTTGAGTGCGGTGCCGTCGCCGACGTGGTCGCCGGCGCGGACGGTCTTCGCGCCGATCGCGTCGAGCACGGTGCCGACACGGTCGAGCAGGTCCGCCGGGCCGGCCGCGAGCATCGTGAGCTTGCCCTGTTCTGCGGGGGCCTTCGTGCCGAGCATCATCGCCTCGACGAGGGTGATGCCGTACTTCTCGGCCAGCTGCACGATCGTCGCGGTGCCGTCGACCCCGATCGTCGAGGCCTGCACCCACACGGCGTCGGTCGGGGCGTCGCCGGCGGCCTGCTCGAGGACGTCGACGACCGCATCGGTGTCGAACAGGGTGAGCAGGACGACCTCGGCGTGCTCGACGGCAGTGCCAGGGTCGCTCGCCACCGTCGCGCCGCGGTCGCCCAGGGGCGAGGCCTTGTCGGCACTGCGGTTCCAGACCGTCACCTCGTGGCCGTCGCGGAGCAGTGATCCCGCCACACCGGCACCCATCGCACCCGTCCCCAACACCGTCACTCGCACGTGCGTCTCCGTCCTGGCGCGACAGCGTGCCGCGACCGCTCCAACGCTACGCCCGACGCCGTCAGAGGAGCCCGCGAGCCCTGAGCCAGGCGGCCGGGTCGATCGGGGTGCCGGCCACGATGACCTCGAAGTGCAGGTGTGCGCCGGTCGAGACACCCGTGTTGCCGACGGCCCCGAGCCGCTCCCCCGCGCCGAGGACCTGGCCGGGGCGGACGTCGATCACCGACAGGTGCCCGTACCGCGTCGCGGTGCCGTCGGCGTGCTGCAGGAGAACCTGGTTGCCGTAGCCACCGAGGACACCCGCCGAGACGACCCGGCCGGGCAGCGCGGCGACGACCGGGGTCCCGATGGCCGCGGCGAAGTCGACCCCCTGGTGGTTCGACGAGCACGCCGCACAGCCGACGACCCAGCGGGAGCCGAAGCCACCGGCGTCCGGGATCGCACCGGCCGTGGGACGGGCGGCGCCACCGGTCGGGCCCGAACCACCGGGGACCCGGAGCGCCGCGGCAGCACGGCCGACCGAGAAGTCGTCGCGGCCGGCCGTCGGCCCGGTCGAACTGTCGGCGACGAAGTGCTGCATGCCGGCCGATGCCGACCGGGATTCTGAAGCGGCCGGAGCGGCGACGGCGGTCTGCGGGGAGCCGACCGCGACGAACAGGCACGTGACGGCGGTGACCGCCGCGGCGGGAAGGGTCCGCCGTGCTGGGATCCGGAAGGACGCGGGGCGACGAAGCGTGGGAGCGGCCGGCTGCGTGGAGGCAGCCGGCTGTGTGGGAGCGACCGACCGCGTGGGCCGGCTGGGCTGTGGAGGCCGGATGCGTCGTGCGGGCTGGGTGGAAGCCGGGGTGGCGGTGCCCCCTCCCGCCACCCCGGCGGCTCGGAGCGGCCCCGGCTGTGCAGCGTGCCGTGCACGGCGCGGCCGGGGCGCGGTCGGTCGGGCGGCGGCGCGACGCTCGGCACCGCGTGGGCGCCGGGGCAGGCCGTCGTCGGGGGTCGTCATCGTGCGGCGCCCGGCCCGGTCAGACGCGGACGACGCCGTCACGGGCGATCCGGTCCAGCTCGCACACGACGGCGTCGACGACCGCGCGGGTGATCGCGTCGGCGACGGTCTCGACCAGGACGAGGTGCTCGGGGCGGATCGTGACCTCGGTCACCAGGGCCGATGCCACCCGCACCGGGATCTCGTCGATCGCGGCGACGAGGGCGGCCGGCACCAGCGTGGAGTCACCCGGGCGGACGGGCGCGGACATCGGCGAGGTCGGTACCGGGGTCACGACGGCGATCGCCGGCGACGGGGTGGAGCGCACGGTGGAGTGCGGAGCGTCGGCCTGATCGCGACGCTGGGCGATGGAGTCGAAGAGCGGGGTGGAGGACATGCTGCGGACGGTCCGATCTGGATGTCGTGGCTGGTCGTTCTCGGGCGACCGGCGATGGCGGCGTGCCGAGCGGCACGTCCGCCATTCAACCATCGATATTTCAGATGTGCAATAGTGACCGGACAGTCGCGGTGATCAGTCGGGGTCGACGGCGGCAGCGGTCGGGTCGTCCGGCTGCAGCGCACGACGGACCCGCTCCACGATCGTCGCGGGCGGGTTGTTGTAGGTGTTCGCCGGCTCCTGGCCGCTGAGCTCCTGGATCGCCGCCATCACGGCATCGGTCGCGTGGCGCCGAGCACGACCGGACGACGCCTCACCGAAGGACGACAGGTCGATCGGCTGCCCGAACTCGATCGTCACGCGGGCGAGCTTCGGCAGCCGGGACCCGACCGGCTGGACGTCCTCGGTGCCGGTGAGCGCGACGGGCACCACGGGGGCGCCACTCGTCAGCGCCAGCCACGCCACACCCGTGCGGCCCTTGTAGATCCGGCCGTCGAGCGAGCGCGTGCCCTCCGGGTAGATCGCGAACGCCTCGCCCTCCTGCAGGCGTGTCAGCCCGAGGTCGAGGGCCTGTTGCGCCGCCGCACCCGCGCCACGCTCGACCCCGATGGCGCCGATGCCCCCGAAGAACGCGCGCGAGACGGCTCCCTTGAGACCCGAACCCGTGAAGTACTCCTGCTTCGCCAGGAACGACACCTTGCGCGGTGCCATGAGCGTGATCGCGGGCGAGTCGATGAACGAGCGGTGGTTGCTCGCGAGGATCACCGCACCACGCTTCGGGACGTTCCGACGACCGATGATCTTCGGGCGCCACAGCAACCGGGCGAGCGGGGTCACCACCGCGCGACTGAGCACGGTGGCGAACTTCGTCGAACCGGACACCGGACCTCCTCGTGGTGACGAGCTACCGAGTGTAATGAGGCGCGCGGAGGGCACATGCCCGGAACGGCATGCAGTGCTGGTCGGCGGTCAGTCGGCCGCGGCGACGACGTCGAGGACCGCGCGCCCGTAGCGCTCGAGCTTCGCCGCGCCGACGCCGGAGATCTCGCCGAGCTGGTCGACGTCGGCCGGTCGGACGGCGGAGATGCCCCGGAGCGTCGCGTCGTTGAACACCACGTACGCGGGGACGCCCTGCTCGCGGGCTTCGGCTGCACGCCAGGCACGCAGGGCCTCGAACAGGCCGACGGCTTCCTGCGGCATGTCGGTGACGACCGTCCGTCGGCTGCTGCGTCCGGCTCGCGGAGTCTTGACCGGGTCGCGACGCATCCGCACCTGCACCTTGCCCGTCAGGACCTCGGCGCTCGTGGGACTGAGGACGACCGTGCCGAAGCCGTCGCCCGACACCGCCGCGTAGCCCTGGGCCAGCACCTGTCGTGCGACCGCGCGCCACTCGCCCTCGGACAGGTCGGCGCCGATGCCGAAGGTGGCCAGGGTGTCGTGTTGGAGTTCCTGCACGCGGGGCGACCGCTTGCCGATCAGGATGTCGACGAGGTGCGAGACACCGTACCGCTGGCGGCGCTCACGCTCGAGCCGCACGACGGTGGACAGCAGCTTCTGCGCGGGGACCGTACCGTCCCACGACTCCGGCGGCGCGATGCACGTGTCGCAGTTGCCGCACGCCGTGCTCTCCTGCCCGAAGTACGCGAGCAGCCGCACCCGGCGGCACTCGATCGTCTCGCACAGGCTGAGCATGGCGTCGAGGTGGGCGCTGAGCTGCCGACGGTGTGCGGCGTCGCCCTCGGACTGGTCGATCATCCGCCGCTGCTGCACGACGTCGTTCAGGCCGTACGCGAGCCACGCGGTGGCGGGCAGCCCGTCACGACCTGCACGGCCGGTCTCCTGGTAGTAGCCCTCGACCGACTTCGGCAGGTCGAGGTGCGCCACGAACCGGACGTCGGGCTTGTCGATGCCCATGCCGAACGCGATCGTCGCCACCATGACGACGCCGTCCTCGCGCAGGAACGTCGACTGGTTGCGGGCACGCACCCGGGCGTCGAGGCCCGCGTGGTACGGCAGGGCGTTGATCCCCTGCTCGGCCAGGGCGGACGCGGTGCGCTCGACGGAGTTGCGGGACAGGCAGTACACGATGCCGGCGTCGCCGCTGTGCTCCGTGCGGATGAAGGTGAGCAGCTGCTGCAGCGCACCGGTCTTCGGTTCGATGCGGTACTGGATGTTCGGCCGGTCGAAGTCGGCGACGAAGTGCGCGGCGTCGTCGAGGCCGAGCCGTGCGGAGATCTCGCGGTGGGTCTGCGGCGTCGCGGTGGCGGTCAGGGCGATGCGCGGCACCGTCGGCCACCGCTCGTGCAGGACGCTCAGCTCGAGGTAGTCCGGGCGGAAGTCGTGGCCCCACTGGGCGACGCAGTGCGCCTCGTCGATGGCGAACAGCGAGACGCGCGCCCGGTCGAGGAGCGCACGGGTGGACTCGAGCCGGAGCCGCTCGGGAGCGAGGTAGAGCATGTCGACCTCGCCCTGCACCACGGCACGCTCGACCCGGGACCGTTCGTCGGGGCCCTGCGTCGAGTTGAGGAATGCGGCCCGCACGCCGTTCGCCGCCAGGGCGTCGACCTGGTCCTGCATGAGGGCGATGAGCGGCGACACCACGACCCCGACGCCGTCGCGGACGAGCGATGGCACCTGGTAGCAGAGGGACTTGCCGCCACCGGTCGGCATGAGCACCAGGGCGTCGCCACCGGCCACCACCTGGTCGATGATGGCCGCCTGCTCGCCGCGGAAGTCGTCGTAGCCCCACACGCGGTGCAGCACGTCGAGCGCAGCGGCACGGGGTGCGGACACGGCGGCGGGAGCAGGCACGGCAGCGGACGCGGGCGTGGTGCTCATGCCACGAGCCTACGGGCGACCGGCGACACCCACCGCACTGTCCACAGCACCGTCCGTGTCGGAGCCGGCACGGTGGTCGGACCCGGCCACGTCGTCGGCGCGGGCCGGCGTGGTCGCCCAGCCCGTGCCTCCAGGCCGGGTCCAGCGGACGCCGCCCGCCCAGGCCGGGGTCACACCGCGGAACCGGGGTGCCTCGTGCCCGGCGAACCGGCGGTCCAGCCCCCGCCACCACGCCAGGAACTCGACCATGCCCCAGAACGCGAGCGACGTGACGAGGGTGACGAGCGTCCCCTGCCAGGTGCCGTTCGCGTCCGACGAGGTCAGGTCGATCCCGGACCAGCCGGGCGCCTGCAGCACGAAGATCATGATGTTGTTGAAGGCGTGCTGCAGGACCGTGGCCTCGAGCCCGCCGGTCCGGAGGACGATGATCGCCGCGATCAGACCGAACGAGCCGACGTCGAGGATGCCCCAGACGTTGTAGCCGTTCGGGATGTGCAGCACCGCGAAGACGACCGTCGAGACCGCCACGGCGATGATCGTGCCGACGCGACGCGGGATCCACGACGCGACGGTCTGCATCAGGAAGCCGCGGAAGATGTACTCCTCGGCAGCGCCCTGGAACGGGACGAGCAGGACGACGAGGACGATCGTCAGGGTGAGGGTGCCGAGGGAGACCGTCGACTGGCCGATCGCGTCGTGGTTCCAGGCGAAGCCGCCGTCCGTCGTGATCATCCCGCCGCCACTGAACAGGCCGGTCTGCCAGACGAACATGACCGCGGCGATGACGAGCGTCGGCAGCAGGCACCACGCCGTCCAGGCCCACCGGACCCGGAACCGCGTCGACGACAGGATGCCGGCCGGTCCGATCCGCGCGATCTTGACAGCGAGCAGGATGCCCGGCAGCAGGACCACGAGCGACACCAGCGACAGCGACAGGATCAGCGGGTCGGTGGGGTCGAGCGCGCCACCGGCCAGGTCGTTCTGCAGGTCGATCAGGGCTTGCGGCCCCTGCGTTGCGCCGATCGGCACGAAGTACGCGACCGCGATGACGATCTGCGACACGAGGTACCACCCCGCCAGGAACGCGAGGGCGACGAGCGGCCGCCACCACCTCCACCGTCCGTCGATCCGGGGCAGGCGCTGGTAGGGAACACTCACGCACCGCAGGGTACCGGGCCGGGCAGGATGGGAGCCGTGCTCACCGTCCTGTTCGGCCTGTCCGGCGCGATCGTCTACGGGTTCGCCGACTTCCTGGGCGGACTCGCCTCGCGCCGGGTCCGCCCGGTCGTCGTCACGGCGGTGGCCGCCGCGATCGGGATCCTGCCGCTGCTCGTCGGACTGGTGGTCCTGGGTGGCGTGTTCTCGTGGCCGGCCGCGGTCTGGGGTGCAGTGGCCGGGCTCTCCGGCGGTGTCGGGGTGCTGCTGCTCTACGCCGCACTCGCGATCGGACCGATGAGCGTGCTCTCCCCCGTCACCGCCGTCTTCGCGGCCGTCGTGCCGGTGCTCGTCGCGGTGTTCCGCGGCACGGTGCTGTCACCCGTGGCGACCGTCGCGCTCGTGGTCGCGGTCGTCGCGGTGGTCCTGGTCGCGGTGGTCCGGGACGCCTCGGGCGCGCGGCTCACCGCCCGGGGCGTGGTCGCCGCCGCCGTCGCCGGGTGCGGCTTCGGCGGGATCGTGCTGGCCTACGACATGACGCCGTCCGACTCGGGCATCGCACCCCTCGTGGTCGCGCGGGTGCTGCAGGCGGTGCTGCTGGGTGCGGCGGCGCTCGTCGTCGTGCTCCGGACGGGAGGCCCGGTGTCCGCCCCGACGTCGGCCCGCCCCGACGGGGCTGCCGCCGTCCGCGAGCCTCGGTCGGGTCGCGCATGGGGTCCGCGGCTGCTGGTCACCGTCGCCGTGTGCGGCGTCTTCGACGCGATGGCGAACGTGTTCATCCAGGCGGGGCTGCACAGCAGCGACGACCCGGCGACCCTGCCCGTCGTGAGTGTGCTCAACGCGCTCTACCCGATCGGCACGGTGGTGCTGGCCGGGGTCGTGCTGCGGGAACGGTTGACCGCGCAGCAGTGGATCGGCATCGTGCTGGCGTTCGTCGCGTCGGTGGCGCTGGCGTTGGCGTAGCGCGCGGGTCGCGGCGGGGTCGGGCGGGGTCGGGCGGGGTCGGGCGGGGCCGGGCACGGTGCCGAGTCGTTCGAACCGTGCGAGGTTGACCGCCCGGTGCGGACTTGCAGCACCGCACCGAGCCGCCAACGCCGCACCGGATGAGCGAACCCGCACGGTGCGACGGGCGGGCGCGGTCAGGCGTCGGGGATGAGCCGCTTGCCGAGCGAGACCGTCCGGTCGTCCGTGTAGCCGAGGGACGCGTAGAACCCGAGCACCTGCTCGTTGCCCGCACGCACCTGCAGGTTGAGCTTCGGGCAGCCGAGGTCGGTCAGGAGCCGCTCGAACTCGGCCATCAGGGTGCGACCGAGGCCGGAGCCCTGCAGGTCCGGGCGCACGGCGAGGTAGTTCACCCAGCCGCGGTGCCCGTCGAAGCCGGCCATGCCCGCGGCGACCACGCCGGCGTCGGTGTCGGTGTCGTCGGTACCGGTGTCGTCGGCCTGGGGATCGGCGACCAGGAAGAGCTCGGGCTGGACGGTCAGCTTGCGGGCGATGTCGCGTCGGGGGTCGTTCCAGGGTCGGACGAGGCCGCACGTTTCCCACAGGGCGACGACCGCGTCGGTGTCCTCGGTGCGGAAGGGGCGGATCCGGTACTCCATGCCCCCACGTTAACGGGGGCGGGGAGAACGTCGTCACCGGCCTGTCGCCGTGATCTGATAGACCTGTCCGACCACCCAGCCGATCAGGAGCCCCGTGACCGCACACGACACCCTCCCGTCGCGCCGCAGCGCGCGGGACGACGAAGCCGGTTCGCGGTCCCGGCGTTCCCCGCGCAGACGGCAGACGGTCGGCGGCGCGATCGTGTCGCTCATCGCCGAGTTGCTCATCATCGCGGGCGCCGGCACCGGCCTGTACGTCGTGTGGACGGCGTGGTGGACCGACGTGGTCGCCGTGAACGAGCAGACGAAGCTCGTGCAGGGCCTCGACCAGGTCAAGACCCCGAAGGTCGAGGGCACCGAGCACCGCGGCACCGCACCCGTGCTGGACGAACCGCCGGGGTTGTCGGACGTCTTCGGCACGATGCAGATCCCCCGGTTCGGCAAGGACTACAACCGGCCGATCGGCGAGGGCACGGATCGTGAGAAGGTCCTCAACACCATCGGGCTCGGCCACTACCAGGACACCGCGATGCCCGGCGCACCCGGCAACTTCGCCGTCGCCGGACACCGGGTCACCTACGGCAAGCCCCTCAACCAGATCGCGGAGCTCAAGAAGGGCGACTCGGTCGTGGTCCGGGTCACCGACGCGAAGACGAAGTTCGACGTCTGGTACGTCTACAAGGTCACCGACAGCCAGATCGTCACGCCCGACAAGATCGAGACGATCGCGCCGGTGCCGAACAAGCCCGGTGTGGAACCGACCCCCCAGGACCGCTGGCTCACGCTGACCGCCTGCCACCCGATGTGGTCCGCGGCGGAGCGGTTCGTGACGCACGCGAAGCTCGACTACTGGATGCCCGCGTCCGAGGGCACCCCGAAGGAACTCTCGGAGACCGTCAAGTGATCTTCCCCCTGGTCTGGCGGCTGCTGCCCGGCCCCACCGCCCTGAAGGTGCTCGAGCTGCTCGTGCTCCTCGTCGCCATCGTGTTCGTGCTGTTCCAGTGGGTGTTCCCGTGGATCGCGGCGGACATCCTGCCGCCGCCGGACGGCACGGTGGAGTCGACGCCGACCCCGTAGCGTCTGGTCGGGTCTGGTCGGGTCGGGTCAGACCGTGGTCGTCACCTGCGACCCGCCGGCCGGGGTGCGTCGCACCGCGATCCGCTCCGGGATCCGCTGCTTGAGTTCCTCGACGTGGCTGACGATCCCGACCTGTCGCCCGCCCGCGGTCAGTCGCGACAGCTGCCCGATGACGTCGTCGAGGGTCTCGGGGTCGAGCGTGCCGAATCCCTCGTCGACGAACAGGGTGCCGAGCGAGACCCCGCCAGCCTCGGCCTGCACGACGTCGGCCAACCCGAGCGCCAGGCACAGCGACACGGTGAACGTCTCGCCGCCGGACAGGCTGCGGGGATCGCGGACGGTGTCGGTCGTGTGGTCGTGCACGGCGAGGGCGAGCCCCGTCCGTCGCGCCCGTGACCCGGATTCCCGTTCGTCGGAGGTCTCGAGGGTGAAGCGCCCGGCGAGCATGCCGCGCAACCGGTCGTTCGCCGCCGCCACGACGTCCTCGAAGCGCCGCATGAGCACGTAGGTGCCGAGCGTGATGCCGGTCGGGTTGACCGATGCCACCCCGTTCGCGACGTCGGCGAGCCGGACGACCGCACGGCTGCGGGCCGAGGTCTCCTGTCGCGCACGGACGGTGCGGTCGACCTCGGTCGCACACTGCTCGACGGCTTCGGCACGGTGGGCAGCGGTGACCGCGAGCCGGGTGGCCTCGTCGAGTTCGGCCGCTGCGCGGACCCGTTCGGCCTGGGCCGCCGGTACGTCGAGCTGCTCCGGATCGTCGTCGGCGGCCTGCACCACCGCGGGGTCGTCGAGCCCTGCCCGCACGACGGCGCGTTCGGCCTCGGCTGCGCTGATGCTGCTGCGGAAGCGTGCGACGGTGTCGGGCTCGAGCAGGCCGGCTCGTGCGGCGTCGACGTCGCGGAACCCCTGCTCGTCGAGGACCCGGGCGACCTCGGCGCTGCGCTCGTCGCGGGCGCGGGCAGCGGCAGCCGCGCGGTCGTCGGCCTCGGCGACGGCGCGGAGCACCGTCAGCCGTCCGTCGAGTTCGTCGACCACGGCCCGGAGCGACGCAGGCGAGCTGCCGTTGTCGCTGTCGAGCAGTGCTGCGAGCCGGTCGATCGCCTCGTGCACGGATCGCAGGTCGGCCTCGAGCCGCTCGGCGTCGGAGGCCGCGGTCGACGCGAGCACCGTGCGCCGGGCGTCGAGGTCGTTCCGCTCGCGCTCGAGCGCCCGCGTCGCGGTGTCGTGCGCCGTCCGCTCGCGCTCGTGCTCCAGCACCAGCGCCGCGGCGTCGTGCGCCGCTCGGACCCGCTCGTCGGCGGCCACCGCCATGGCGTCGAGGGCGACCGTGTCGACGGCGCCGACGACGTCGGTCAGTCGGAGGTGCTCGGCGCGCTCGACGGCCAGGTCGGCCGCGGCGTCGGCGAGCTGCTGGTCGGCCAGACGCGTGGCGTCGCCCGCTGACTCCACCGCCTGGATCGTCGGGTGGTCGTCCTGCGGCGCGGCCACCGACGGGTGCGCCGTCGATCCGCAGACCGGGCAGGGGTCGCCGGGGGTCAGCGCGGCACCGAGCTCTCCAGCGAGCCCGGCGATACGGCGCTCGCGCAGGGAGCGTTCGGCATCGAGCGCCTCGGTGGCCCGACGGCGGGCATCGGCCACGATGCGTTCGGCACCAGCGACGCGCTGCTCGGCGCGGTCGCGGGCGGCCAGGTCGGCGCGGAGCGACCGCACCCGGGCGACCTCGTGCGCGGCGGCGTCGGCGTCGGCAGCGGTCGTCGAGGCGGTGCGGGCGGCCTCGACGATCCGGGCTCGTTCCGTCGGCCGGGCCTCGAGCGCGGTGTCGAGGGCGGCGAGGTCGTCGGTGAGGCGCGATGCGGTCGCAGTGGCCTCGGCGATGGCGGTGCGCCTGGCGTCTGCATCGGCCTCGACCTCGAGGAGGTGCCGGACGTCGGACAGGGCGTCGGTCAGCGAGTCGCGGCGCCGGGCGACCTGCTGTGCGTCGACGGCGCCGAGTGCGTGCTGCTCGCGCAACCGGGCGGCTGCCGCGGCGGTGTCGTCCGCCCGGACGGTCGCGGCGTCGAGGCCGTCGGCCACCGCGGCGACCCGGGCGGCGCGCTCGGCCGTCGCGACCGCGTCCCGTGCCTGCTCGATCGCCGGGGCGTCGTCCTCGAGGACCGCCTGCCGCCGCAGCAGCCCCGCTCGTCGCTCGAGGGCGGCCGCACGGGCCGTCACCGATCGCTCGTGCTCGGTCGCCGCCGTCGCAGCGGCAGCCGCAGCCGTCCGGGCCGCCCCGGCGGCGTCGGCCGTCGCGCGGAGGGACGCCACCGTGCCGGGGACGACGGACTCGTCGGCGTCAGCGAGGTCGGCCGCCTGCGCGAACCGGGCCAGGGCCTCGCGGACGCGGTCGTCGGCCCCCTCGACCTCGGCCTGCACGGCCCGGCGGCGAGCGGCGAGCTCGTCGGCGGTGCGGTCGTAGACCTGGGTGCCGAACAGCGACTGCAAGAGCTTCCGGCGGTCTTCCCCCGGGGAGCGGAGGAACCGTGCGAACTCGCCCTGCGGCAGCACCACGGTCTGCAGGAACTGCGCGCGGTCGAGCCCGACGATCCGGGCGATCTCGACCCCGACCTCGGGGATGCGGGACGACATGGGCTCGCCGGCGACGTCGGACGGCGCGGCGAGCCGGAACAGCTGCACGGACGCCTGCTGCTTCACCGTGCCGGTCCCCCGCTGCTTCGGGCGGTCGTACTGCGGGGTGCGCCGGACCCGGTACGTACCCGCACCGGTCTCGAACACGAGCTCGACGAACGGTTCGACCGCGGGGTCGGCGTGCTGGCTGTGCAGCCGGTCGGAGCTGGCGTCGGATCCGGCGAGTCCGCCGTACAGGGCGAACACGACGGCGTCGATGATCGTCGACTTGCCGGAACCGGTCGGCCCTTCGAGCAGGAAGACCCCGGAGGCGGCCAGCACCGCGAAGTCGATCGTCACGAGGTCGGGGTAGGGCCCGATGGCGCGCAGTTCGAGTCGGTGCAGGTACATCAGCGGTCCCCCTCACGCTGCAGGGCGAGCACCGCGGCCTCGTACGCCTCGGTCAGCACCGCGCGTTCGTCGTCGTCGGGCAGCCCGCCGGTGGCGAAGGCCACGAAGTCGCCGGCGACCTCGACCGGGTCGGACGTCGCGGTGACGGCCCGCGCGGCGGTGGCGGCCGGCCGGTCCGCCGGTTCGTGCGTGATCGCCAGGGCGTGCGGGAAGTGGTCCTTCACGCGGGCGTACATGCGTTCCGGGTGCACGGTGTCGGTCACCGCGACGCGGACCCAGGCGTCGGCATCGGCCCGGAACTCCCCGGACTCGATGGCGTCGATGCTGCCCCGCACGTCGACGAGCCGCCGCGGCACCGGGGTCGGTACGAGCTCGACGGTGACGGCACCCGCCGCGTCGAGGTCGGCGATCGTCACGGACTTCCGCTGGTGCCGCTCGCCGAACGAGAACGCCAGCGGCGACCCGGCGTACCGGATCCGGCCGTCGTCGCCGACGCGCTGCGGGCCGTGCAGGTGCCCGAGGGCGACGTAGTCGAACCCGTCGAACACCGACTCGGCCACGCGGTCGACCCCGCCGACGCGGATGTCCTGCTCGCTGTCGCTCGGGTCGGCGCCCCCGACGAAGGCGTGCGCGACGACGACGCTCCGGGTGTCGGCCCGCGTCGCCAGGTCGGCGCGGATCCGTTCGGTGGCAGCGTGCACGACGGCGTGGTGCGAGCGGGCGAGGGGTTCGTCGGGGACCGCGGCCAGGGCGTACCGCGTGAGGTCGGGGTGCAGGTACGGGATGCCGTACACGGCCACCGGGCCGTCGTCGTCGGGCACGAGCACCGGATCGGCCACGTGGGCGGGCTCGGCGAGGATGCGCACGCGCTGCCCCATCACGCCGGCACCGAAGCCGAGCCGCGCGGCGGAGTCGTGGTTGCCCGGCGTGAGGACCACCGTCGTGGTCTCGGCGAGTCGTTCCAGCACGCGGGAGAGCATGCGGACGGCGTCCACCGGCGGGATCGCACGGTCGTAGACGTCGCCGGCGATGACGACGAGGTCGACCGCGCGCTCCCGGGCGAGGTCGACGAGCCAGTCGGTGAACGCGGCCTGGTGCTCGAGCAGGTCGGCACCCAGCAGTGTGCGGCCGAGGTGCCAGTCGCCGGTGTGCAGGATGCGCATGCGGCCACGGTAACGCCGGCCGGGGACATCTCCGGACACCTCGCGGTGCCCTGTGGAGGACTCAGGCGGTCACGCAGCTGGCGGACGCCAGGCCCAGCACCGAGACGACCCGGACCTTGACGGTCGGTGTGCTCGTCGCCGTCCAGTTGTTGCCGAGGTTCGTGCGGAGGTGCAGCGTGTAGGTGGTGCCGAGGTTCAGGAGTCCGGCGCCCCCGTAGACCATCGAGCGGGCACCGACGGTCGTCGTGCTGGCCACCTGCGTCGTCCCGTTCATCAGGTCGAACGACACCGGCACGGTCGCGCCGTTGTCGTAGGTCCAGGCGATCGTCACCGTGTTCGACCCGGCGGGGGCGCAGGTCAGGGTGGGGACACCGGTCGCCGTGCCCGCCGTGAAGGCCGCGGTCGGTGCGACGGTGGTCCGCGACCACGGGGCCGCGTCCGCCGCTCCGGGCAGCAGGACGCCGGCGGCCGCCGCGAGCGCGAGCACCGCGGCGCCCCCGCCGACGCGGCGCAGGCGCCGCCTGCGACGGACTCGTCGACGCAGCGCGCGACGGGTGAGGACGGTGGGCGCGGCGGTCGGGAGGCCCGTGGCGGCGCCGTCCCGTGCCTCCAGGCCGTCGTCGGCACCGTCCACCGGACCGGTGGCGTCGTCCGGGCCGGCCACGTCGTCCGGACCACCGGCTGCGCCGTCGGTCTCGTCGTCGTCCTCGACGAGTCGCCGGAGCGACCCGTCGATCGTGCAGAGCGCGAGCACCGCGGTCAGGCCGAGCGCGAGCATCGCGACCAGGCCCCACTCCCCCGCGCTGATCCAGCGGATCGGTGTCCCGATGAACGGGATGCGCAGGAAGGCGATGCCGTGCACGGCGGAGCGCTCGATCGGCGTGGAGTCCTGCTGCGGGTTGGCGTCGCCCTTCGTGACCATGGTGCCGCCGGGGCCGTCCTCGACGTAGCGGTGCATGCGCAGGTGGTCCGCCTGGTCCGGGTCGTCGGCCAGCAGGACCTTGCCCGTCGCGATCTCGCCCGAGCCGACCGGACGCGAGACGACCACGTCACCGGGGACGATCCGCGGCTCCATCGAACCGGTCATCACGGTGGTCGGCTGCCACCCGATGAGCGCCGGCGCGGCCGCCCAGAGCGCGAGTCCGAGCAGCGTCGCGACCACGCCGCGGGCGAGGGTGGCGACGACGACGCGCCCCCAGTCGACGGCGTCACGGACCGCTGCGTGCGGTGCGGGACCACCGTGCACTGCGATGCTGCTCATGACTGCCTTCGACCGGGGGCGCGTTGCGGGGAGGGAACGGACGGGGCTGGTTCGGCCCCGGCCCCGGCTCAGCTGTTCTGGGCCTCCCAGGTGAAGCCGAGGGCTGCGGTGCCGCCCTGCACGGTGTTCGGGGCGGTGCTCGAGACCGTGTAGGTGACGCGGTAGACGCGCGTCTCGGACGCGGTGCCGGTCGGGGCCCAGGTGCCGACGCCGGTCGCGTAGTTGGTCGAGGCGGCGCCGAAGCCCGCGACGGTGCCGCTGTAGAGCGAGCCGCCGGTGGCGGCCGGGGTGAAGCCGGAGCAGGAGCCGAAGCCGCCGCCGGTGCCCTGCTCGATGGTCAGGTTGACGTTCGCCGCAAGGTCCTTCGTGGTCGAGACGTTCGTGCCGTAGAGCTTCACGGCCGAGGGCAGCGAACCGGTCGAGGTCACCGCGATGCAGTTCGCACCGGTCGAGCCGGGCTTCAGGTTGTTCGCCGTGAACAGCGCGGTGTTGTTGTCGTCGTCGGACAGGGCGACACTGCCGGCCGTCCAGTTGTTCGTCGGGTTGACGGTGGTCGAGGAGAAGGCCGCGTACGAGGCCGTCGAGACGACGACCCCCGAGGCGACGAGGGCGGCGGGGATGGCGATCCAGGCGGCGAGGCGGGCAGCACGAGGCGTGACACGAGACATGGTTGGACTCCGTGAGGAAGAGATCTGATCGGTGGTTCGGACGGGCCCGCGGTGGTTGGTCGCGCTACGTGCCGAGGTGGTACGACGATCAAGCTACTTGGCCCTCGAGCAGCTCACAAGACCTGAGATGTCCCCACTGATGGGGGTATCTTGACGAGTGAGTTACTTGTTGACTGAAGTTCCCACCCTGTACCCGAGAAGAGCTCCCATGACGGACACCGACCCGGTCGTCCTCCCCCCGCACGCTCCCGCCGTCCCCGCGGCACGCGTCGCCCCCACCACACCGCCGGCACCGATGTCGCCCGACGTCACTGCGCTCGACCCCGTCACCGCCGACACGGACCCCGACGCCGACCTGCCGCGACTGCTCACCGCCTTCCGCGTGCTCCAGATGCAGCACGCGCGCGTCCTGCACCACGAGAGCACGGTCCGCGCACTGAACGCCACGGACACCCGGTTCGTGTTCTTCCTCAGCGCCGCCGACGGCCACGGCGTCACCCCGAAGCAGGCCGGCGAGTACCTCGAACTCACGACCGGCGCGATGACGTCGCTGATCGACCGGCTCGAGAAGCACGGACACCTGGAGCGTCGCCCGAACCCCGAGGACCGCCGGAGCGTGCTGCTGCACCTCACGCCGTCGGGCACGGCAGTCGCCCGCGAGGTCGGCGCCGTGTACTCCGACGCGTTCCGGCAGGTCGTCGCACCGTCCGACCGCGCCGTGGTCGCCGCCGCGTTCGAGGGCCTCGGCGCCGCCCTGGAGCGCCACCACCGCAGCGCCGCCGTGTGACAGCCGGTGTCACGGCCCGCGCGTAGCGTGAGCGCCATGACCCCCTCTGAACTCCTCACCGAAGCGTTCTCCCGCGTCCCCGAGACGGTCGAGCGGGCCGTCGACGGGCTCTCCGAAGACCAGCTCGCGGCACGACCGGCCGCCGGGGCGAACACCCTCGCGTGGCTCGCGTGGCACATCGCCCGCGGCCAGGACGTGCAGATCGCCGACCTCGCCGGCTCCGAGCAGGTCTGGACGGCGGACGGCTGGTACGACCGGTTCGGGCTGCCGTTCCCGGCCGAGGCGCTCGGCTACGGCATGTCCCGCGACGACGTCGGGCGGGTTCGGGCCTCTGCCGAGCTGCTCACCGGGTACCTGCGTGCGGTGCACGAGCGCACCGTCGCGTACCTCGGCACGCTCGGCCCGGACGACCTCGACCCCGTCGTCGACGACGCGTGGGACCCGCCCGTCACGGCCGGCGCGCGGCTCGTGAGCATCCTGGACGACTGCACGCAGCACGCAGGACAGGCCGGCTTCGTGCGCGGGCTGCTGTTCTTCAACCGCTGAGCGCGCGCGGCCGCGCGGTCGCGCGGTCGCGCGGTCGCTTCGTGAGCAGGAATGGTCGGGTCCGACGTCGCGACCCGACCCTTGGTGCTCACCATGTGACGGACGGGAGGCCCGGTACCAGCTGGTACCGTCCCTCCCGTCCGTCGTCTGGTCGCGTTTAGCGCGCGGCGAGCTCCGACACGATGCCGTCACCGGGTGCGGCCTGCACCAGGTCCGCCTCGATCTCGGCGCGCTCGAGGATGCCCTCGATCTTGCGGATGCGGCCACGCGGGACGATCGTCACGACCGTGCCCTCCTTGCCGGCACGACCCGTGCGGCCGGAGCGGTGCATGTACGCCTTGTAGTCGTCCGGGGCGTCCGCCTGCACGACGAGCGAGACGTCGTCGACGTGGATACCGCGTGCGGCGACGTCGGTGGCGACGAGCACGTTCACGCGGCCGCTCGTGAGCAGCTGCAGGTTACGCGTGCGGCGCGACTGGTTCAGGTCGCCGTGGAGCGAGGTCGCGCGGATGCCTGCGTCCTCGAACTGGTCGGCCAGACGCTCGGCGTAGGCGCGGGTCCGGGCGAAGACGATGGTCTTGCCGTCGCCGGCGACCAGCTCCTCGAGGAGACGGTCCTTCTCGCGCTGCTCGACCACGAGGACACGGTGGTCGATGGTCGAGGACGCCTGGTCCTCACCCGCGACCTCGTGCACGCTCGGCTCGTGCAGGAACTGCTCGACGAGCGCCGCGACCTGGGTGTCGAGCGTCGCACTGAACAGCAGCTTCTGCGCGCGGTTGCCCTGCGGGGTGACCTCGGCCGTGGCGGAGAGGATCTCCTGCACCGGCTCGAGGAACCCGAGGTCGCACATGTGGTCGGCCTCGTCGAGCACGGAGATGATGACCTCGCTGAGGTCGAGCTTCCCCTTGTTCATGAGGTCCTGCACACGGCCGGGGGTGCCGACGATGATGTCGACGCCGCGCTCGAGTGCGCCCTCCTGGCGGCCGTAGGGGACGCCGCCGTAGATCTGCGTCGTGAACAGGCCGACCGAGCGGGCGATGGGCTGCACCGTGCGGTCGATCTGCAGGGCGAGCTCACGGGTCGGCGCGAGGATGAGCGCACGCGGGGCGCGGCCCATCTTGCGCTTGGTGCCGCCGCCGTGCTCCATGAGCTTCTCGACCAGCGGCGCACCGAAGGCGATGGTCTTGCCGGAGCCGGTGCGGCCACGGCCGAGGACGTCCTTGCCGGCGAGCACGTCGGGGATCGTCGCCGCCTGGATCGGGAACGGGCTCGAGGCGCCGAGCTCCTGCAGGGCGCGGGAGATGTTGCCGCCGATGCCCAGGTCGCCGAAGGTCACGCCCTCGACGTCGGCCGCGATGGTGGCCTCGGCCTGGAGCTTCTCGAGCTTGACGTCGTCTGCGGGCACGAACTTGCCGCGCTCGGGCTCGTCGAACGAGCGGCGCGGGGTGCGGTCGCTGCGGTCGTCACGGTCGAACTTGCGCGGAGCGCGGTCGTCGCGGTCGAACGAGCGACGCGGGCGGTCGTCGTTGTCACGGCGGGGCGCGCGGTCGTCGCGGTTGAACGAACGAGGAGCGCGGTCGTCGCGGTCGAACTTGCGCGGAGCGCGGTCATCACGGTCGAAGCTGCGACGGGGACGATCGTCGTTGTCACGACGGGGCGCACGGTCATCGCGGTTGAAGCTGCGCGGCGCGCGGTCGTCACGGTCGAACGAACGACGCGGTCGGTCATCGTTGTCCCGACGGGGCGCACGGTCGTCACGGTCGAACGAACGACGCGGACGGTCGTCGTTGTCACGACGCGGGGCACGGTCGTCACGGTCGAAGCTGCGCGGGGCGCGGTCGTCACGGTCGAAGCGACGCGGACGGTCGTCATTGTGACGACGGGGCGCACGGTCATCGCGGTTGAAGCTGCGCGGCGCACGGTCGTCACGGTTGAACGAACGCGGAGCGCGGTCATCGCGGTCGAACGAACGACGCGGACGGTCGTCGTTGTCACGACGGGGCGCACGGTCGTCACGATCGAAGCGACGCGGGGCGCGGTCGTCACGGTTGAAGCCGCGACCACCACGGTCGTCGTGGTCGGGGCGACGCTGGCCGCCACTGTCACGCGGCTCCCAGTTCGGACGGGCCGGACGCTCGCCCTGCGACGCGCGACCGCGACGCTCCTCGGCGTCCCAGCGCTGCTTCTGGCGCGGCTGCGACGAGTCGGCGGCGCGGAACCCGCGGTGCTTGCTGCTGCGGGCGGCGGGGGTGCCGTTCGGGTGGCGGACGCGGTCGGAGGCGCGGTTGTCCGCGCCGCCCTTGTTGTACGGGGCCATGGCTGCTTTCTCGGGTGCGCAACGTACCGCAGCGCCCGACAGCGACATCGGCGGGGGCTGCTTGCGGAGAGGGGGTTCATCCCGTCGCGAGTCGACGTGATTCCAGCCCTCGAGCAACACACACCCAGCAGAATTTCCGTGATCACAATGTCACGACGTCGAAGGCCGACCGAGCGAGTCTACGCGAGCCGGTGCCGTGACGCCAGCCCCGAGGCGAACGCAGGCCGGTCGATCGGGGTGATCCGCGCCTCCTGGCCGCACCGGACGCGACGCGTCACGGCGAGCCCAGCCGGAACAGCCGCTGCAGCCCCCACCCGGTGACGCGCACGAGTGCTTCGACCACGATCCCCCCGCTCATCTTCGACTCGCCCCGCTCGCGCTCCACGAAGGTGATGGGGACCTCGGCGACGACGGCACCCGCCCGGAGCGCGCGTCGGGCGAGGTCGACCTGGAAGCAGTAGCCGGCCGAGGCGATGCCCTCGGCGACGAGCGAACGGAGGAGGTCCGCGCGGATCGCGCGATAACCCCCGGTGAGGTCGCGGACCCGGACACCGAGCACGAGCCGGCTGTAGAGCGAGCCGCCGCGCGACAGGGCGATCCGGTGCCACGGCCAGTTCACGACCGAGCCACCGCGCACCCAGCGCGAGCCGATGACCAGGTCGGCACCCGCCGCCGAGCGCTCGAGCAACCTGCCGAGTTCTTCGGGCCGGTGCGAACCGTCGGCGTCCATCTCGACCAGGACGTCGTGGTGGCGCTCGAGCCCCCAGGCGAACCCCGCCAGGTAGGCGGCACCGAGACCGGCCTTCTCGGTGCGGTGCAGGACGTGCAGACGCTCGTCGTCCCGGGCGAGGTCGTCCGCGATCGCGCCGGTGCCGTCCGGGCTGCCGTCGTCGACGACCAGGACGGTGACCTCGGGGCGTGCCGCGAGGACGCGGGCGACGACCGACTCGATGTTCTCGCGCTCGTCGTACGTGGGGATGACGACGAGCACCCCTCCACCGCCACTGCGAAGTTTCGAGGATTACCCCGTTGCCGTGTGGTTCGAATTGGATATCAGAACAACATATACGCAACGACACCACGGAGGCCAGCATGCGAGACAGCACGGCGACCCGCACACTGCCCGATTGCCTCATCACCCTCGCGCTCTACGCCCTCGCGCGGGTCGTGACGACCGTCACGCTCACGGTGGGGTTCGCGTTCAGCGACCCGGTCGGGTTCGGCAACCCGCTCGGCTGGAAGGGGTTCTTCGAACGCTCGACCGCCTGGGACGGCCAGTACTTCCTCGAGATCGCGCGGCAGGGCTACCCGAGCGCGCTGCCCGTCGACGACACCGGCGCCGTCCAGCAGAACGCCTGGGCGTTCTTGCCCGTGTTCCCGGCGGTCGTGCGGGCGGCCAGCATGACCGGCGCCGACCCCGCGGTGGTCGCGGTGCTGCTCGCGACGGCGTTCGGCGGCGCGGCGTCCGTCGCACTCATGGTCCTGGTCCGTCCACATGTCGGACGGACCACCGCGCTGTGGTCGGGCGTGTTCTTCGCCTTCGGGCCGATGTCGTTCGTCCTGCAGCTCGCCTACGCCGAGTCGCTCGGCCTGCTGCTCGCGTTCGCCGCACTCATCGCGATGCAGCGGCGGCGCTACTGGACGGTCCTGCCGATCGTCACGGTTCTCGCGTTCACCCGGCCCGGGGCGCTCGCGATCCCGTTGGCGCTCGCGCTGCACGCCGTGCTCCGGCTCGTGCAGCACGACCCGGTGCCCGTGCGGGAGCGTGTCGCGATCGTCGTCACCGGCGTCGTCACGGCAGCGGCCGGCCTGGCGTGGCCGGTCGTCGCGGCGCTCGTCACCGGGGTTCCCGACGCCTACTTGCAGACCGAACTCGCGTGGTGGCGGCTCCACCTCGACGTGCAGCACTTCGTGCCGCTGACACCGTGGTTCCTGCAGGCCGACCGGGTCGCGGGCGCGCTCGGCGTGGTCGCTGTGCTCGTCGCGGTCGGCGCCACCGGGTGGTGGCTGTCGTCACGCTCGACCCGCCGGATCGGCTCGGTGCCGCTGCTCGGCTCGACGTCGTACCTGCTCTACCTCTTCGCGACGTTCCTGCCCCAACAGAGCCTGCCGCGGCTGCTGCTGCCGGCGGCCCCGTTGCTCGGTGCGCCGATCCTGCACCGCACCGCGCTGCGACGGGGGGTCGTGCTCGGTGGCTGCGTGCTCGCGCAGCCCGCGGCGGTGTGGGTGCTGTTCCTCACCCACAATCCCTGAGCCGGTGGCTCAGGACTCCGCGAGCCGCCGACGCTGCTCGGCGACGTCGAAGTCCGCCTTGGGCCAGGACAGGTGCATGTCCTCCAGCGCCCGGAGCAGGAGCTGCTGCACGGCGAGGCGGGCGTACCACTTGCGGTTCGCAGGGACGACGTACCAGGGCGCCTGCGGGGTCGACGTGCGGTCGAGGGCGATCTGGTACGCCTGCTGGTAACGGTCCCAGAGCAGGCGGTCGTCGATGTCGCTCGGGTTGAACTTCCAGTGCTTGTCGGGGCGGTCGAGCCGGTCGCCGAGACGCTCGCGCTGCTCGTCCTTCGAGATGTGCAGCATCACCTTGACGATGGTCGTGCCGGAGGCGGCGAGGCCGTCCTCGAACGCGGTGATCGCGCCGTAGCGGCGTTCGATCTCGTCCGGCGCGGCGAGCCCGCGGACGCGCTGAGCGAGCACGTCCTCGTAGTGCGAGCGGTCGAACACGCCGAGCTGCCCGGCTGCCGGCAGCTGCTTCTCGATGCGCCAGAGGAAGTCGTGCTCGCGCTCCTCGGCCGTCGGGGCCTTGAAGCCGGCGTAGTGCACGCCGTTCGGGTCGACCGCACCGACGACGTGCGAGACGATGCCGCCCTTGCCCGCGGTGTCCATCGCCTGCAGCACGAGCAGCACCCGGCGCTCGTCGCCGGCCGTCGATGCCGCGTACAGGCGCTCCTGCAGGGCGGCGAGACGGGAGGCGCCGGCGGCGAGGGCCTCGAGGCCGTCGATCTTTCGGCCGGGGAAGCCCGGGGTGCCGTCCGGGTCCACCTGGTCGAGGCGGAACCCGGGTTCGACGCGGAGCAGTGGTTCGGGATCGGCGTTCCAGGCCTTGCGATTGCTCACGGGTCCTCCTGCGGTGCTCCGGTCGGCGGCTGCCGTGCTCATCCTCGCACTGCCGTCCTCCGCTCGGGTGACGTGGGCGGTCGCCGGGGCGGCTAGCGTGGACGTGATGAAGTCCGGCCGCCGCTCAGTGCTCGCGCTCGTCGCCGCGGTCGTGGCGCTCGGCGCGATGGCGTCCTGCAGCACGGACCCGGTCGGCGACGAGAACGCCACCGTGACCGCGGACAGCGTCATCTACCCGCTGTCGCTGCGCTACCACGGCATCGACGTGGTGGCCGACGTGCCCTACGGCACCGACCCGCTGCAGCGCCTCGACGTGTGCCTGCCCGCCGACAGCGACCCCGCGACGACGGCGACGCCCACCGCGACGCCGTCCGCCTCGGCCACCGCCGACCCTGATGCCGAAGCGGTCGAGGCCACCACCGGACGCCCGGCGGTCCTGATGATCCACGGCGGCAGCTGGTCGCACGGCGACAAGGCGACGGCCGCGTACCGGTCCGTGTGCAAGTACCTGGCGTCCGAGGGCTTCGTGACGTTCAACGTCGACTACCGCCTGGCCCCGACGGATCCGTTTCCGGCCGGGCTCGACGACGTCCGCCGTGCGCTCGACTACGTGTTCCGTCCCGCGACGCTCGAGACCTACGACGTCGACTCCCAGCGTGTGGGCGTGTTCGGCGGGAGCGCGGGCGGCAACCTCGCCGCGATGCTCGCCGTCACCGACCACGACTCCGCCGCGTACGCCGACGGTGACCGGATCCGTGCCGTGGTGGACCTGAGCGGGCCGACGAACCTGACCACCCGGTCCACCGAGCCCGACGGGGTGTCCGCGGCCTTCCAGCGCAAGCAGCTGCTCTACCTCGGGTGCCGGTCGTACGCCAGGTGTCCGGCGGCCACGCGGGCGTCGCCCGAGTTCCACGTCACTTCGGACACCGCGCCGTTCTTCATCGGGCACTCCACCGACGAGTTCATCCCGATGTGGGAGTCGCAGGAGTTCGCCGCGACGCTCCGGTCCCACGACGTCCCGGTGACGTTCGTGGCGGTCGAGGGCACGGCCCACTCGATCGCCCAGCTCGACGAGGCGATGAGCCGCCGCGTGGTCACGTTCCTGCGGACGCAGTTGGGCTGACCGCGGCGGCCGACCGGCCGACCGCGCAGGGCGTCCGACCGCGTGCCCCGGGTGGGTGCCACCCGGAGTCGGGACTGCCGCTGCCGACCCCCTGGCCGCAGACTTCGGGGGTGACCGACACCTCGACCCGCCCTGCCCGCGCCGCTGCGACCCGCTGGGACCGCCCTGCGCTGCAGACGTTCGGGGAGCTGCTGCTCGGGCTGTCGTTCGTCGCCGCGGTGTCGTTCGGCGGGTACGCCTCGGTCACCGGACAGCTGGCCGTCGTGTCGCAGGTCGCCGCCGTGGTGTTCCTCGTGACGCTGACCCTCGTGCTGGTGTCCTGGTTCCGGGCCGTCGAGCGCGAGGAGCGGACCGAGCGCGTCGTCGTGTCGCCCCTCGCGGCGATCGACGCCGAGTACCGCCGCTAGGCAGCGCTGCCGGAACGCGCCGCTCGTCGCCGCTGTCGTTCCTGCCGGAGTTCCACGCGTTCCTGGCGTCGCTCGGCGCGCGCCTGCTTCCGGGTCTTGCCCGCGGCGATCCGGTCGTCGTTGCGCTCGCGAGCCCGCTCGACGACGAAGTACAGCGCCGGCAGCACCACGAGCGTCAGCAGCGTCGAGGACACCAGGCCGCCGATCACGACCAGCGCCAGCGGCTGCGAGATGAAGCCGGACTTGCCGGTCAGCCCGATCGCCATCGGCAGCAGCGCGAAGATCGTCGCCATCGCCGTCATCAGGATCGGACGGAGGCGTCGTGTGGCGCCCTCGATCAACGCCTCGCGCACCCGCAACCCGCGCCGTCGGTACTGGTTGACGAGGTCGATGAGCACGATCGCGTTCGTCACGACGATGCCGACGAGCATGAGCAGACCGATCAGCGACGCGACACCGATCGGGACGCCCGACGCGATCTGCAGCAGGATCGCGCCCGTCGCCGCGAACGGCACCGACACGAGCAGCAGCAGCGGCTGGAGCAGGCTCCGGAACGTCGCGACCATGATCACGTAGACGATCAGCACGGCGACCAGCACCGCGAGCCCGAGCTGCGAGAACGCCGACGACTGGCTGGCGGCGACGCCACCGATCGAGGCGGTCGCACCCTTCGGCAGGTCGAGCTCGTCGACGGCGGTCGTGACGGACTGCACGGCCGCACCGAGGTTCGTGGCGTCCGGCGTCACGGTGATCGTGGCGGTGCGGGCCGCGTTCGTCGTGGTGACGGTGGTGGGGCCCTCGGACTCCTCGACCGTGGCGACGTCGGACAGCGGGACCGTTCCGGTGCTCGTCGGCACGTCGAGGGCACGGAGCGCGGCGATGGTGGTCGGCGGCTCCGGGTCGGCGATGTAGACGTCGAGCGTCGCGTCGTCGATCTCGATGCTGCCGGTGTCCCGCGGCGAGACCGCGGCGGCGACGAGGCCACCCACCTGGGTCTCGGTGAGGCCGAGTGACGCGGCCTTCTGGCGGTCGACCCGGACGGCGAGGAACGGTTCTGCCGCGGACAGGTTGCTCGTGGCGCCCGTGGTGTCCGGGACCGACTGCATGGTCTGCAGCACCTGGCGCGACGCCGTCTCGAGCTGCGACTGGGTCGGCGCGGTCACGTCGACCTCGATGTCGCTGCTGCCACCGAACCCGCCGCCGGAGGACGCGATGGTGACCTCGCCGACGTCCTTGATCGCGCCGATCGACTTCCGGGCGTCGGCCTGGATCGTGGGCTGGTCGGCCTCGGCGTCGGTCGTGACGGCGTACTGCACCGAGGCGCTGCCGCCCCCGCCGAACGCCGCCTGGATCGACTGGCCGCTCGTGCCGATGGTGGTCTGCACGGTCTCGACGCCGTCGACGTCCTGCAGCGCTCGCTCGACCTTGCGTGCGGACTCGGACTGGACGGCGAGGCTCGAACCGGCCTTCAGGTCCTGCGTGACCGTGAACGTGTTCTGCCCCGAGTCGCCGAGGTAGTTCGTGGTGACGAACGGCAGCGTGGCGACCGTTCCGCCGAGCACGATCACGGCGAGCAGGATGACGACGACCGGCTTGCGGACGACCCACCGGAGCACCGGCAGGTAGACGCGTCGCAGGCGGTCGACCCGGCCGGCGTCGTGCAGGTCCGCGGCGGAGGCGAGCGCACCCTCCGAGCGGTCGCCTTCGTGCCCGCGCTCGGCATCGATCGCCGACGGTGCCGCTTCCGCGTCCGTGGGCGCTTCCGCTGCCGCCGTCGCGTCGCCCGGCTTCGCCTTCGGCGGGCGCAGCCACCAGTACGCCAGCACCGGCACGATGGTGAGCGAGACGAACAGCGACGCGACGAGCGCCAGGGTGACCGTCACGGCGAACGGTCGGAACAGCTCCCCCACGAGTTCTGCGACGAAGGCGACCGGCAGGAACACCGCGACGGTCGTCAGGGTCGAGGCGGTGACCGCTCCGGCGACCTCGCGAACGGCGTCCCGCACGGCCTGGCCGCGGTCGACGCCGGGGAGCATGTGCCGCTTGACGTTCTCGATGACGACGATGGAGTCGTCGACCACGCGGCCGATCGCGATCGTGAGGGCCGCCAGCGTGATGATGTTGAGCGTGTACCCGGCGGCGCGCATGCCGATCGCCGCGAGGAGCACCGACGTCGGGATCGAGATCGCGGTGACGAGCGTGGAGCGCCACGACAGCAGGAACACCAGGATGACGAGCACCGCGAAGGCGAGCCCGAGCAGGCCCTCTTCGGCCAAGGAGTCGATGGACTGCTGGATGTAGGGCGCCTGGTCGAAGACGACGGTGAAGCGGGGGTCGCCCTCGATCTTGTCCTCGATGCCGGGCAGGGCGTCGCGGACGGTGTTCGAGACGTCGACGGTGTTGGCTTCCTGCGTCTTCGTGATCGAGATCGTCAGCGCCTGCTGCCCGTCCACGCGGCTGATGGAGGTGCGCGGCGACTCGGTGATGGCGACCTTCGCGACGTCGCCCAGGGTGGTGTCCGTCGGCGTGGCCGCGGGCGTCGACCCGCCCGTCGCGGCGTCACCCGTGGGCGCGGCACCGGTCGCGGCCGTGCCGGTCCCGGTCGCACCGGCGCCGGTCGCCCCCGTGCCGGTCGCACCCGCAGCCGTGCCGTCACCGGACGAGGCCGTCCCGTCGGCACCGGCGGCGCCCGCCCCGGAACCGTCCGAACCCGACGACCCCGACGAGCTCGTCAGTGGCAGGGCGCGGATGTCCTTGAGTGACGCGATCCGCTCGCCTGTCTGCACCGACAGGGTCGAGCCGTCCTCGGTGATGGTGCCGCCGGGGATCAGGGTGCCGTTGTCGTCGAGCGCGTCCGAGATCGCCGTCTGGCTGAGGCCGCGGGCGGCGAGCTCGTCCTGGTCCGGCGTGATGACGACGCGACGACCCGGGTTGCCGAAGACGTCCGCCTGCCGCACGCCGTCGAGCTTCTCGAGGTCGGGGATCGCCGAGGCCTGCAGCCGGTCGACGAGCTGTTCCTGGTTGCCGGACGCCGAGACGGCGACCTGCAGCACCGGCAGGTCATCGAAGGACCCGGTGACGATCTGCGTCTGCACCGAGTCGGGCAGCGACAGCGCGTTCACCGCGGTCTGGATCTTGTCCTCGGCGCTGGCCAGGTTCGATCCGTACTGGAACGACGCCGACACCACGCTCTGCCCGGTCGACGAGGTCGCACTGGTCGACTCGAGGTCCGGGACGACCTGGATCGCCTGTTCGATCTTGGTCGAGACGTCGTTCGACACCACCTCTGGCGTGGCTCCGGGGTAGGCGCTGACGATCGCGACCTGCGGGAACTCGACGCTGGGGATCAGCTCCTGCTTGAGGCTCGAGAGCGCGATGCCGCCGAAGACCGCGACCACGATCGTGACGAGCGCGATGAGGGCCCGGTTGCGCAGGCTGAAGACCGAGAGGAGGTGCACGTCATCGATCCTCGCAGGACCGACCGACGAACGTTCGGCTGGCAGCCAGAACCCGCCGTCGGATCAGGACTGCAGGATCAGAACCCGCCGAGCACCAGGTACGCCCCGAGCACCGCCACCGTCCCGACCACCCCGGTGCCGAGCGCCACCACGCGCCCGACGGGTGAGCGGGTGCCGAGGACCCCGGTGCCGAGGAGCACCACCCCGACGACGATCTCGACGGCCCAGGTGACGTGCCCCGTCGTCGCGGCGACCTGCAGCAGCCCGCGGATCCCCTCGCCGACGAGCACCGCGGCCGTCACACCGAGCGCCCCCGCGCGCCACCGGGCCTCGTGGGACCGCACCGCCACGGCGGCCGCTCCGGCCAGCAGCCCGGCCGGCACCCCGAGCAGCACCCAGGGGTTCGTGATCGACAGCACGTCGGGGAACCCGCGCAGGACCGTCGTGGCCCAGTACCCGACGTGCATGAGCTCGAGGAGCACGACGCCGAGCACCATCGCCAGCGGCAGGGCGACCCGGCCCCCTCGTGCTCCGGCGACCAGGCACAGCAGCGCGGCGACGAGGAACCACGGCCCGGCCGAGTTCGACACGGAGGCGAGTGCGGGCACGGCCTGCCCGAACGAGGTCAGGACGCCCGCCAGGAACGCCCCGCTCAGCGCGATGGTGACCCGCACCACGGCGGGGACCGCCGCGGGCGGCTCGACGGACGTCGGCACAGCGGAGCGGGTTCCGGCGGACAGGGTCGCGTTCATGGCACCAGCCTCGCCGGACCCCACCGGAGCCGCATCACCCCGAGGAGCGAGAACCCCCGACCCGACCTCACCCCAGAGGATGACGCCGACCCCCGGACGACGCACCGCTCAGACCACCGCCGCCAACGACCCCCGCACCCCGCTCGTCTCGCCGCCCACCCGTTCCCACGACCGCGACAGCACGTCCACCAACCGCCCCCGATCGGCCGGCGCCATCGTGAACGGCACCCGCAGGAACCGCTCGAACCCACCGTCCGGCCCGAACACCCCGCCCGAGGCCAGCACCACTCCCTCGGCCCGCGCGGCGAGCACGAGCGCGCTCGACACCGGTCGGCCGAGCCCCACCCACGTCGTCAACCCGCCCGCCGGCGCCGGGACGTCCCACTCCGGGAGCCGCGCCCGGAGCGCCCCCACGACCGCGTCGCGACCTTCGCGCAGGGACGCACGCCGCGCCTCCAGGAAGGCCGCCGTGCGCGGGACCAGCTCGCGCACGACCAGCTGGTCGAGCACAGGGGTGCCGAGGTCGCCCGTGGGGCGGGCCAGCAGCAGCCGCTGCAGCAACGCCGGGTCGGCACGGATCCAGCCGATCCGCAGGCCGCCCCAGAAGACCTTGGCGGCGGAACCGATCATCACGACCGACGACCCCGACGGGTCCGCCGCCGCCAACGGCGGCGACGGCTCCCCGTCGATCCGCAGCTCCCCCATCGTCTCGTCGGCGATGACGACCGTGCCGACCGAGGACGCGACCGACAGCAGGAGCCGGCGGGTCGACGCGGACATGGTCGCACCGGTCGGGTTGTGGAGCTCGGGCATGACGTACGCGACGGAGGGCGCGGTGCGACGCAGCGTCGTCTCGAGCGCGGCGGCGTCCCACCCCGTCCGCGCGTCGACGGGGACGCCGACCAGGCGGCCTCCGGCCTCGCGGAAGGCCTCGTGCGCGTGCGGGTAGGTCGGGGACTCGACGAGCACGGCGTCGCCACGGCGGACGAGCACGCGCGCGAGCAGGGCGATCGCGTGCTGCGCGCCGAGGGTGACGATGACCTGGGCGGGCTCCGTCGGCAGTCCGCGCTCGGTGTAGCGCGCGGCGATCGCGGCGCGCAGGCCGGGGTCGCCGACGGTGTCGTAGCCGATCCCGGCGAGCGCCGCGGGCACGTGCCGGACCGCCCGCTCGACCGCCTCGTCGATGCCGGGGGCCGCGTGCAGGGCCGCCTTGCGCAGGTCGAGCAGGTCCCCCTCGACGACTCCGCCCAGGCGTTCGGGGTCGGGCCGCCCGACCAGGTCACGGGGCAGGTGGACCACGCTGCCGGAGCCACGGACGGACACCAGGAACCCGTCGGAGCGCAGGCGGGCGTAGGCGTTCGCGACGGTGGTGCGCGAGACGCCGAGGGCTGCGGCCAGTCCGCGCTCGGCCGGCAGCCGGACGCCCTGGGCGACCCGTCCGTCGATGACGAGGACCCGGAGGGCATCGGCGAGCGCCTCGTAGGCCGGGGCGTCGGTCCCGGCGCGCCAGTCGGTCAGCAGGTGGGAGGCGGCGCGGGCACTGATCAGGACAGGGGGCACGGGTCCACGGTAGCGCGATTGGCTCTCGACGAGCAGGCCAATCTGTCGGGACGATGGCCACATGCCCCGTCGCACCGCTCTCACCCTGCGCTTCGTCCAGCTCTTCGTCGGACTGTTCCTCTACGGCGCCTCGACCGCACTGCAGGTCCGAGCGGTGGTCGGCGTGAGCTCGTGGACCGTGCTGACCCAGGGACTCGAGAACGTCGTGCCGTGGTCGTTCGGCGTCATCACGGTGGTGTCGAGCGGCGTCATCCTGCTGCTGTGGATCCCGCTCCGCCAGAAGCCGGGCATCGGGACGCTGCTGAACGCCCTGGCGATCGGGCCGAGTGCCGACCTGGTGCTCTGGCTGGTGCCGGAGCCGTCGGGGATCGTCGCCCGGATCGGGCTGTTCGTCGCGGGACTCGTGCTGCTCGCGGTCGCGACGGCGTTCTACATCGGTGCGGGGTTCGGCACCGGGGCTCGGGACGGCCTGATGGTGGGGTTGCACCAGCGGCTCGGCTGGCCGATCTGGCTCGCCCGGACCCTGGTCGAGGTCACCGTGGTGATCGTCGGGTGGATCCTCGGCGGGGACGTCGGTGCCGGCACCGTCATCGCGGCGTTCGCGATCGGCCCGATGGTCCAGCCGCTCATGCCCTACTTCCGCCGGTTCCCGTGGAGCCCCGAGCGCACGGCGCCGGCGCCGTCAGCGAACGTCGCCACACCCGTCTCTTATACACATCTCCGAG
>NZ_QKTA01000023.1:0-54662 GCF_003234395.1 Curtobacterium sp. MCLR17_051
TCGGCGCGGTTGCTGTGTGCGCGCCGAACACACCCTTGGTGGGGTGGAGAACCAGCGATGTGCGGCTGGTGAGCGCTCCGGGTGTTTCCCGGTCGTTGCAGGTGATTCGGCACCCTCCGGCGAAGGGTTTGGACGGATCTGCCGTCGTTACCGCTCTGTGACCTTTGGGCACATCCGGACAGCGGTCACGCCCGCAAGTACGTTCTCTGAGAGGCCGCTGAGCGTGGTCCATCGAGAAAGGCACTCCCCATGGCATCGACGTCCAGTCGTCCCACGTCCGTCACCGTCGCGTTCGTCATCTGGCTGGTGGTGGTCCTGGCGAACATCCTGCAGGGCATCATCAACCTCACGTCGGGCTCCTCCGCCGACGTCGCTGACAGTGTCGGCACCGCCCCGCTCGTGGGCGGCGCGATCTTCGCGTTCATCCTCGCCGTGATCGAGCTCATCATCGTCTTCAAGATGCGCGACGGCCGCAACTGGGCCCGCATCGTGCTGACGGTCCTCGCGGTCCTGCAGCTCATCGGTGTCGGCGTCGGCGCGGCCTCGGGTGGCAACGCCTTCGGGTTCATCGGTGGCATCGCGGTGCTCATCGCGACGATCCTGATGTACGTCGGCGGCGCGAACGGGTACTTCCGTCGCCACTGAGCGCGCGTGCGTGCGGGTGCGCTCCTGCGTGACGCACACCGGTCGCTGAACGCGACCACCTGACGGACGGGAGGCCCGGTGCCAGCTGGCACCGGGCCTCCCGTCCGTCGTCCGCTCGGGTCAGAACGCCTTGCCCGGGTTCAGGGTCCCCGCCGGGTCGAGCGCGTCCTTGACGGAGCGGTGCATCGCGAGCACACGGTCACCGAGCTCGACGCGCAGGCCCGGCAGCTTCAGCAGCCCGACGCCGTGCTCGCCGGTCACGGTCCCGCCGAGCGCCAGGCAGTCCGCCACGATCTGGTCGAACGCGGTCTTCGCGCGGGCCTTCCCGGCGTCGTCGCCCTCGGGCGCGATGATCAGCGGGTGCAGGTTGCCGTCGCCGGCGTGCGCGATGTTGGCGATCGTGACGTCCTGCGCGTCCGCGGTCACCTGGATCCGCCGGAGCATCTCGGGCACCGCGCTCCGCGGCACGCAGATGTCCTCGGTCAGCACCGGGCCGAGCCGTTCGAGCGCCGGGTAGGCGAGCCGGCGGGCCTGGAACAGCCGGTCGATGTCCCCGGGGTCGGTGGCCCGCTCGACGTCCGTCCCACCGGCCTCGGCGAAGACGTCCGCGACGTGGTCGGCGATTGCGTCCCCGGCGGCACCGCGCTCGTCGACCCGGGCGAGCAGCAGGGTGTCGACGTCCGCCGGCAGCCCGAGGTGCATCCAGTCGTCGACGGCGCGCAGGCAGGTGCGGTCGACGATCTCGAGGGCCGCGGGGATGATCCCCGCCCGCGAGATCGCGGCCACGGCGTCGCCCGCGGCGGTCAGCGAGGGGAAGTACCCGATCACCGCCCGTTCGTCACGGCCGGTCAGGGGGAGCAGCTGCACGGTGACCGACACGACGATGCCGAGCGTGCCCTCGGAACCGACCATCAGCCCCGTGAGGTCGTACCCGGCGACGCCCTTCGCCGTCCGGCGGCCGAGCTCGACCACCGATCCGTCGGCCAGCACGACGGTCATACCGAGGACGTAGTCGCGGGTGACCCCGTACTTGACGCAGCAGATGCCGCCGGCGTTCGTCGCGACGTTGCCGCCGATCGTCGAGATCGCCGAGCTCGCGGGGTCCGGCGGGTACCAGAGGCCGTGCTCGGCGACCGCGGCGCGGAGTGCGTCGTTGATGACGCCGGGTTCGGTGACCGCGTAGCGCTCGTCGGTGTTCACCTCGAGCACCCGGTCCATCCGCTCGAGCGACACGACGATCGAGTCGGCCATCGCGTTGGCGCCGCCGGACAGGCCGGTGCCGGCACCGCGGGGGACGACCCGGAGGCCGGCGGCGGCTGCCCAGCGGACGGCGGTGACGACGTCGTCGGTGCTGCGTGCCAGGACCACGGCGAGCGGTGCCGTGGAGTCGGCCCACTCGGCGTCGTCGTGGCGGTAGCGATCGAGCGACTCCGGGTCGCGGAGGACCTGGTCGGACCCCAGCAGGTGTTCGAGGGCGGTGGCGTCGGCTGCGGTGGCGGATGCGGCGGTGACGGTCATGCGGGGTGGGGGTCCTTCCGGGGCGCGGCGGTGCGGTTCGGGTCCGTCGACGATACGCCGGTCAGTCCAGGCAGAACTCGTTGCCCTCGAGGTCCTGCATGACGATGCACGACTCGTTCACCTGGTCCGCCGTCATCCGACGGACCTGGGTGGCGCCGAGCCCGACCAGTCGGGCGCTCTCGGCGTCGAGGGCCGCGAGCCGTTCGGCACCGGCCATCCCGGTTCCGACCCGGACGTCCAGGTGCACCCGGTTCTTGACCGTCTTGCCCTCGGGGACGCGCTGGAAGAACAGGCGGGGGCCGGCACCGGTCGGGTCGACGCACGCGAAGGCCGAGCCCTGGTGCTCCGGCGGCAGCGACCGGTCGAACGCGTCCCAGTCGGCGAACCCCGGTGGGGGCGGTGGCACCACGTACCCGAGGACCTCGCACCAGAACCGGGCGACACGCTCCGGCTCGGCGCAGTCGAACGTCACCTGGACCTGTCGCACCGTTGCCATGGCGCCGAGGATACGACGATGCACGACCGGCGTCCGCCCGGCGTTCGCCCCGCGTCCGCCCCGCGTCCGCCCGCGTCCGCTCAGCCGAGCTGGGTGGCGGCGGCTCGGAGCTCGGCGAGCGCGGCCGTGGCGTGGTCGGCCAGTCGGTCGTCGTCGGCGCGCCCCACACCCGACCACCGCTCGAAGCCCTGCTTGAAGGCGAGGACACCCATCTCGGCGGCCAGTCGAGCGGGCGCGTCGGGGACACCGCGGCCGACCAGGGCGTCGGTCATGGCCGCGGCCATCCCGACGCTCTTCAGGGCGTCGCGCTCCTGCAGTTCGGCACTGGCGGCGACCGCCGCTCGCAGTCGTGGTCCGAGCTCGCGGTTCAGCGGTCCCATCTCGTCGGAGGCCCGTTCCAGACCCGCGGCGACGGCGTCGAGCGGGGTGGCGTCGGCCGGTGCGTCGGTGATGCCCTCGGCGAGCAGCCGGCTCAGGGTCTCCTGCCCGGCGACGAGCAGTTCGCGCTTGTCCGGGAAGTGCCGGAAGAGCGTGCTCTTGGTGACACCGGCGCGTTCGGTGATCTGCGCGACGGTCGTCTCGTCGTAGCCCTGCTCGGAGAACAGGTCGACCGCGGCCAGGACCAGTCGTTCCCGGGCCCCGGGTTCCCATCGCACCATGGGACGATCATACGCGACGGGACAATTGTCCCATCGCGGGTGTACGGTGACGGTACAAAAGTCCCATCACTTCTGAGGAGCACCCATGCACGTCTTCGTCACCGGCGGCACCGGCACCATCGGCACCGCCGTCGTCACCGAACTCATCACCGCCGGGCACGCCGTCACGGCCCTGGCCCGGTCGGACCGGTCGGCCGCTGCCCTCGTCGCCGCGGGGGCGACCCCCGCCCGCGGTGCACTCACCGACCTCGACGTGCTGCGCGAGGGCGCACGCGCCGCCGACGGGGTCATCAGCCTCGCGTTCTCGAACGACTTCAGTTCGGCGGAGGCGCTCGAGCGGGGGATCGCCGAGGAAGGCGCCGCCATGGCCGCACTCGGCGAGGCACTCGTCGGCACCGACCGCCCGTTCGTCGTCGTCTCCGGCACGCCGTGGGAGCCCGGTCGGGCCTCGGTCGAGACCGACCCGCTCCCGCTCGAGGGGCCGGTCGCGGGTCGAGCCCGATCGGTCCTCGCCGCCCTCGACCTGGCGGCACGGGGCGTTCGGGTCTCGGCGATCCGGCTGCCGCGCACCGTGCACGCGGACGGCACGGGCGGGTTCGCCGGTATCCTGACGGAGACGGCCCGACAGGCAGGGGTGGCGGGCTACCCCGGCGACGGCGAGCAGCGGTGGCCCGCCGTGCACGCCGCGGACGCCGCGGTGCTGTTCCGGCTCGCGCTCGAAGGTGCTCCGGCGGGGACCGTCTGGCACGCGGTCGCCGACGAGGGGGACCGGGTGCGTGACCTGGCCGAGGTCATCGGTCGGCGGCTCGGCCTGCCGGTCGAGCGGGTGGCCGACGAGACGTTCGGCGCGTTCGCGCCGATCTTCGCGATGGACCAGCCGTCGTCGAGTGCCCACACGCGCGAAGCGCTCGGCTGGGTGCCGACGCACCCGAGCCTGCTCGAGGACCTCGAGAACGTGCAGCGCTGAGCATGGCCGCACCGTCAGCGGTGGGCGCACGGTGCGCCGGACGGGAGGCACGGTGCCAGGCCGCCACGGGCCTCCCGTCCGTCGCGCAGCCGCGTCAGTGCTGCTTGCCGCGCAGGCGGCCGATGCCCAGCACGATGCCGACGACGACCATGCCCAGCGCGAGGCCGGCCACGGCCGAGACGGCGGTATCGGCGATCCAGACGACGACGGGGCCTGCGGCCTCGAGTGCGTGCTCGATCACGTGCAGCAGGTCGTACGGTCCGTGCCAGACGGTCTCGGCGAGGTTCGCGATGACCAGGTGTCCGCCGACCCAGAGCATCGCGACCGTGCCGATGACGCTGATGACCCGGAAGACCATCGGCATCGCGCGGACGATGCGGGCACCGATCCGACGGGTGCGGCGGACCGAGTTCTTCATCATCTGCAGGCCGATGTCGTCGACCTTCACGAGCAGTGCCACGGCACCGTAGACGACGGCCGTCATGACCAGACCGATCACGATCAGGGCGCCGAGCGTCGGCCAGAGCCCCAGGTCGGGGTCGAGGCCCGCCAGCGCGATGAGCATGATCTCGGTGCTCAGGATGAGGTCGGTGCGGATGGCGCCGAAGACGAGCTTCGGTTCGGTGACGGCCTCGTCGGACCCGCCCTCGTGGTGCACGCCGAACCACTCGGTGACCTTCTCGGCGCCCTCGAAGCACAGGTACGTGCCGCCGAGCAGCAGCAGCCACGGCAGCACCCCGGGTGCGAAGGCCGTGAGCAGCAAGGCCAGCGGGATGATGATGATGAACTTGTTGAACAGGCTGCCGAGGGCGATGCGCCCGACGACGGGGAGTTCACGAGCGGGCTCGAGGCCCTGCACGTACTGGGGCGTGACGGCGGCGTCGTCGATGACGACCCCGGCGGTCTTCGCGCTGGCCTTGAGGGCTGCGGAGAGGATGTCGTCCACCACGGCGAGCAATCCGACTGACAATGCGTTCTCCACTCGTCTGACCTGTGACCGTGCACAGCGTAGTGGCCGCGGAGCATCCTGAACGCCGGCCGCGGGGCGTCCGTAGGCTCGCGGCATGGCTGACTTCACCGCATCCCAGGCCGCCGTCGTCCGGATCGAGCGTTCCGAGCAGGGGCGCTGGGACCTCTCCGTCATCAGCGACGCCGGTGTCGCGATGGGGCACGGCGTGTACCTGTTCGACGCGGAGCACGACGACGCCGAGGACGAGCAGGCCGCGGCCCTCGACTTCGTGCGCGACTACGGGTTCCGGTTCGAGCGCGACGCGGTGCAGGCCGACGGTCCCGACGCCTTCTGGGCACCGCTGCTGCCGTCCGACCAGCAGTAGGCGCTGCAGCGCGCGGGACTCAGCGAGCGGAGTCCTCGAACCCGATCAGCCAGGTGACCCCGTACGCGTCACGGACGGTGCCGTCCCAGTCGCCCCACGGGCGCTGCTGCAGCGGGTCGATCACCATGCCGCCCTCGGCGAGCTGGTCGAACCACCGACGCAGGACGTCCGGTTCCGCGGCGCCGAGCAGTGAGAAGAGCAGCCCGGTCGCCGAGAACGGGGTGTCGCCCTCGCTCGCGTCCGCGGCGAACAGCTGCAGCTCGCCGGTGAGCTGGCCGTGCGCGACGGCGTCGGCCGGGCCGTCCGTGCGGGAGAAGTCCGCGTAGGTCGCGATCTGCACCTCGCCGCCGAACACCCGCTGCCAGTGCTCGAGGGCCTGCCTGGCGGTGCCGGCGAACTGGAAGTACGGCGCGGGTCCGGTCGTGTGCATGCCCGGAAGGTACTCCGGCGTGCGGCGTGCGGCGTGGGAACCCCGGGCTCGTCAGTCGAGCAGCGCGAGTGCCCGCTCCAGGACGTCCTCCGGACGGCCGTCGCCGTGCAGTGCCCACCAGGTGAGTGCGGCGCTCGCGGCGGCGGCCAGCGTGTGGGCGTGCACGGCGACGGCGAGGTCGTCGGCGGTGACCCCGTCCCGCTCGGCCACGTACCGCAGGATCTCGTCGGTCAGGGCCGTGACCGTGGCGGCGCCGACGTGCTCGAGCGACGGGTTCGCGCGGATGACCCGGAGCCGGTGTCGGGTGACCTCGACGGCGTCGTCCGGGAACGTCGCTCCGATCCGGTAGGCCGCCCGGAGTGCCACCGCCGAGGGTTCGTCGGCCGGCCGTGACCGCAGGGCCTCGCGGAACCGTGCGGCGAACTCGTCGAGACCGCCCCACACCAGCGCCGCCTTGTTCGGGAACAGCCGGAAGAGGGACCGACGGCTCACCCCGGCCGCCGCGGCGACGTCGTCCATCGACACCGCGTCGAAGCCCTGGTCGTCGAACAGCCGGAGTGCGACGAGGGACACGGCGTCGGGGTCGATGGTGCGCGGGCGCCCCGTCGGACGGTCGTTCGTCGAGCTCATGGAGACCTTTCGGCACTGAGTGCTATAACCGGTGTGGCGCAGTGAGCGCCCCGCATCGAGGAGACCACATGACCGACACCACCGCCGGACGGTTCACCGGCAGGACCATCATCGTCACCGGAGCGGGTTCCGGCATCGGACGCGCCACGGCGACACGCATCGCGAACGAGGGCGGGCGGGTCATCGCGACCGACGTCGTGGCCGAACGGCTCGACGCACTCCGCACGGAGCTCGAGGGCTTCGCCGTGGAGACCGTCGTCGGTGACGTCGCCGCGAGCGAGACCATCGACGCACTCATCGCCGCCGCCGGCGACCGGGTGGACGGGCTCGCCAACGTCGCCGGCATCATGGACGCGTTCCTGCCGCCGGACGAGGTCGACGACGCCACCTGGGAGCGTGTCTTCAGCGTCAACGTCACCGGCCCGATGCGCCTGACCCGCGCGGTGCTGCCGCTGATGATCGCCGCCGGCAAGGGGTCGGTCGTGAACGTCGCGTCCGAGGCTGCGTTGAAGGCCTCGGCCGCCGGTGCTGCCTACACCTCGTCGAAGCACGCCATCGCCGGGTACACCAAGAGCGTCGCGTTCTTCCACGGGCCGCAGGGCATCCGGGCGAACGCCGTGGCGCCGGGGGCGGTCGCCACGAACATCGAGGCACCGATGCGCAGCGAGTACGCGGCCCGCCGGGTCGGTCCCATCATGCAGACCACCATCCCGCCGGTCGCCCAGCCCGGGCAGCTCGCCGCCGCCATCACCTGGCTGCTGAGTGACGACTCGGCGAACGTCAACGGTGCGGTGCTGCCGAGCGACGGTGGCTGGTCCGTGGTCTGATGGATTTGCTCAGATACGAGTAGAAATCTACCTGGAGTGGTAGATTTCTACTCGATCTGATCGGACATCTCCATGCAGTTGCAATCTCCCCTCGCGACGGTCACCACCTCCGTGGACGGCGATGTCCTCGCGGTGTTGGCACTGGCCCCCGGACCCCTGACGATCGCGGGAATCTGCAGCCTGGTGCCCGACCGGTCGTACGCCGGGGTCCGGAACAGTGCGGATCGGCTGGTCGAGCAGGGCCTCGTCGACGGGCATCGGACCGGACGGACGAAGTCCTTCACCCTGAACCGAGAGCACCTCGCCGCCGATGCGGTCACCGCGCTGGCCGACCTCCGGCGTGCCCTGCTCGAACGACTCCGCTCCGGCTGTCGGTCGATCCCCCTCCGGTACGCCGCGCTCTTCGGATCCGGGGCCCGCGGTGCGATGCGGCCGGACAGCGATCTCGATCTCTGCTTCGTCGTCACTCGCGGCCGACGCCCGGACGCCGAGGACCAGATCCACGCCTTGTGCCGCGCAGCCGGTCGTTGGACCGGCAACGCCGTGCGGCCGGTCGTCTTCGACGAGGACGAGATCGAGGGCACCGATCCGCTCCTCGCGTCGGTTGCTCGGGACGGGATTCCCATCGCAGGTGACGGTCGTTGGCTGTCCCGGAAGCTCCGTACGCTGAACGGATGACCCCGCGAACCGGCACCACCGCACCGGGCGACGATTCGTTCCGGAGGGGCCGGCTCGCCAAGGCGGCGAAGTTCCTCGACGCCGCTGACGTCCTCCGCGCGTTGGGTGGTGACGGAGGGGTGTTCAGCGCCGGTTCACAGTTCGCGAACGCGTTCGTCACACAGTGCGTTCTCAGCGGCATCGCTGCGGCTGACGCGATCTGCGTGGCTCGGACCGGCAACTACTCGCGATCGGGAGCGCACCACGAGGCGGTGCCCGTGCTCCGCGCAGCTGCCGGGCCAGCGGTCGCGAAGCACCTCGAGGTGCTGTTGGCGGTGAAGACCAAGGCCGAGTACAACGCGAAGTCGGTCAGTGACGGTGACATCGTGCGCGCCGGCGAAGCCGCTGAGGCACTCGAGGCGGCCGCGCGGTCGGTCTGACGCGCTGGTCGAGCGGGCGACCACGACATCGTCGTGCTGCGCGTGCTCCGGTTCGCCCGCCACCGCTCGCGTGATGCACTCGTGTGGCACCGACCGGCGCGGCGGCGTCAGGGCGCCACCACCTGACGGACGGGAGGCCCGTGGCGACGCCGCCACGGGCCTCCCGTCCGCCCTTCGCGCACGTCGACGACGCGCGGTTCCTTCCCATTGCGCGCGCACTGGAAAGTGGAATCGGGCGTACCGGGCAGGAAGTTCCTGCCGGGTACGCCCGATTCGACCAGGTACGCCCGATTCGACCCCGCGCCCCGCTACCCCCGCCTCAGGAGACGAGCGCCGCCATCTCGCGCACGACGGCACGGAGCCGGTCCGCGAGCTCGTCGTTGCTCCGCACGGTCTCGCGGTGCGCCACCTCGCTGAGCGCCGACATCACCAGGGTCACCGCGGTGCGGGCGGTCTGCGCGTCCGTGCGGGTGCCGACGACGCTGAGCAGGGACTGGCGCGACTCGGCCATCCACTGCATCACCATCGAGGACATCTCCGGCCGGAGCACGAGCAGCTCCTTCATGCGGCGGCGGTCCTGCGAGAGCGGGACGGTGGCCGCGACCAGGGCGCACAGGTCGTCGACCAGGGCACCGTCGGCCTCGGCGAACCAGGCTGCTGAGCGCTCCGGGACCTCGACGGAGTCGAGCCCGAGCGCCGCGTGCGCCTTCGACGAGAAGTAGTTGAAGAAGGTGCGGGGTGAGACGTCGGCGTCGGCGCAGATCTGCTCGACCGTGACGCCGTCGAGCCCGTGCGCGGACACCAGCGTGAGCGCTGCGTCGTGCAGTGCCTGCCGGGTCTGCTGCTTCTTCCGTTCACGCAGCGTGCACGGCTCCGTTGCCGCAGCCGCTGCCGGGGTGGTGATCACGTGGACTCCTGGTGGTTTGCAGTGTGTGGGAGGGGCGCCCGCCCGGAAAGGGGGCACGGACGGACGCCCCGGTCGGTCACCGACGGTGCGTCGGCGTGGAGCCGGTCGGCACGGACCCGGTCATCGGGCCCGTGAACGAGCCGGCCTCGGCTGCAGCGGCGCCCGCCTCGGCCTCGAGCTGCGCCTCGGCGGACATGTCGGCCTGCTCCTGCAGGGCGGAACGCTGGCGCAGCGGCGGCACCCGGAAGAACCAGGTCAGCACGAACGCGAGCAGGATGACGCCGAGACCGACCCAGTAGATCGTCACGGACGAGGCGTTGAAGCCCGCCATGAACGGCCGGGTCAGGCGGCTGTCCGCACCGGTCAGGAACGAGGTGTCGTTCGTGCTGGTGGCGCTGTCGCTCGTGGTGTTGCCGTCGTCGATCTTCTTCGCCAACTCCGGGGTGAGCTCGTCGACCCAGTACGAGCGCTGCGAGGCGTTCGACCAGTCGACGGACACGGTGCCGTCCTGCACGCTGGCGTGCGCCTGGTCGGCGACCTGCTCGAGTGCGGACTGCTCGGCGGCCGGCGTGGCCGCGGCGACCTGCTGGTCGATGACGGTCTGCGCTGCTGCGGCGGGCACGGCACCGGCCGCGACCTGCTGCTGTACGGCCGCGGTGACCTGCTCGGTGACCGCGGCGTCGGCGGCCTGCTTCGCCTTGGCCGAGGCTGCGTCGAGCTGCGACTGCACGGTCTTCGTCAGCGGGGTGACGACGGGCGTCCAGATCTTCTCCATGGCGCCCTGGTTCGCCTTCGCGCTGGCGACGGTCGGGTTGAGCGCGGCGTCGAGTGCCGGACCGAGGTCCTTCTGGTTCGCGGTCGCGGTCAGGATGTTCGCCGGCATCACCGAGAACAGGATGGACAGCAGCACGGCGGTGCCGAGCGTGCCACCGATCTGGCGGAAGAACGTGGCGGACGACGTGGCGACGCCCATGTCACGGGCCTCGACGGAGCCCTGCGACGCCAGGGTCAGCGACTGCATGACCGAGCCGAGGCCGAGACCGATGAGGAACATGCCGATCATCAGGAACCAGAGCGGCTTGTCGATCGACATGAAGGTCAGGACGACGTAGCCGGCGGAGACGAGCGCGGTGCCGATGACCGGGAAGATCCGGTACCGGCCGACGCGGGCGACGATCTGACCGCTCGTGATCGAGGCGATCATCAGACCGCCGACGAGCGGCAGGGTCGCGAACCCGGACTCGGTCGGGGTGAGCCCGACGACGATCTGCAGGTAGAGCGGGATCGTGAGCATCGCGCCGAACATCGCGAAGCCGACCAGGAACCCGATGACGGTCGCCATCGAGAACGTGCCCGAGCGGAACAGCTTGAGCGGGATGATCGCCGCGTCGCCCATCTTCGACTCGATGAGCAGCAGACCGATCAGGCCGACGACACCGACGACGTAGCAGGCGATGGCGGCGGGGGAGCCCCAGCCCCAGATGCGGCCCTGTTCGGCGACGAGCAGGAGCGGCACGAGGGTGACGATGACGGCGGTCGCGCCCCACCAGTCGACCTTCGGCTTCGCGTCGCCGGCGCCGTGCACCTTCGGCAGGTGCAGGAACACGATGACCATGAGGAGCGCCGCGACACCGATCGGCACGTTGATCAGGAGCACCCAGCGCCAGCCCGTGATCCACAGGATCTCGGAGGAACCGGCGAGCAGACCACCGATGAGCGGGCCGATCACGGACGAGATGCCGAACACGGCGAGGAAGTACCCCTGGTACTTCGCGCGCTCACGCGGGGCGAGGATGTCGCCCATGATCGCGAGCGGCAGCGACATCAGCGCGCCGGCACCGATGCCCTGCACCGCACGGAAGGCGGCGAGCATGAGCATCGAGGTGGACATCGACGACAGGACGGCCCCGAGTATGAAGACGACGATGCCGAAGATGTACAGCGGGCGGCGGCCGAAGATGTCGGAGAGCTTGCCGTAGATCGGCGTCGCGATCGTCGAGGTGATGAGGTACGCGGTCGTCACCCAGGCCTGCTGGTCGAGCCCGTGCAGGTCGTCGCCGATCGTGCGGATCGCCGTGCCGAACACCGTCTGGCCGAGCGAGGACAGGAACATCCCCGCCATCAGGCCGTAGATCACCAGGAGGATCTGACGGTGGGTCATCAGCGGCTGCTGGCCGGCGCCTCCGGAGGCCGCGGGGGCCTCGGCGGTGTGCCGACCGTGCTGCACCGAGACGGGTGCGGTGGCGGTCATCGAACTCCTTTTTCTGGCTGTGAAACTTTGCAGACCGCGCAACGATACATCTGTTGCTTCCGGCAAGCAACTAAATGTGCCCGCTACGCTGAGCGCGTGACCGACGACCGGCGTGCCGCCGAGCGACTCCTGCGATCCCAGCTCGACCGGCTGTGGGTCCGGCAGACCCTGCGCTCCTCGCTCATCGAGTCCCGGGGCGGCCTCGACCCGACGGCCCGCGTGATCCTGCGGGCCGTCGCCGGGCACGGCCCGGTCCGGGCGACCGCGATCGCCGACGCGACCGGGCTGTCGCGCCCGGTGATCAGCCGCCGGGTCGCCTCGCTGATCGAGGCCGAACACCTGATCGGATCGCCGGACCCCGCGGACGGCCGCGCCACGCTCGTCACGCTCGCCCCCGCCGGCCGACGGCTGCTCGACGAGCTGGACGCCGCCGGCGCCGAGGTGTTCGACGACCTGACGGAGGAGTTCGCCTCGGACGAGCTGCGCTCCCTCGCCGAGATGCTGACGCGACTGAACGACCGGGCGGACGCGGTCCTGGGGATCGGCACCACGCGCTCCTGACGTGACCAGCGGGACGGACGGGAGGCCCGTGGCGGCGCCGCCACGGGCCTCCCGTCCCTGCGGAGCGCGCATTCGAGATACCGTTGGTGGTATGAGCACGGACACCACCCCCACCACTGAGACCCTCGACGACGGGCCCGTGGTGACGTTCGCCGATCTCGGCCTGAGCGACGCTGTGCTCAAGGCCGTCAAGGACATCGGTTACGAGACCCCTTCCGCCATCCAGGAAGCCACCATCCCCACCCTCCTCGCCGGGCGCGACGTCGTCGGCCTGGCACAGACCGGTACCGGCAAGACCGCGGCCTTCGCGCTGCCGATCCTGTCCCGCATGGAGTCCGGCAGCAAGAAGCCCCAGGCGCTCGTGCTGTCCCCGACGCGCGAGCTCGCCCTGCAGGTGTGCGAGGCGTTCGAGCAGTTCGCGTCCCACATGAAGAACGTCCACGTCCTGCCGGTCTACGGCGGCCAGGCGTACGGCGTGCAGCTCTCCGCCCTGCGCCGCGGCGTCGACGTCATCGTCGGCACCCCCGGTCGCATCATGGACCACCTGGCGAAGGGCACGCTCGACCTGTCCGAGCTGAAGTACCTGGTGCTCGACGAGGCCGACGAGATGCTCAAGATGGGCTTCGCCGAGGACGTCGAGACGATCCTCGCCGACACCCCGGACGACAAGCAGGTCGCGCTCTTCTCGGCGACGATGCCCGCGCAGATCCGCCGCATCTCGCAGCAGTACCTGACCGACCCGGCCGAGATCACCGTCAAGACCAAGACGAAGACCGCCGCGAACATCACGCAGCGCTACCTGATGGTCTCGTACCCGCAGAAGGTCGACGCGCTCACCCGCATCCTCGAGGTCGAGGACTTCGAGGGCATGATCATCTTCGTCCGCACCAAGAGCGAGACCGAGACCCTGGCCGAGAAGCTCCGTGCCCGCGGGTACGCCGCCGCCGCGATCAGCGGGGACGTCGCCCAGGCCCAGCGTGAGCGCACGGTCAACCAGCTGAAGTCGGGCAAGCTCGACATCCTGGTCGCCACCGACGTCGCCGCCCGTGGCCTCGACGTCGATCGCATCACGCACGTCGTGAACTTCGACATCCCGGTCGACATCGAGTCCTACGTGCACCGCATCGGTCGTACCGGCCGTGCCGGCCGCTCGGGTGACTCGATCAGCTTCGTCACCCCGCGTGAGCGTCGCCTGCTGTCCGCGATCGAGCGCCACACCAAGCAGCCGCTCACGCAGATGCAGCTGCCGACCATCGACGACGTCAACGAGACGCGCCTGACCCGCTTCGACGACGCGATCACCGCGGCGCTCGAGGACCAGGGCCGGATCGCGGCCTTCCGCGACGTCATCGCGCACTACGTCGAGCACCACGACGTCCCCTCGGACGACGTCGCCGCTGCCCTGGCCGTCGTGGCGCAGGGCGACTCGCCGCTGCTCCTCACCGCCGCCGACGACGCCCTCCGCAGCCAGATGGAGCGCGACGCCCGCCGCAGCGAGCGCGACGAGCGCGGTGCCCGCGACGACCGTGGCGGCCGCAACGACCGCGGCGACCGTGGTGGCGACCGCGACCGTGGTGACCGCGGCGACCGTGGCCCGCGCCGTTCGCAGCCGATGTCCCCGTACCGCATCGAGGTCGGCCGTCGTCACCGCGTCGAGCCGCGCCAGATCGTCGGTGCCCTGGCCAACGAGGGTGGCCTGCGCCGCGACGACTTCGGTGCGATCCAGATCCGTCCGGACTTCTCGATCGTCGAACTGCCGGCCGACATGGACCCCGGTGTGCTCGACCGCCTGACCGACACCCGGATCAGCGGCAAGCTCATCGAGATCCGTGCGGACCGCCGTGGCGGCGGCCGCCGCGACGACCGCGACGACCGTCCGGAGCGCAAGCCGCGCTACTGAGACGCGCCGCGTCCGAGACGCGACCACCTTCTGACGGGAGGCCCGGTGCCAGCTGGCACCGGGCCTCCCGTCAGTCGTCGGTGCGGGTCCCGTGCCCGCGAGACGCCGTCGTGTCGGCTCCACGCCGCCGAGTCGGCGAGACGCCGTCGGATTCAGCGGCGTCTCGGGAACACGACGGCGTCTGCCGGTCCAGCCCTGCGGCATCTTGCGGTGCGGGGAACCGCAGATCCGAACCGCAAGCGTTCCCCTGGGGTCAGCGCGGTGCTGTGATACGTGGAGCCGTGACGCAGGGAGCCGCGGGGAAGGCAGGGGAACCATCGTGTACCGAGCACTCATCACCGCGGTCGCCGCCGCGGCGCTCGTCTTCGGAGGTGCGGTGCCGGCGACGGCGCACACCTCTCCGTCGGTGCCGGGAGCACCGACCGCCGTCCGCGTCACCGGCGACGCGGACAGTGCCACGCTGACGTGGCGCGGCCCGAAGCACGGCGCGAAGGTGACGGGCTGGAAGGTCGCGGTCGCCGCCGTCGCGAACCGCCACGACCGCCAGGTCGACCGACTCCACCCGCGTGCCCGCTCCGACCGCTTCGACGAGCTCTCGCCCGCGACCACGTACCGCTTCTCGGTGCGTGCCCTCGGGCACCGGGGGACCGGACGCACGATCACGCTGCGCTGGACGTCACCGTCGGTGCCCGAGCCGGAGACGACGCAGTCGCTGTTCGCGCTCGACGGCAACGGTGACGTCGTGCGGTTCGCGGACTCCGGCAGCGGTGCGAAGACCGTCGTCGCGACGGACGGCGAAGGCTTCACCGCGAACGCCGACGGTGACGTGTTCACCCCGTCGGCGGACGGCACCGAGATCCTGCGGGACCCGGCCGACGGCAGCGGGGTCTCGATCATCGCGTCCGGCCTGCACCTGACCCCGGACCTGCGTTCCGACGCCGACGGCAACCTGTACTGGGTGGACTCGGTGACCGGTGCGGTGCAGAAGCTGTCGGTCGGCACCTCGACCCCGAAGGTCGTGCTGGACCTGGGTGGCAAGGCCGTCGGGAGCGATCAGCGTTTCTGGACCGTCACCCCGGACGGCAAGGTCGTCGTGCTCGGCGGAACCGTCAGCCAGCCGTACGTCAAGGGCACCGGCATCGCGCCCCGCACGTTCATCGGGCCGACCGGCACGATCGTCGGCTACCCCGCCGGCGTGCTCGCCGACTCGCACGGCAACGTCTACGTCGACATCCGATCGACCGGTGGCGCCGGGTCGTGGGTCTGGTACCAGCTCAAGCCCGGGGCGACCCAACTGACGCAGATCGAACCGCGGTACGCGTTCGAGTACGCCGCCGCGAACGCCGACGGCTTCTCGCTCCTGCAGTCGGCGCAGTTCTGCCCCGCCCCGTCGGAGTACCGGCCGGGCGGGTGCACGATCGACCGCGGCATCCCGGACAAGCTCGTGGTGGGCAGCGGCGGGACGTCGACCGTGCCGGTGACCGGGCTGACCGCCGGGTCGCGTGGCGAGCACCTGGGTGCCGCCTCGGCCGACGGGGACGTGTTCGTCTCCGTCGACAGTGGCCCCTCGGTCGGGCTGTGGAAGGTCCCCGCCGCGGGTGGAGCTGCGCAGCAGCTCGACGCGGCGCAGTACTCGAGGCTGCTGGTGATCTGACCGGCGGTGCGAGGCGGAAGGGGGTGGGACGCAACGGCGCGCCCCACCCCCTTCCGTGTGTGGCGGCGGCGGGTTGTGGCGGTGGCGGTGGCGGTGGCGGTGTCGGCGGCGGTGGTTCAGGCCGCGCCGGCGGCCGTCCGGCGGCACACCTCGTCCCACGGGGTCGGTTCGATGCCGAAGTGCGCCCGGCTCTCGCGGTCGTCGACCACGTACGGCGCGGTCCACTGGTAGGACATCTCGGCCAGCTCGCGGAGCATCGGCGACACGAGCCCGCCGACGCGGAACAGTGACGCGGGCATCCGCCGCACCGGCACCGCAGGCTTCCCCGCCGCGGCGAGCACGTCGGTGAGCGCCTGCCGCTGCGTCCGCGGCGCGTTGCTCGGCACCATCCACGTGCGGCCGTGCGCGCCCTGGTCCTCGGCAGCGGCGACGAGGGTCCGAGCGACGTCGAGCACGTCCGTGAAGGTGTGCGGCAGGTCCGTGCGACCGACCATCGACACCGCTCGTCCGCGCAGCGCCGCCGGCAGCACGCGCGTGACGTGCCCGTTCGCGCCGATCCCGGGGCCGAGGTAGTCCGAGGCGCGGACCTCGACGGCCCGGACACGGCCGGCGTCGTGCACGGCGAGGGCATCCGCCCACAGCGTCGCCCGGAGCACCCCCTTGTGGTCGGTGGCGGCGTCCGGCAGCCCCTCGTGCATCGGCCCGTCGACCGGGCCGTACGGGTACAGGTTCCCGGTGATGGCGTAGGTCGCCCCGGTGCGTTCGGCCGCGGTGAGCAGTGCTGCGGCGAGCGGGGGCCAGGTGCGCTCCCACTGCGTGTAGTCGCCGGGGTTCGCGCAGTTGTAGAGGGTCGCTGCTCCCTCGGTGGCGCGGGAGAGGGCGTCGGCATCGGAGGCGTCGAGCGCGAGGTGCTCGACACCGGCGATGCCCGTGCGACGACCGGAGCGGGAGACGACGGTGACGCGGTCGCCCCGGCCGGTCAACAGCTCCGCGACGTGCCGGCCGACGGGGCCGGCGCCGACGATGAGGTGGTGGTGGGGCATGGTCTCCTGCTTCCTGGTTGATCGCTTGTTGATCGCTTGTTGGTCGTTGCGAGAGCACTGCTCTCGGAATCGAGCATGGCGGTTCGTCGACGCAAAAGCAAGAGCAGTGCTCTCCTTTGTGTGCGCTGCTCTCTCGTGCCAGGATCGTCGGATGGCACCCACCGCCCGAGCACTGGCACGGCAGACGGTCACCGCGGACATCCTGGCCGCGGCACGCACCCGCCTGACCGAAGAGGGTCCGGCCGCCCTCAGCCTGCGTGCCGTCGCCCGTGACGTCGGGATGGTCTCGTCGGCCGTGTACCGGTACTTCCCGAGCCGCGACGACCTGCTGACGGCCCTGCTCATCACCGACTACGACGAACTCGGCGCTGCGGTCGAGGCCGCCGGTGCCGCGGCCGGACCGGCTCCCGGTGCACGCTGGGTCGCGATGTGCCGGGCGATCCGCGACTGGTCGATCGCGCATCCGGGGGACTTCGCGCTGCTGTTCGGTTCGCCCGTGCCCGGCTACGCGGCGCCGCGCGAGACCGTCGTGCCCGCGTCGCGGACGGCGCTGGCGCTGGTGCGCGTGGTCGCGGACGCCGTCGGGTCCGGTGCGCCCGGTACGTCCGGTGCTCCTGGTGCGTCCAGTGCGGCGGGCTCGTCCGTCACGTCGACGCCGGGGGCGGCCGGGAGGCCCGGATCACCCACCGCTCCTCCGGCGGCTCCCGGGGTGGCCGGTCCCGCCGTCGCGGACGGGGTCGCCACCCTGCGCTCGTTCGGCATCACCCTGCCCGACGAGGTCCTGGTCCGCACCCTGATGGCCTGGACGACGGTGTTCGGGACGATCTCGTTCGAGCTCTTCGGGCACTTCGTCGGTTCCGTGTCCGACCCGGCCGCCTACTTCGACCAGGTCATCGTGCGCCTGGCGGATGACCTGGGGTTCACCGCCACGTTCTGACGCGCGTGCTGTCCCCAGATCGGGTGCGCAGCCTGACAGAGCGCCCGCCCGTGCGGTAGACAGGTCGTCACGCCGAGGTCGTGCCCGATGACCGGAGCGGACGACCGGCACGGTGCCCTCCGGGTCAGCTGCCGGACGGAACCACACTCGGGCGTGTGCGACGCGGCCGGGGCCCGCGCGGGGATCAGGAGGAACGCTTGCGACGCAGCACGTCCGGCGACGCCGCGGACGGGGAGACCCGGTGACCGCGCTCGACGTCAGCCGACAGGACCGCCGCCGCCTGAGCACCGGCACCGCCCGCCGACGCCTGGTGGCCGTGCGGACGGTGGCGCTCCTGGCGTCCCTCGCCGGGGTCAACTACATCGTGTGGCGCTGGGCGGCCTCGGTGAACTGGCACTCCTGGTGGATCGCGGTGCCGCTGATCCTCGCCGAGACCTACAGCGTCATCGACTCCCTGCTCTTCGCCCTCGGGGCCTGGCGGCTCCGGGAGCGCGGCGAACCACCGGCGAAGCCGTCCACCGACGTCACCGTCGACGTCTTCATCACGACCTACAACGAGCCGATCGACCTGGTCGAGCGCACCGCCCGGGCCGCGAAGGCGATCACGCACCCGCACACCACCTGGATCCTCGACGACGGCAACCGCCCCGAGATGCGTGCGGCGGCCGACGCGCTCGGCATCGGCGTCATCACCCGCGGCGCCGACTGGGTGGACCGACCCCGGCACGCCAAGGCCGGCAACCTCAACAACGCCCTGCTCGCGACCCAGGGCGAGTTCCTGCTCATCCTCGACGCCGACCAGGTGCCCGATCCGGCGATCCTCGACCGCACCCTCGGCTACTTCAAGGACCCGGAGATGGCGCTCGTGCAGACGCCACAGTGGTTCGAGAACGTGCCGGACGACGACCCCCTCGGCAGCCAGGCGCCGCTGTTCTACGGTCCGATCCAGCAGTCGAAGGACGGCTGGAACGCCGCGTTCTTCTGCGGGTCGAACGCCATCCTGCGACGCGAGGCGCTCATGCAGCTCGGCATCTCGCGCTACGTGGCCGAGGTCGAGGCGTCCGTGCAGCGCACCCTCGCGACTTCGCGCAAGCTCCTCGCCCGCTCCCGTGAGACCGAGACCGACCCGCGCGTGCTCGCCGCCCTCGACGACGCCGAGGCCGTGGTGGACCAGGCGCGCGAACAGGTCCGCGCCGGTGAGCCCCTCGGTGACGTGACGTACGGGTTCCAGCGGGGGATCGACGCCATCGCCTTCCGGTTCGCCGCCGCCGACCTCGAGTCCGTGCGGAACGACCTGCAGGAGCTCGCGGCGATGTCCACCGACGCCAACACCTTCGCTGGTCTCGACGACGCCGCGCTCGACGTGCTCGGCCGGCGCGAGGCCTCACCGGTCGCCGCCATCGAGTCCATCGCGGTGCTCGCCCGTGCCCTCGACGTGAACCGTGACGACGAGGCGCAGCCGATCATGCCGCTGGCGACGATCTCGGTGACCGAGGACATGGCCACGGCGATGCGCCTACACGGCCTCGGCTGGAAGTCGGCGTACCACGACGAGATCCTGGCGAAGGGCCTGGCCCCCGAGGACCTGCCGACGATGCTCGTGCAGCGACTCCGCTGGGCGCAGGGCACCATGCAGGTGTTCTTCCGCGAGAACCCCCTGGTGCAGAAGGGGCTGTCGTGGGGGCAGCGGCTCATGTACTTCTCGACGATGTGGAGCTACCTGTCGGGGTTCGCCGCGATCGTCTACATCGCTGCCCCGGTGCTCTGCCTGTCGTTCGGGGTCATCCCGGTGCAGGCCTACAGCGTCGACTTCTTCGCCCGGCTCATCCCGTTCCTGGTGTGCAACCAGCTGCTGTTCTGGGTGGTGGCCGCCGGCAGACCGACCTGGCGCGGGCAGCAGTACTCGCTCGCCCTGTTCCCGGTCTGGATCGAGTCGGTGACCAGCGCCTTCCAGAACGTCTACCGGGGCAAGCCGCTCGGGTTCCGCGTCACCCCGAAGGTGCGCGACGAGACCGAGCAGAAGCCGCGGTGGGACCTGGTCAAGCCGCAGCTGTACGCCATGGGTGCCCTGGTCGCCGCCCTGGTCATGATCGGCATCCGCTACCTGACCGGCCAGGCCGAGGGGATCGCACCGCTCGTGAACACCGCGTGGGTCGTCTTCGACCTGTTCATCTTCAGCATCGTGATCCGGGCAGTCCGGTACCGCGGCCCGGCCACCCCAGCCCAGTCCGAACACGAGTCGAGCACCGCCGGAGGACCCCTGTGAGCACCGAGACCACGTTCGAGGTCGCCGCGACGCCCGACTCCTTCGACGAGGTGCAGGACCGCTTCGCCGCGTGGTGGGACGGCCTGGGCATCGACGACGTGCGGCTCCGGTTCGCACTCGAGACCGCGTTGGCCGAGGTCGCCGCGAACATCGTCGAGCACACCGTCCGTGCCGACCGGGGGACCGGGCGCCGGTACTCCGTGCGCCTCGAGGCCACCGATCAGGCCCTGACCGCGGTGCTGACCGACAACGGGATGCCCGTCGACATCGACCTGAGTGCCGTGACGATGGCGGACGTCGAGCAGGAGAGCGGCCGCGGGTTGGCGCTCGCCATCGCCGCCCTCGACCGCCTCGAGCACCGGCACGAGACCGGCCACAACGTCTGGACGCTTGCGTGCGACCGGTGAAGCAGCCGGTGGTCCGCGCGGTCGCCCTCCTCGTCGCGATCGCCACGCTCCTGCTCGGTGGTGCGCTGCCGGCGTCGGCTGCGTCCGTGCACCCGGCGGCCGCCGTCCAGCCGGCCGAGGGGTCGACGTGGTTCGGCCCCGACCTCGACTGGGCCAGTGACTCGCCCGAAGGGTACGAGGGACGGCTCGGCGCGACGCCGTCGATGTACGGGGTCTCCGTCGACTACCCGCTCGACCGCACGGCGAAGCAGGAGCTCCTCCGCTCGGCGCGCGCGGCGGCGACCCAGGGCGCGGTGCTCGTCGTGAGCCTCGAACCCGACCGCGAACTGCGGTCGCTCGACACCGCGGACACCCGTGCCGTCAACACCGTGTTCGAGGACCTGCACGACCAGTACGACACCCAGGTACTCGTCCGGTTCGCACCGCAGATGAACGGCACGTGGGTCCGCTGGGGCCAGCAGCCGACGGAGTTCGTCCGGGCGTTCCGGGCGCTCGGGACGACCGTGCACGCGGGCACGTCGGACGCGCTCATGGTCTGGTCGCCGGGGTACGGTGCCGGCTACCCGTTCGGCGAGTCCGCCGGGCGCCTGCGGAACCTGTCCCCGGTCGACGTCGCGAAGGCGGACACGAACGGCGACGGACAGCTCACCGGTGCCGACGACCCGTACGGGCCGTACTGGCCGGGGGCCGAGGCCGTCGACTGGGTCGGGCTCTCGATGTTCTCGTACGGCAAGGGCGACCCGACCGAAGCCGCAGGTCGCGCCGTGCCGCTCACCCGCAGCGGTGAGGTCGAGTCGCGGTTCGACGAGGACTGGGGTTACGACCAGCCGCAGTCGGGCACGTTCTACGACCGGTTCGCGGCGGCCGACGACCGTCCGATGCTGCTCGACACCGGTGCCCTGTACAACCGTGAGCTGCAGGGCGACACCGAGCTCCAGGTCAAGCGGAGCTGGTGGCGGCAGGTGCTCGCCGCCGTGCAGGAGCGTCCGCTGATCCGGGGCATGACCGTGCTCGAGGCGGAGCGACGCGAGCCCGAGGCCGGCAACCGCGTGGCCGACTGGCGGCTCACCGCGGACCCGGACGTCGCGGAGGCCTTCCGCGCCGACCTCGAGCGGTCCGGTGACTTCGCCTTCGGCCCGGTCACCGACCGCGTGACCGTGCAGCAGGGCAACGCCGCGATCTCCCAGGAGTACGAGACCGGCGGCGACCAGATGGCGTGGATCGTCTGGCTGGCCGCCGGCCTGGCGATCGTGTTCCTGCTGAGCGGGGTGTTCGGACGGCTCCTGCCGAGCTGGCGCTACCCCGACGACGGCAAGCCCGGCCGTGACCTGCGCCTCGACCTGTTCCGTGGGTTCATCATCCTCGCCGTGGTGATCACCCACATCGAGATCGGCGGGCCGTACTCGTACCTCACGCTGCACGCCGTCGGGGCGATCACCGGCGCCGAGATGTTCGTGTTCCTGTCCGGCATGGTCCTCGGCATGACGTACCCGTTCGCCGTGAAGAAGTTCGGCGAGTGGGCGGCCGCGATCGGGGCGTGGAAGCGCGCGCGCAAGCAGTACGTCGTCACGCTCGTGGTGATCCTGGTGGTCTTCGCGCTGAGCTTCGTCCCGTTCCTGAACACCGACGCGATCACGACGTTCACCGACCGCGGCACGGGCACCGGCGGCGTCGAGGCCGAGGGCCGGGTCTACGACCTGTACCCGAACGCGATGCAGCTGCTCGCCTACCCGCCGCCCTGGTACGCGATCCGGCAGTTCCTGCTGCTCGAGATGGGGCCGTGGCCGTTCAACATCATGGGCCTGTTCGTGGTGCTGAGCCTGTTCATCCCGGCGTTGATCTGGGTGATCCGCCGCGGGTTCTGGTGGGTGGTCCTCGCCGCCAGCTGGGCGCTGTACGTGTTCCAGGCGCTCAACCCCGACTTCCGTCCGCTGAACTCGCAGTTCGAGGCAGTGTTCCCCCTGTTCACCTGGCAGGTGGTGTTCACCCACGGGCTCGTGCTCGGGTACTACCGGCGGCAGATCGTCGGCGCGCTCACCGGGCGTCTCGGCAAGGTCCTGGTCGGCATCGCCGTCGGCGGGTACGCGGCGTTCCTGGTCTACGTGTGGGCCGGCGACCACTTCGGGTTCACCCCGGTGCCGTTCCCGGCGACGATGTACGAGTCCCTGTACAACACGGCGTACCAGCGGGTGGACCTGCAGTGGGGCCGCCTGGTGGACATCGCGTTCTTCGCGGTCGTGTCCTACGCGATCCTCACGGTGTTCTGGAAGCCCATCGCCGCGGCCATCGGCTGGCTCTGGATCCCGCTCGGGCAGGCGAGCCTGTACGTGTTCGTCTGGCAGGTGTTCTTCGCCCTGGCGATCGCGTCGATCCCCGGTGTGCCGTGGGGCGACTTCTGGATCGGGTTCGTGGTGCACACGGCGCTGATCCTGCTGGCCTGGTACATGGTCCGCAAGAAGTTCCTGTTCTCCGTCATCCCGCGCTGACCGCGTGCACGGATGGTGAGCAGGACGGACGGGAGGCCCGTGGCGGTGTCGCCACGGGCCTCCCGTCCGTCCTGCGGTTGCGTCTCAGGACGTGGGCAGCCGCTCGCGCAGGGCGCCGCGGACCGACTCCCACCCGGCCAGGCGGTCGCGGATCGCGTCGTCCTGCTCGGCGGCCAGGGCGTCCCGGTGCGCCTGTTCGAGCACCTCGTCGATGACGACCCGGCGGCCGCTGCGGGCCGAGGTGATGGCCGCGTCGACCATCGTGAGGCTCATCACGTTGCCGTGCACCTCGCCGTCCGGCACCTCGCCGGAGCGGACCGCCCGGACGAAGGACGCCAGCGACCCGGCGATCTCGTGCCCGACCGACGGCGCCGCGGCAGGGGAACCGGCGGTGCCGTCGAGGTCGCTCGACGGGTCGTGGTCGCCGTCCCAGAGCGCCGTCCCGGCCGCTCCGGAGGCACGCCAGTCGCCGTTCCACGAGGTCTCGGCACCCGGCGCGCACCACGAGCCGTCGTAGACGTAGCGGACGTCGTCCTCGAACGTGAAGACGGCTGCGGCGGCCGCGTCGCCCCGGTACCAGGACCACGACGGGTTCCACGACTCGCAGTACACCGACACCGGGTCGCGTTCGAGCACGTACCGGGCGGAGTCGAAGGCGTGGATGGCCATGTCGAGCAGCAGGACGTCGTCCATCTCCTCGCGGAACCCACCGAAGTGCGGCGCCTTCGCGAACCGGGTGCTCAGCCCGCCCACGGCACCGATGTCACGGACGTGCTGCCGGAACGCGACGAGCTGGTCGTTGTAGCGGCGGGACTGCGACACCATGAACAGCTTGCCGGTGGCCTCGGCGGCGGCGGCGAGCGACAGCGCTTCGGCGACGGTCTGCGCTGCGGGCTTCTCGCCGAGCACGGGGAGCCCGGCACGGAGCGCCTGCAGGGTGACCGGGTGGTGCGCGACCGGCACGGTGATGTCGAGGACGGCCTCGGCACCGGTCTCGGCGGCCAGCACGGTCAGGTCCGTGCCGACCGGGATCGACGGGTCGCCGGCGTGCTCGGCCCCGGCGCGGGCGGCGTCGAGGTCGAGGTCGACGATGCCGACCAGCTCGACCTCGGGGTCTGCGGCGACGGTGGCGAGCCAGGCCCGCCCCATCCCACCGGCGCCGACCTGCAGGACGCGGAGGGGGCTCACGCCTGCGCCCCGTCGCGCTCGGCCACGGGCTCGGCGGTCTCGGGCTCGGGCTCGGTCGCCGGCTCGCTGGCTGCCGGCTCGGCGGTCTCGGGCTCGGCGTCGTCGAACGGGCCGCGGTAGTGCTGCCCGTCGAAGTACTCGCCCAGGTCGTAGCGGCGGAGCGTCGGGATCTCCCGTTCCCGCTCGGGCCGGGCCCACTCGGCGCCGTTCGCGATCACGCGGCGGACGTCCGGGTGGTGGTAGACGGGGAAGTCCTGGTCACCGGGGGAGAAGTAGAAGATCTTCCCGAGGCCGCGGCGGTAGGTCATGCCGCTCCGGAACACCTCGCCGCCCGTGAAGCCCGAGATGAACACGAGCTCGTCGGGGGTCGGGACGTCGAAGTACTCGCCGTACATCTCCTGCTCGGGGATGACGATCGGGTTCGGCACCCCGCGGGTGATCGGGTGCTGCGGGTTGACGGTCCAGACGAGCTCCTGGTCGTGCTCGCTGCGCCAGCGGAGGGTGCAGGTGGTGCCCATCAGCTTGCCGAAGATCTTCGACCAGTGGCCGGAGTGCAGGACGAGCAGCCCCATGCCGGAGAGCACGTGCTTGTGCACGCGGTCGACCACGGCGTCGTCGACGTCCTGGTGTGCGGCGTGCCCCCACCAGGTGAGGACGTCGGTGTTCGCGAGGACCTCGTCGGTGAGGCCGTGCTCGGGCTCCTGCATGGTGGCGGTCCGGACGACGGCCTCGGGCAGGTGCTCGCGGATGCCGTCCGCGATCGCGCCGTGCATGCCGTCGGGGTACCGCTCGGCGACGTGCTGCTCGACCTGTTCGTGGACGTTCTCGCCCCAGACGGTGATGCGGAGCGGGGTGCTGGTCATGGTGTGTGCCTTTCGGGGGTGGTGAGACCCGGTCACTTGACTGCGCCGCCGGTGGCCCCGGCGGCGATGAACTTCTGCGCCACGAGCAGCAGCACGATGGCGGGGATCGAGGCCATCACCGCGGCGGCCATGACGGTCGACCAGTCGGCGGTGAAGGTGCCGATGTAGTTGTAGATGCCGAGCGTGATCGGCCGGACGTCCTCGGTGGTGGTGAGGGTCAGGGCGAACAGGAAGTCGCTCCAGGTGAACAGGAACGTGAACAGCCCGGCGGTGATCAGGGCGTTGGCGCTGATCGGCACGACGACCGAGCGGAAGGCCCGGAAGTTGCCGGCACCGTCGACCTTGGCGGCCTCGATGATCGACGGCGGGATGTTCTGCATGAACGCCCGCATGATCAGGATCGCGAAGGGTACGCCGGCGGTGCTGTCGGCCAGGATCAGCCCCGGCACGGTGTTGAGCAGGCCGAGGTCGTTGTACGCGGCGTACAGGGCGTTCGCGACGACGATGCCCGGGATCATCTGCGAGATGAGGATGCCGAACAGCACCGCGTTGATGCCCTTGACCTTGAACTGGGCGAGCGCGTAGGACGCCGGCGTCGCGATGAGCAGGCTGACGACGACGCTGCCCAGGGCGATCACCAGGCTCGTGACCAGGGCGCCGCCCTGGTCGGCGATGGCCTGCGCGTAACCGCCGAGCTGCGCGTTGATCGGGAACCAGGCGGCCTCGATCGCAGAGCCGGCCGGCTGCAGCGAGATGTTGATCATCCAGTAGACGGGGAACAGCATCACGGCGAGGATCAGGATCCCGACGCCGGACAGCACCCACTGCTTCGCGCTCGTGGGACGGACGGGTCGCCGGGTGCCACGGGTGACCACCGCGCGGGTCCGGAGGACGTCGGTGGTGGACGCTGCGTCAGTCATCGACGGCCTTCCTGTTGAGGCGGAGGTAGACGATCGCGAACAGGGCGGAGATCACGATGAGGATGTTGCTCAGCGCGGCGCCCTGCCCGAAGTCGAACTGCTTGAACGACAGGTCGTAGGACTGGGTCGCGATGGTCTGGGTGGCGTTCGCCGGCCCGCCGTTCGTCAACCCGAGGATGATGTCGAGCACCTTGATCGTGTAGACGACGCCGAGCACGAGCGTGACGCTCACGACGGGTCGCAGCATCGGCCAGGTGATCGCCCAGAAGGCCTTCCACCCGGTCGCGCCGTCGAGTGCCGCTGCCTCGTACAGCTCGGTGGGGATGTCCTGCAGACCGCCGTACAGGATCGTGGTGTTGAACGGGATCCCGATCCAGATGTTCACCGCGATGACGGTGATGAGCGCCACGGCGGGACTCGTCAGCCACGGGACCGACGGGACGCCGAAGGTGCCGAGGAACTGGTTGACGACGCCCGAGTCCTGGTCGAGCATCCACTTCCAGACCGCGCTCGAGACGATGAGCGGCAGCAGCCAGGGCAGCAGGAGCAGTGATCGCAGGAGACCGGACAGCGGGAAGTTCCGGCGGAAGAACAGGGCGAGCAGCAGGCCGAGGACGAACTGGCCGACGATCGACCCGATCGTGAACAGCGCCGTGTTGAGCATCGCCGTGCCGAACAGCTGGGACGACACGACCGAGGCGTAGTTCGCCAGGCCGACCCACGGCGCTTCGCCCGTGTAGAACGTCGACGTCGTGTACGCCTGGAAGCTCATGACGATGTTCTTGACCACCGGGTAGCCGAAGAACAGCAGCAGGAACAGGACGGCCGGCAGCAGGAACAGCAGCTGCGCGATCCGTTCGAAGCGCAGCGAGCGGCCCGGGCGGGGCCGCCGGGACGGAGCGGGTGCTCCGTCCCCGGCGGCCCGCCGTGGGGCGACGGGGGTCGCGGTGCTCGTCATGCTCAGTTGCTCGACTGCGCGTTCTGCAGGGCGTCGGCCGGGGAGTCCTGCCCGGTCAGCGCCGACTGCACGGCCGTGTAGATCTTCGTCGCGGCCTTGGGCCAGTCGGCACCGAGCTCGCCGGTGCGGGCACGGGCGTCGGCGACGAGGTCGACGAACACCTGCTCCTCGGGGACGTCCTTGCCGAACTGCTGGGCGACGTCGGTCTTCGAGGGGATCGTGTACCGCAGCTTCGCCATCGCGAGCTGGTTCGCGTCGCTGTTCATGCAGTCGACGATCTTCGCCGCGACGGCCTGCTTCGCCTTGTCACCGGTGTTCGGGACGGTCCAGACCTCGCCACCGAGCGGGGCCACGGCCTTGTCGCTGGCGGACTGCACGGGGATCTGGGCGATCCCGTAGTCGACCTTCGATTCCTTCAGACCGGGGATCTGCCACGGGCCGTTGATCATCATCGCGGCCTTGCCGGCCATGAACTGGTCGTTCACGTCGGCCTGGGTCCAGTTGACGACGCTCTTCGACATCGAGCCGTCGTCGACCAGGCCCTTCCAGAGCGACAAGGCCTCTTCGGTCTCCGGGGTCGCGATGTCCTTCTCGTCGCCGCCGTTCGACCACATGAACGGCAGGAACTGCCAGGTGCCCTCGTAGGTGGCGTTGGCGTCGACGGCGAACCCGTACTGGTCGCCCTTGGTCAGCTTCGCCGCGGCGGACTGCAGCTCGTCCCACGTCTTCGGCGGGGTGACACCGGCCTCGGACAGCACCTTCTTGTTGTAGAAGAGCGCGATGGTGTTGACGGTGGGGGCGAGGCCGTAGACCTTGTCCTCGTAGGTCCCGGCCTGCAGCACGCCCTTGGCGTAGCCGTCGGTCGAGATGTCGTAGTCGGACAGCGGCGACAGCGCACCGGTCTCGGCGATCTGCTGCAGATCCGGGTTGTCGAGCATCAGGACGTCCGGCAGGGTCTTCGACGACGCCTGCTGCAGGACCTTCTGGATGAGCGACGAGCCGGGCACCAGGCTGCGCTTGATGGTGACGTCGTTCTCGGCCCCGCACTTGTCGAGGTACTCGCCGATGACCTTCTTGTCGTTGCCCTGGTTGTAGTAGTCGAGCACGGTGATGGAGTCCACCTTGCCGCCGGAGCTCGCGGACGAGCCGCCGGAACAGCCGGCGAGGACGAGGGGGACGGTCGCCAGCATGGCGACCGCGCTGAGGACCGGGGCGATCCTGCGGTGTCGAGGCTTCATTGCTTCGCTCTTCTCTGGATGGTTGCCGGACACGAGTCGAACGTGTCGCTCGTGGATCGGGGACGACCGGACCAGAACCGCTCCGTCGCGTCCCGAGTGGGGTCGAAGCTAGCATCGAAGCGGTGAGATGGTAAAGCGCTTAGACGAACTTTTTCGGGCACCGCCCCCGCTACAGTGAGCGCAACAGGGTGAGGGAGCGGCATGGCGACGATGCAGCAGGTCGCCGACCGGGCGGGCGTCTCGATCGCGACGGTGTCCTTCGTCGTGAACGGCAACAAGCGCGTGTCCGCGGACACCCGGGCCCGGGTCACGGCGGCGATGCGTGAGCTCGGCTACCGGAACAACGTGGTCGCTCGGGCGCTGGCGTCGCGCCGCACCCGGATCCTCGCGCTCGTGTTCCCGGTGCTCGAGCACCGGCTCGGTCAGACCGCGCTGCAGTTCTTCACGAGTGCCGCGAGCCGCGCCTCCGAGCTCGGGTACCACCTGGTGCTCTGGCCGGCGGTGACGACGGCGGACGACGTGCAGGAGCTCATCTCCGGCGGTCTCGCCGACGGGGTCGTGGTGATGGAGGTCACGATGCACGACCCCCGGATCGCCCGTCTGACCGAGCTCGAGGTCCCGTTCGTCGCGATCGGCCGCACCGCCGACCCCTCGGGCATCTCGTACGTCGACATCGACTTCGAGCGCACGGTCGAGGACGCCCTCGACCACCTCACCGGGCTCGGGCACCGGCGGATCGGCCTCGTCGTCGAGGACCTCGACGGCACCACCATGGCCGACTACGGGCCGAAGGTCCGCTCCGAGGCGGCGTTCCACGCCGGCATCGAGCGCCGGGGGCTCACCGGCACCGTGGTCGCCGCCGGCGCCTCGGCCGAGGGCGGTCGTCGTGCGGCGGCGGACCTGCTGGCGCACGACCCTGACGTCACGGCCGCGATCATCATGAAGGACGACTCGAACTTCGGGCTCGTCAGCGGGTTGCGGGCCGGCGGTCGGCGGGTGCCCGAGGACGTCTCGGTCATCGCGATCGTGTCCTCCGACGGCGCCGGCGCCGCGACCGAACCGGTGCTCACGACGCTGAACGCCCCCGGTCCGGAGCTCGGCCGCCTGGCGGTCGAGTCGCTGGTCGACCGCCTCGAGGGCGGCAGCACCGAGCGCACCCACACGCTCATCCCGTGCGCCCTGCACCTGGCCGAGTCGACGGCCCCCGCCCCCGCCTGACCCCCTGCCGGACTGGAGGCGCGGGTCGGCCCCATCTGTGAAAGCGACAGATCTCCGCCAACGGTTCGCGGCACACTGTCGCTTTCGCAGGACTGACGGGTTCGGCCGTGCGAGTTCTGTCGCTTTCGCGACCACCTGGCGGCCTGGAGGCGCGGGTCGGCCCCGCCACGCGCCTCCAGGCCGCCGCCCCGCGGGCCCACGCCCCCACCCGCGAAAGCGACAGATCCCTGCGGACGTTCCGCGGCAGGGTGTCGCTTTCGCGACAGCGACCGCGCAGGCGCCCCGCAGCCGGCACCGCCTGGCGGACAGACCAGGCTCCGCCTGGTTGTGTGGATGCACAGGTTCGCAGCACCACACGTCGAGGAGGACGGATGGCAATCGACCGGAGGACGTTCATGCTCGGGGGAGCGGGGGTGCTGCTGCTCGCCGGCTGCTCCACCCGACCCGAGCGCACGCGGGTCGAGGACTGGCCCACCGAACCGCCCGAGGGCGAGGCGACGATCAGCTGGTGGGCCGGCCAGGTCGCCTCGAAGGACGGCGGTGACCTGCGCCGCCGGCTCATCGCGGAGTTCCAGAAGGAGCACCCGAACATCCGCGTCCGGATCGTCAGTGCCCCGAGCGACACCGACACGAACCGCACCAGCCTGACGACCCAGATCGCGGCCGGCAGCAGCACGCCAGACGTCTACCTGGGTGACGTCGCCTGGCCCGGGCAGTTCGCGAAGAACAAGCTCGCGACCCCCGTGAACCAGCTCGTCGGCGAGGACTTCTTCGACCAGTTCCCCGAGGGCCTGCGGCTGGCGGCGAGTGTCGACGGCACGTACTACATGTTCCCGCTCTACATCGACGAGTCGTTCTTCCTGTACCGGAAGGACCTGCTCGCGAAGCACTCCCTGCAGGTGCCGGGGTCGTGGGAGGAAGTGCGCGAGACCGCCGCAAAGCTCGTGGACACCGGCGACGTGTCGTACGGGTTCGCGTTCCAGGGCGACGTGTACGAGGGACTGACCTGCAACGTCACCGAGTTCGTCGCCGACGCGGGCGGGTCGTTGCTCAACGACGACCTCACGAAGCCCGAGACGACGAGCTCCGAGACCAAGCGCGCGTTCGAGTTCATGCGGTCGCTGGTCACGTCGGGAGCGTCGCCACGGGCCACCCTGACGTACCAGGAGCAGGACACCAACGACGCCTTCTCCGGCGGCCGCGCGGCGTTCCTCCGCAACTGGTCGTACGCGTGGGGGATCGCGAACGGCCCGGACAGCAAGGTCGCCGGCAAGGTGGGGCTCGCCGCCCGGCCGACGTTCGACGGCATGGACGAGCACCACTCGACGATCGGCGGGTGGGGGAACTACATCAACCCGCACACCCAGGAACCCGCGGCGGCACTGACCTTCGCGCGCTGGATGTCGAGCGAGACCGCACAGCAGTTCCTGACCCGCGAGGGCGGGGTCCTGCCGGCCCGAAGCGCCTCGCTCGTGAGCGAGGACGCGAAGCGGCAGGAGCGCCCGACCTACGACACGGCAGCCGGCATCACGCTCGTGCCCCGCCCGACCTCGACGGCCTACTACCCGAAGGTCTCGCAGGGCGTCTACCAGAACGGCAACAGCATCCTCGGCGGGCAGGCGTCCGTCGACGGCGGCACCAGCGCGATGGCCTCCGCCATCTCGCTCGCCCTGCAGGGAGCAGCGCTGTGAGCGCCGGCACGGCGACACGACCGGCACGGCCTGGAGGCACGGGTCGCGTCGATCCGCCGCCCCGGCCTTCGGGGCGGTCGCGTCTCGACCGCATCCGCTCGCGGGGCGCGTGGGGCTTCGCAGCACCGGCGCTTCTGGTGGTCGCAGCGGTGACGATCTTCCCGGTCGTGTACTCGGTCGTCCTGAGCTTCGCGGACGTCGAGGTCGGCTACGAGGGCTTCACGATCCAGTCGTTCGGGTTCGACAACTACGTGGCCCTGCTGCAGAGCGCCGACTGGTACCGGGCGCTCGGCTTCACGGTGCTCTACACGGTGGTGACGGTGTCGGTCGAGCTCGTGCTCGGCATGCTCGTCGCACTGGTGCTCGAGCGGCTCGGGGCCACCCGCGGCTGGATGCTCGCGCTCATGCTCATCCCGTGGTCGCTCGTGACCATCGTCAACGCGCAGCTGTGGAAGTACATCTACGACAGCACCTACGGCGTCGCGACGTGGTTCTTCGGCCTGTTCGGGGACGCTCCGGTGATCCTCGGCGAACCGGTGCCCGCGATCACCGGGCTGATGGTCGCGGACATCTGGAAGACGACGCCGTTCGTCGCGATCATCCTGCTCGCCGGGCTCGTGCAGATCTCGGAGGACCACTACGAGGCCGCCGAGCTCGACGGTGCGAGCACCTGGCAGACGTTCTGGCGCGTGGTGCTGCCGCAGCTCACCCCGACCCTGACGATCGCGGTGCTGTTCCGCATCCTGCAGGCGTTCGGCGTCTTCGACCTGCCGTTCGTGCTGACGAACGGCGGACCGGGCACCGCCACCCAGTCGCTCGCGATCATGGGCTACAAGGTGCTCTTCCAGGACATCAACATCGGACCGGGCGCGGCGATCGCGACCTCCACCGCGGTCATCGTCGCGGCCGGGTGTCTGCTGTTCCTCCGGGCGTTCCGGAACCAGGCGAAGGGAGGGGACGACTGATGCCCCGTCAACGTGTGCGCAAGGGTTGGCGCAAGTGGGTCAACACCGTCAACGTCAGCGGTGTCGTCATCGCGGTGCTCACCGCGCTGCCGCTCTACTGGCTCGTCACGACGTCGCTCAAGCCGGCGTCCGAGATCGGGCAGTCGCCGCCCACCGTCTGGCCGCAGTCGTTCACCTTCGACAACTTCGTGGTGGCCTTCCGCGACAACGCGCTCGGCCAGTACATGGTGAACAGCGTCATCGTGTCGGTGTCGACCACGGTGATCGTGCTCGCGCTGGCGTTCCTCGCCGGGTACGCCCTGGCCGGCCGGTTCATCCGGGGGCGGACGGCGATCATGACCTCGCTGCTCATGCTGTCGGTGTTCCCGGCGATCGCGGTGCTGACGCCGCTGTACCTGCTCGAGCGCAACCTCGGGCTGCTCAACTCGTACCCGGGGCTGATCGTGCCGTACGTGGCGTTCAACCTGCCGTTCGCCATCTGGATCATGCGGAACTACCTGCAGGGGATCCCGTCGACGATCGAGGAGGCGTCCGAGATCGACGGCGCCGGGGCCTGGCGGACCGTGCTGTCGGTGATCCTGCCGATGGCGAAGCCGGGCCTGTTCACGGTCGGCGTCTTCACCTTCACGGCCTCGTGGAGCGAGTTCCTGATGGCCCTGACGTTCAACAGCGAGAACTCGTTCCGGACGATCCCGGTCGGCATCGCGCTCTTCGGGACGCAGTTCACGGTGCCGTTCGCGCAGATCTTCGCCGCGAGCGTCGCTGCGACGGTGCCGATCGTCATCCTGGTGCTCGTGTTCCGCCGCTCGATCGTGTCCGGTCTGACCTCCGGAGCCGTCAAGGGGTGACGGGTGTCCGGCATGCGGAGATAGGTAGAGAACTTACCTAGCTGCGCATGCTGGACATTCGTCCGAGCGCCGTCCTGACCGCCCGTACCCTGCCGTCAGGGGCTCGGTGCGCCGAGATCGACGGCTGCGACGATGCGGTCGATGATCCGCACGAACCTGGCCCGCTCCCGTTCCGAGAAGGAGGCCATCAGGTCGTGCAGGTGCTTGTTCGTGCCGTCCATCGCGCGCGCGTAGTCGCGGCGGGCAGCATCGGTCAGCTCGATGTACCGGCTGCGGCCGTCGTCGGGGTTCGGGACACGACTGAGGTGTCCGCTGTGCTCGAGGCGGTCCACCATGCCGGTGACCGCCGGGCCGGTGAGCCCCAGGTGCTTCGACAGGTCCTTCACGCGCACCGTCCGACCTGCTTCCTCGGCACGCGAGACGAACTGCAGCAGCGTCAGATCACCGCCGGAGACGCCGAGCTCGTCGCGCAGTCGACCGCGCAGTTCGGAGACCGCGGCCTCGAGCCGGGTCAGCGCCGCGTTCAGGTCGACATCGCTCACGACAACGTCCCCTCTACACGGGTCTCGTCCGGGTCACGATACGCCGCAGTCACCGCACCAGCGTATCCACATAACGCGGAGCGTGGAACGGTGCGGGTGACGGCATCGGGAGCGGGGCACCGTGGCTGACCCCGTCCCGAGTCCACAGTCCGCTGCACCCGCCGGGGAACCGGTCCGTTTCGAGGTCTCCGGCGGGGACCCCGACTCGGCCGAGCGCGACCTCGCCGCCGTCCACGGCGCCGATCGGTGGTCCGTCCGGCGCATCGACGAGGACTTCTCGTACCGGTACACGGCTGTCGGCGACTCCGACGTGAGCATCCGGCGCTCGCAGCTCCGCGGTGCCGTGCGCGGCTCGGTGCCCGTCGGTGCCGACTACGTGGTGACGTGGATCACCAGCGGGACCGCGCACCTGGACTCCGGGCGCGTCCGGATGGAGTTGCGCCGGGACGTCCCCGTGCTCCTGCCGCCCGAGGACGACTTCGTGTTCACGGCCGAGGACCACGACCAGCGCCTGGTGCACTTCGGGCGGGAGTACGTGCACCGCGTCGCGTTCGAGCACCTGGAGGTCGAAGCGGCACCGCTGCGGTTCGACCCGACCCGCATGCCGGAACCGGAGACCGCCGAGCGCTGGCAGGGGGCGCTCGTGGCGTTGTCCCGGGCACTTCGCGCCGAGGGCCCCGACTCGGACGCGTGGCACGCGGCCAAGCGGTCGGCTGCCACCGCGTTCCTGGACACCTTCCCGCCGCAGGCCGACGACCTGCCCGCGGTGCTCGGCCTGCCCCGGAACGCCCGGCTGCGGGCAGCGGTGGAGTACATCCACGCGCACGCTGCCGAGCCGGTCACGGTCCAGGAGCTGTCCGAGGTCGCCGGCCTGAGCGTGCGGTCTGTGCAGGAGTCGTTCCGCCGGGTCTTCGACGTGTCGCCGCTGACCTACCTGCGCGAGGTCCGGCTCGACCGGGTGCGCGGCGAACTGCTCGAGCTCGACCCGCAGGCCGGGGTCGTCGGCGACGTCGCCCGACGGTGGGGGTTCGCCCACCTCGGCCGGTTCTCGGCGGCGTACGCGGCCCGGTTCGGCGAGTACCCGAAGCAGACCCTGCGCCGCTGACGGCGGCGGGTGCTCAGCGGCCGGGCGCCGGCCTCGGCGCGGGGCCCGTACTCGCCCGGACCCGCAGGGTCGTGGGGAGCCGGACGTGGTCCGTGGTCGGTTCGCCACGGAGCATCGTCAGGAGCATCTGCACGGCGTGCGACCCGAGCTCGGCGAGCGGCTGCGACACCGTGGTGAGCGGCGGGGTCGTGGTGGACGCCTGCGGCACGTCGTCGAAGCCCACGACGGACAGGTCCTGGGGGACGCGGAGCCCGACCTCGGCCGCGGCGCGGAGCACACCGATCGCCGACGAGTCGTTCGCGGCGAACACCGCGGTGGGGCGGTCGGCGAGGGTCAGGAGCTCGCGGGCGACGGCTGCGGACTGGTCCTCCTGGTAGCCGCCGTCACGCAGCAGGCACTCGTCGACCGTGATGCCCGCGGCGGTCAGGGCCGAGCGGTACCCGGCGGCGCGCAGCTGGGCGGAGGCCAGGTCGGCGCGTCCCTGCAGGTGCGCGATGCGGGTGTGCCCGAGGGACAGCAGGTGTTCGACGGCCTGCACCGCGCCGGCCTCGTTGTCCGCGTCGACGGTGGCGTGCCCCTCCGGCCCGGTGTGCGGGTCGATCGCCACGACGGGGATCGACGAGCTCGACAGTGCCGTGGTCGGGGTGACGACGATCGCGCCGTCGATCAGGGTGCCGGACAGGCGGGACAGCGACCGGCGCTCCCACCCGGGTCGGTCGGCGCCGGTCATCAGGCCGGCGTAGGCGAGGAGCTCGTAGCCGGTGCCGGTGGCCGCCCGCGAGATGCCGCGGAGCAGCTCGGTCGAGAACGGCTCGAACTCGGGCACCAGGATGCCGACGACCCCGGTCCGCGAACTCCGCAGGCTCCGGGCGACCAGCGACGTCTCGTACCCCAGGTCGTCGACCACCTGCTGCACGCGGAGCATCGTGGCGGGTGCGACCCCGTCGCGCTGGTTGATCACCTTGGACACCGTCGGGATCGAGACCCCGGCCACCCGCGCCACGTCGCCGATCGTCACCCGGCCGGCACCGGGACGCGCGCCGAGTGCCGAGTCCATGTGCACACCGTACCGCTGCGGCACCATGCGAACGGTAAAGAAAACGTTATCGATATCGATTGACATGGGCCAGGAGCAGCAGGCATGCTCTCCGCAGCGGCAGTCGATGTCGCGCATGTCAACGACGACACTTCAGGAGTTCCACGATGACGAGGAAGATCCGTGCCGCGGCAGCCATCGCGCTGATCGGGGCCACAGCACTGGTGGCCAGTGGGTGCTCGGCGGGCAGCGATGCCTCCGAGGACGGCGGGAAGGTCACGATGACCTTCTGGCACAACTCGACCACCGGACCGGGCAAGGCCTACTGGGCCTCGACGGTCAAGGCGTTCGAGGAGAAGTACCCGAACGTCACCATCAAGACCCAGGCGATCCAGAACGAGGACCTGGACGGCAAGCTCCAGACCGCCCTCAACTCCGGCGACGCCCCCGACGTGTTCCTGCAGCGCGGCGGCGGCAAGATGGACGCGATGATCGCTGCCGGGCAGCTCATGGACATCTCCGACTCCATCAGCGCCGACGCGAAGAAGTCCATCAGCGCGGGCACGTTCGCCGGGTACGAGAAGGACGGCAAGACCTACGCCATGCCGGGCGCGGTGCTCCCCGAGGGCATCTGGTACTCGAAGGACCTGTTCAAGGAAGCCGGCATCGAGGGCACGCCCACGACCATGGACGAGCTGAACGACGCGATCACGAAGCTCAAGGCCAAGGACATCGACCCCGTCGCCGTCGGCGCGAAGGACGCCTGGCCGGCCGCCCACTGGTACTACAACTTCGCGCTCCGCGAGTGCAGCCAGAAGACCCTCGAGGACACGGCGAAGTCGCTGAAGTTCGACAACGCCTGCTGGACGAAGGCCGGCGAGCAGCTCGAGGACTTCAACGCCACCAAGCCCTTCAACAACGGCTTCCTGACCACCGCCGCACAGCAGGGCGCCGGCAGCTCCGCCGGTCTCCTCGCCAACCACAAGGCGGCCATGGAGCTCATGGGCGCGTGGGACCCGGGCGTGATCGCGTCGCTGACGCCGGACGCCAAGCCGCTGCCCGACCTCGGCTGGTTCCCGTTCCCCGCGATCGACGGTGGCAAGGGTGACCCGAAGTCGATGATGGGTGGTGTCGACGGCAACTCCTGCTCGGCACAGGCCCCGAAGAAGGCGTGCACCGACTTCCTGAACTTCATCGTGCAGAAGGACAACCAGGAGGCCTACTACAAGGCCTTCAACGCCATCCCGGTCAACAAGGAGGCCCAGTCGGTCGTCGACTCGGACTACCTGAAGTCGGCCCTGGCCGCCTACCAGGAGGCGCCGTTCGTCTCGCAGTACCTCGACACCCTGTACGGCCAGAACGTCGGCAACGCGCTGAACACCAGCGTCGTCGACCTGCTCGCCGACAAGGGCAGCGCGAAGGACATCGTCGAGACCACCAACCAGGCTGCGGCCAAGGGCTGAGCATGACCCTCGACACCTCGCTCGGTACGACTCCGACCACCGGGTCGGACACGGCCGCGGGGACGTCCCCGGCGGGGAGCGGTTCGCCGCTCCCCGCCGGTCGGCGGACCAAGCGCCGCATCGCGGACTGGCGGAAGCGCGTCGAGATCGCGGTCCTCGCCGGACCCGCGGTCATCGTCTTCGTCACGTTCGTGATCCTGCCCGTGGCGCTCGCCGCCTACTACGGGTTCTTCAAGTGGCAGGGCTACGGCCCGCCCACCGACTTCGTCGGGCTGCAGAACTACCTGATCATCTTCCAGGACAAGGCGTTCCACGCGGTCCTGATGCACAACGGCTTCATCGTCGTGCTCTCGCTGGTGTTGCAGGGGCCGATCGCGATCGTGCTCGCGCTGCTGCTCAACCAGAAGATGCACGGCCGCGGGCTCGTCCGCGTGCTCGTCTTCGTGCCGTACGTCATCTCCGAGGTGATCGTCGGCACCGGGTGGAGCCTGATGCTCCAGTCGAACGGCGCCGTGAACGACCTGTTCCAGAGCATCGGCCTGGGCGGACTCCGTGCGGACTGGCTGTCGAACCCCGACATCGCCATCTGGACGCTGCTCGTGATCATCTCGTGGAAGTACATCGGCTTCGCGGTGATCCTGTTCCTCGCCGGCCTGCAGAGCATCCCCGAGGAGCTGTTCGAGGCCGCCGCCATCGACGGCGCCGGCTACTGGCAGATCCAGCGGCGCATCACGCTGCCGCTGCTCGGCCCGACCATCCGCATCTGGGCGTTCCTGTCGATCATCGGCTCGCTGCAGCTGTTCGACCTCGTCTACATCATCTGGGGGCAGTACATCGCGTCGACCGCGGGCACCTCGACGATGGCGACGTACATGGTCGCCAACGGCCGGACCTCGGGCAACTTCGGCTTCGGCAGCGCCGTCGCGGTCGTGATGTTCGTGATCTCGCTCGTGGTCGCCCTGATCTACCAGCGCTTCGTGCTCCGCCGCGACACCGCGGGTGCACTCACCGAGAGGAAGAACTGATGGCCACCACGAGCATCGTCGCCCCCGGGCGCCGGGCCGTGCGGGAGCGCCGGTCCAGTGCCGCGATCGGACGCGCGAACCCGCTGACCTACGTCGTCGCGATCCTGTTCGTCGCCGCCAACCTGGCACCCGTGCTCTACATCGTGCTGGGCGGCTTCCGGACCAACTCGCAGATCACCACGAGCCCCGCCGGGCTGCCGGCACCGTTCGAGTTCGGTAACTACGGGTCCGTGCTGTCCAGCGGCATCTTCTGGCAGCAGCTCGGCAACTCCACGATCAGCGCCGTCACGACCACCCTCGGGGTCGTCGTGCTCGGGCTGATGGTGAGCTTCGTGCTCGCCCGCTACCGGTTCGCCGGCCGCGGGGCGCTCTACGCCCTGTTCGCCGCGGGCCTGATGTTCCCGATCACCGTCGCGATCACCCCGCTGTACCTGCTCGTCAAGGACCTCGGTCTGACGAACAGCCTGGCCGGCGTGATCCTGCCGCAGATCGCGTTCGCGCTGCCGACCACCGTCATCATCCTGGTGCCGTTCCTCCGGGCGATCCCCGACGAGCTCGAGGAGGCCGCGTCGATCGACGGAGCGAGCCGTCTCGGGTTCTTCTTCCGGATGGTCGTGCCGCTGTCGCTGCCCGGCGTCGTCACGGTCGGCATCCTGGCGTTCATCGCCAGCTGGAACAGCTACATCCTGCCGCTGTTCATCCTGAACAACGAGGCCGCGTACACCCTGCCGCTCGGGGTCCAGTCGTTCTCGTCGCAGTACTCCGTCGACACCGCCAAGGTGCTCGCGTTCACCTCGATGTCGATGATCCCGGCGCTCGTGTTCTTCACGATCTTCCAGCGCCGCATCGTCGGCGGCCTGACCGGGGCGGTGAAGGGGTGACCGCGACCGACGCGACGCGGACCGCCGGACGCGATCCGCGCCTCCAGGCCGACAGCACGACGGACGTGACGACCGCGACCGACGCGACCGCGACGGACGCGACCGGGGCCGCCGCCGGACCCCGCGCCGACGCCCTGCTCGCCGTGATGACCCTCGACGAGAAGGTCGCCCAGCTCGTCGGCTACTGGCTCGACCAGAACGGCGTCGTCGCCCCCATGCAGGGCGAGATGGCGGCCGTGCAGCAGGGCAGCACCCTGGCGGACATCACCCGCGACGGCATCGGGCAGTTCACCCGCGTCTACGGCACCCGTCCCGTCGAACCCGACGAACGTGCCGCCTGGCTCTGGGCCGAACAGCGCCGCCTGCAGCGCGAGACCCGGCTCGGGATCCCGGCACTCGTCCACGAGGAGTGCCTGACCGGCCTCGCCGCGTGGAAGGCCGCGACGTTCCCGACCCCGCTGGCGTGGGGCGCGTCGTTCGACCCGGAGCTCGTCGAGCAGGTCGGCGCCGCGATCGGTGCCTCCATGCGCCAGCTCGGCGTCCACCAGGGGCTCGCACCGGTGCTCGACGTGATCCGCGACCCGCGTTGGGGGCGGGTCGACGAGTGCATCGCCGAGGACCCGTACCTGGTCGGCACGGTCGGCACCGCGTACGTGCGCGGGCTGCAGTCCGCCGGGGTCGACGCGACCCTGAAGCACTTCCTCGGGTACTCGGCGTCGCAGGCGGGGCGGAACCACGCCCCCGTGCACGCCGGGGCCCGCGAGGTCGCCGACGTCTACCTGCCGCCGTTCGAGATGGCGCTGCGCGACGGCGGCGCCCGGAGCGTCATGAACTCGTACGCCGAGATCGACGGCGTGCCCGTCGCGGCGAACGGCGAGATGCTCACCGACCTGCTCCGCGACCGGCTCGGCTTCGACGGCACCGTCGTCGCGGACTACTTCTCGGTGGCGTTCCTCGAGGTCATGCACGGCATCGCCGCCGACCGTGGCGAGGCCGCGGCGCTGGCGCTCGAGGCCGGCATCGACGTCGAGCTCCCGACCGGTGACGCGTACCTCGCGCCGCTCGTCGAGCGGGTCCGCAGCGGGCAGGTGGACGAGGCACTCGTCGACCGTGCCGTGCTCCGGGTGCTCCGGCAGAAGGAGCGGCTCGGCCTGCTCGAACCGGACGCCTTCGCCGAGGACGCTCCCACCGGGATCGACCTCGACACCCCGCTGCACCAGGCACTCGCACGCCAGCTGGCGGCGAAGTCGCTCGTGCTGCTGTCGAACGACAGCGGCACCGCCGACAGCGGCAGCGCCACCGCCGACGGCACCACCCCCGTCCTCCCGCTCGCACCGGGGGCGTCCGTCGCCGTCATCGGCCCGAACGCCGACCGCGCCGAGGCCCTGCAGGGCTGCTACTCGTTCGCCAACCACGTGCTCGCCTCGCACCCCGACCTGCCGCTCGGCTTCGCGATCCCGACCGTCCGCGAAGCCGTCACCCGGGCCCTCGGCCCGTCGGCGGTCCGCTTCGCCGCGGGCTGCGCCGTCACGGGCGACGACCGGGCCGGCTTCGCCGACGCGGTCGCCGTGGCCTCCGCCTCGGACGTCGCGGTGGTCGTCGTCGGCGACCAGGCCGGACTCTTCGGCCGCGGCACGGTCGGCGAGGGCAACGACACCGAGTCGCTCGACCTGCCCGGCGTGCAGCGCGAGCTGGTCGAGGCCGTCGTCGCGACCGGCACCCCCACCGTGATGGTGCTGCTGACCGGCCGGCCGTACGCGATCGGCTGGGCGCTCGACGGCGACCAGCCGCGTCCGGCCGCGGTCGTGCAGGCGTTCTTCCCGGGCGAGGGCGGCGGGCTGGCGATCGCCGACCTGCTCACCGGCGCGGCCTCGCCCTCGGGCCGCCTGCCGCTGTCCCTGCCCCGGTCCGCCGGTGCGCAGCCGTTCACGTACCTGCACCCGCGGCTCGGCGGTCCGTCCGACGTCACGGCCGCCGACTCGACGCCGGTGCGGCCGTTCGGCTTCGGCCTCGGCTACACCGACTTCGCCCACGACGAGCTCGTCGTCGACCCGGACGTCCGCTCCGACGGCGTCTTCACCGCGTCGGTGACGGTCCGGAACACCGGGTCCCGTGACGGCGAGGACGTCGTCCAGCTCTACGGACACGACGTGCACGGCAGCGTCACCAGGCCCGAGGTGCAGCTCCTCGGGTACGCGCGGGTCGCGCTCGCCGCGGGGGAGTCCGCGCGGGTCCGCTTCCGCGTCCCGGTGCAGCGCTTCGCGTTCACCGACCGTCGGATGCGCAAGGTGGTCGAACCCGGCGACGTGCAGGTCTGGGTCGCGTCGCACGCGGCGGCGTCCCGGCCGGGAGGCCCGGTGGCAGCGGGTGGGATCGTCGCCTCGGGCGACGGGCCGGTCCGACACCCCGTCCCCGGCACCGCCACGGAGCGCGCCACCGTCGCGGTGACGGGCGCGGTGCACGAGGTCGCCCTCGACGACCCCCGTCTGGTGGAGTGGTCGCTCGTCTGACCTGGTGACGGGCCACGCGTCCTGGGCATGACCGGGTGACGGACAGGAGGCGCGGTGCGGGCTCGCACCGCGCCTCCTGTCCCGTCAGCGGGTCGCGGTCACCCGACCGGTTCGATCCGGTCGGACAGGTCCAGTGACCAGACGGCGACGCCTGTCAGGCCGAGCCGTTCCGCCAGCGCGACCCGTTCGCGCAGCGAGCGTGCGTCGGACCACCAGAGCACCTCACCGCTCGGCAGGGTCGCGGTCCACTCGCCGACCGTCGCGTCCCAGCGGGCGGTCGCGCCCGCCTTCCGGACCCGGAGCCGGGCCTGGGCGTCGGAGAGCTGACCGGCCGGACGCTTCCCCTTCCAGTGGTAGCCGTACCCGGCGACACCGAGCACGATCTGGTCGGCGGGAGCGAGCGTCGCGAGCGCGCGGGCGGCCTTCGACGACCACGCGAGCGACCCGACCGCCCCGGGTGCGTCCGGCTCCCAGGGGCCGTGCTGGTCGTAGGCCATGAGCGTCAGGTGGTCGAGCGGGGCGCGGAGGGCGCGCACGTCGTAGCCGAGGCGGGCGTAGCCGGCGGCGGTGGTCGACGCGGACAGGGCGATGTCGAGCCGGACGTCGTCGCCGACGGCGGCCCGGAGCTCCCGGGCGAAGGCGGTGAGGCCGGGCTTCTCGGCCGGGGTCAGCGCCTCGAGGTCGATCATGACCGAGTCCCAGCCGCCCGTGGCCACGTCGGCGGCGAGCGATCGGACGACCCGGGCGCGGTTCGCGGGCGAGGTCAGGAGCTTCCGCGCGATCGGCTCGCTGAAGTCCCCGTCGGCCTCGGAGTAGTTGCTGACGAGCAGCTGCGCGGTGAGCCCGTTCGCGTGCGCCCGGTTGCGCTGGGCCTTGGCGGCACGCGAAGGGACGGTGGCCTTCGTGCCGGTGCGGTTCACCAGCAGGCCGTCGACGCCGACCACGTCCATCGCGGTGGCGTCCGCGTCCACCAGGGCGGTGTCGGCGTTCTCGGGCTGGAAACCGGTCACGTCGAACCCGTCGGCCTGGGCGGCGGTCGGGGCCGTGCAGCCGGCGAGTGCGAGTCCGGCGGTGAGCGTGGCGGCGAGCAGCGCGGAGCGGCGTCGACGCGGGGTGGTGGTCACGGGGAGGGGCATCCTGTCGTTCGTGCCCGGTCGGGGCGCGTCGTCGGCGCCCCGGTCAGGAGGCGCTGATGGTCGTGGTGGGTCGTGCCGGTGGGGCGCCGGCGACGTCGTCGGCGGAGACCGGGCCCTCGGCGTCCGTCGGTTCCGGGCTCAGGACGAGGCCGGAGCCGCTCGCCGCGCTGGCGTAGAGCTCGTCGAGCCACGAGCGGTTCACGCTCGGGGACTTGCCGCCGGCGAACTTGAAGTGCAGTCCGCAGTACGGGTGGATCCAGATGCTGCTGCGGCCGCCCCCGACGGCGGGGTCGTCCTTCCACGAGAACACGAAGCTCTCCCCGCGGCGGATGAGGTTCACGATGACGATCTGCAGGTGCGTGAGGGCACGGTCGTCGAGGCGGAGTTCGAGGGGTTGGGAGTCGTAGATGAGCTGGCCCATGGCGCTGCCTTCCGTTCGCCGGGGCCCGCCGCACGTGCCGGGCCCGCGGGGTCCATCCTGCCGCGGATCCACGAAGCGTGGCGCATTCCGTCCATCGACGGCGTGATCAGTCCCGGTCCGGGCCGATGCCCGACGGCGGGACGGCCGGTGCCGACCACGGCGGGAGCTCGGCGGACGGGTACCCGCCGTGCTCGTCCGGCGCCCGCAGCATCGGGTTGACCGCACGCAGCCGGAGGCCGGAGGTGTCCTCGGCGACCCCGCGGACGGCGTTCGCCAGCAGGAACGCGACGACGTCGGCCGTGCTGCCGTCGGGGTCGTAGCCGTGCCACGGGCGGTCGTCGCCCTGGGCACGGCGCAGGGCATGGGCGAAAGTCGCGTCGGCGTCGTCGACCTCCACCTCGCAGTCGAGCACGATCCGGAAGCGTGATCCCTCGCCCGGGGACCCGGCGAGGTCCGACGTGGCGCGGGGGTCCGGGTCCTCCGGGTCGAACGACCGGAGCGCCGCGGACGGTGCGGTGCCGAAGGCGGCGCGGTACTCGGCCGCCATCCGGCCGGCGTTGCTGAAGTGCCAGTGCTTGGCGACGTCCGCGATGGTGCGACGGTCGGCCGGTGTCATCGACAGCAGGTCGCGGCGGACGCCCTCGAGCCGCACCCCGCGCAGGTACGACGCGGGTGAGGTCTGCAGCTCCCGTCGGAACGCGCTCTGCAGGCCGCGGGTCGACAGGTGTGCGGCGGCGGCGATGTCCGGTACGGAGATCGCTTCGCGGGCGTGGGCGTGCACGAACCGCAGCGCCTCGTGCACGGTGCGGGACAGCCGTGCTCCGCCGTGCTCGGGACCACTCGCCGTGGTCGGTGCCTGGTCCATACGTGGAGAGTACGAGTCGGTCGGGCCGATCGGCCTCCGACGCCACGACGCCGCCGTTATCCGGCGTGCGCGGATGTGGATCGCACCCGTTCGGGGGTCATTGTGGACCCCGGTGAGGGCGCTTATCGTCCAAGAGGTACTCAAACTGTCCCCCTCCGAACAGGGTCGGAGGCACGGGGACAGATCGGAGGATCTGATGAGTGGTTACGAGCGTGCACCGGGGGTCGCCCCGGTCCACATCACCTCCTACCGGGCTCGGGCACGCGCTGCCCGACGCGGGTGGATCGTGCAGTCCGAGGACGACGTCGACCGTGAGCGGTTCACCTTCGTGGACCTCCGCGCCCGGCGAGGGTCGGGCCAGTGAGCAGCGACACCGTCCCGCGGGTCGCCGTCGGCAACGCGCCCCGGACCGCCGAGCGATGCGGCCGGACCACCGCGGACGCCGTCCGGACGGTGCGTGCCGTGTACGACGGTCGCGACGTCCGGTTCGCGCCCACCGACCGGTTCGCGTTCCGCCACCGGACGGTGCGCCACCACAACGTCGCACTGCTGTCGTCGGCGGTGTCGACGACCACCGCCGCCTCGTTCACGCCGGACGGCACACCGGTGCTGGCGTGGTCGACCGCGGGGTGCCTGCGGGTCGACGACGACGCGCCCACCCGGCCCGGCGTGCCGGTGCTGCTGCCGACGGACCGACCGTTCACGCTGCTCGTGCCGGCGGGGACCGTCCAGGTGCTGCGGGTGGACGGTGGCTTCCTCGACGCCGTGAACGGGGTCGTGTTCGACCACCGCTTCGCCGGCCGACTGCGATCCCGCCCGACCGAGGCCGAGGTGTCCCAGCTGCTCGCCCGCATCGATGCGGTCGCCGTCAACGCGCTGCACCCCGACCGCAACCCGGGCGGCCACCTGTCCGCACAGGTGCTGCTGGCCGAGTCCGTCCTGCGGGCCTTCGGCGGGGCGGACGCCGAACCCGACGCGCGGCCGGTGCGCCGGACGGTGAACACCGTGCAGCTCGCACAGGCCTGGCTCGCGGAGCACTGCGACCGGCAGCTCCAGCTCGCGGACGTCTGCGGGGCCGTCGGGGTCAGCTCCCGCACGCTCCAGGAGAACTTCGTGCAGCACGTCGGCGTGAGCCCCATGACGTACCTGCTGCAGGTCCGCCTCGACCGGGTCCGGATCGCGCTCCAGCTCGCCGACTGCGCGCAGACGACGGTGGCCGAGGTCGCGCACCGATGGGGCTTCCGCCACATGGGGCGGTTCTCGAGCACGTACTTCCAGCGCTTCGACGAGTACCCGAAGAAGACGCTCCAGACGAGCACCTGAGCGCCGATCCGTGCGTACCCGACACCAGCGGCTGATCGGGCTGGCGGAGCGGGTCCTGCTCCACCAGCCGGACGTCGTGCCGGACAGCATCCTGTTCGAGTGGGGCGATCACCGCGGACGCGACTGGGAGCAGACCCTCACCGTGCACTACGACGTCGGTGGCGGGAGCGCCGGCCCCCACCACCGGCACCACTACTTCATCTGACGGAGCGCTGCAGCCGGTCCGCCAGGAACGCCGCCTGACGCTCCCAGTGCCGGAAGCCGCCACCCTCGTGTCCGTTGTACGGGTACACGACGATCTCGCGGTCGGTGGAGCCGAGGGCGTTGAACGCGGCGAAGGTCGTGCGCGGCGGCACGACGTCGTCCATCAGCGCGACCGAGAACAGCGCCGGGGCGGTGATGCCGGCGGCGTGGTTGACCCCGTCCAGGTACGCGGCGGTCGCCCACACGGTGTCGGCCGCGTCGCGGTGGACGGCGAGGTACTGCGCGAGCTCCAGGTACGGCCCGCCGACCGCGACGTCGGTGCCGTTCCGCCAGTCGGCCAGGAACGCCACGTCGGGCAGCACCGCGGCGACCGGTCCGACGTGTGCCTCGACCAGGGCCGCTGCGGCGATCGTGATGCCGCCGCCCTGGCTGCCGCCGGTCAGGGCGATGCGCTCCGGGTCGATCCCGGGCAGCGTGCGCACCGCCTCGACGAGCCGCACGGCGTCGGTGTAGACGCGGCGGTAGTAGTGGTCGGCGGGCGAGCCGATGCCGCTCGTCATCCAGCCGCTGGCGTGCGGTGCGGAGCCGTGCGGGTCCGGGGTGTCGCCGCCGGACCACCCGGAGCCCTGGCCGCGGGTGTCCATCACGACGTGCACGTAGCCGGCGAGGGCCCAGTGCACGCGCTCGCCCGGGCGACCACGGCCACCGCCGTAGCCGAGGAACTCGACGACGACCGGCAGCGCGCCCGGGTCGTCGGTCACGGGACGGTTGACCCACGCCCGCACCGGGTCACCGGCGAACCCGGGGAACGTCAGGTCCTCGACGACGAGCCCGGTCACCGGGGTCTCGGCCGGCACGAGGGTCACCTCGACGCCCTCGCCTGCGGTCCGGGCGGCGGCGATCGTGTCCGCCCAGAAGGCGTCGAAGTCGGCGGGACGACGGACGTCCGAGCGGTGGGTGCGGAGCGCGTCGAGGGGCAGGTCGGTCAGTGGCATGGGGGTCCTCCGGGGACGATGATGCCCCCGGCGCCCTGCTGGAGGGCGCCGGGGGCGGGGAGTGTCGGATCCGGTGCGTCGGTCAGCGCGCCGCGGCGCGGTACTGCTCGAGCACCTCGGGGTGCGGGTCGGACGGCACGGTGGTCGTCGCGGTGTCCCACGTCGGCAGTGCGCCGGTGAGCGCCCACGCGGCCTGCTTCGCAGCACCCGCGGCGACGTACTCGCCGGGCTCCGGCACCAGGACGTCACGGCCGAACACCTGTGCGGCGACGGCGCGGACCGCCGGGTTCCGCGCAGCGCCGCCGATGAGCAGCAGCCGCTCGACGGTCACCCCGGTGTCCTGCACCGCGGCCAGTCCGTCGGCGAGGGCGCAGAGCATCCCCTCGACGGCTGCCCGGGCCAGGTGCGCCCGGTCGGTGGTCGCCGGCGTCATGCCGAGCAGCGATCCGGTCGCGTCCGGCCGGTTGGGCGTGCGCTCGCCGACGAAGTACGGCACCAGGACGAGGCCGTCGGCCCCGGCCGGCGCCTGCAGCGCCAGCTCGCCGAGTGCGTCGTGGTCGACGCCGAGCAGGCCGCCGATCACCTCGAGCACGCGGGCCGCGTTGAGCGTCGTGACGATCGGGAGGCGCGACCCGGTCCCGTCGGCGAAGCCCGCCACGGTCCCGCTCGGGTCACGCACCTCGGCGTCGCTGACCCCGAAGACCGTGCCGCTCGTGCCGAGGGACACCGCGACGTCACCCGGGCCGAGACCCAGGCCGAGCGCTGCCCCGGCGTTGTCGCCGAGTCCGGCGCCGATGACGAGGCCGGACCGGGCGACCGCGCCGCCGGGCAGTTCGACGTCGGTGGACAGGGTGCCCATCGCCTCGTCGGGAGCGACCACGCGGGGCACGACCACGGCGTCGTCGTCACCCATCGACGCCGGCCGCATCGGCCGCCCGAGCGCGAGCTCGAACAGCTCCGGGTCGTACTCGCGGCGCACCGGGTCCCAGTACCCCGTGCCGCTGGCGTCGGACGCATCCGTCGCCAGGGCGTCGAGGTCGGGGCCGAGCGGGCTCTCGTCCGCCGGTCCGTGGCCGCGGAGCCGCCACGACAGCCAGTCGTGGGGGAGCGCCACGGCCGCGACGCGGGCCGCGTTCTCGGGCTCCGCGTCGCGGAGCCACCGCAGCTTGGTACCGGTGAACGACGCGACCGGCACCAGCCCCGTCCGGGCGACCCACGCCTCCTGGCCGAGCTCGCCGACCATCTGCGCGGCCGCGTCCGCACTGCGGACGTCGTTCCAGAGCAGGGCATCGCGGACCACGTGCCCGTCGGCGTCGAGCGCGACCATGCCGTGCTGCTGCCCGGCGATGGCGACGGCGCCGACGTCGTCGAGGCCGCCGGCGTCCGCGACGGCGGCACCGAGGGCGTCCCACCAGTGACGGGGGTCGACGGCGGTGCCGTCCGGGTGGGACGCGCGTCCCTCGCGGACGACCGCACCGGTCGCGGCGTCACGGATGGTGACCTTGCAGGACTGGGTCGACGAGTCGACGCCGGCGACCAGGTCAGCCCCCTCGGCGGCAGGCCGCCTCAGCGCGCGGAATGCAGCCGCTGGCGCGTCTGCCTTCAATTCCGCGCGCCCATCAGGTGCTCGATGGCGAGCTGCTGCAGGCGGACGAAGCCGAAGCCCTTGCCGCCGAAGTACGCGTCGGCGTCGAAGTCCTCGTAGGCCGAACGATCGGCGAGGAACGTGTCGTACGACTCGCCGTCGTTCAGCGTCGGCGTCGACAGCTCGCCGACCTTGGAGGCCTCGAGCGCTGCCTGCACCTCGGGGTCGGCACGGAACGCCTGCGCACGCTCCTTGAGGAGCAGGTACATGCGCATGTTGGCCGATGCGGAGTCCCAGACACCGGTGATGTCCTCGGTGCGGCTGGGCTTGTAGTCGAAGTGGCGGGGGCCGTCGTACGCCGGGCCGCCCTGCGGGGCGCCGTGCTCGAGCAGGTCGACGAGCGAGAACGCGTTCTGCAGGTCGCCGTGGCCGAACACCAGGTCCTGGTCGTACTTGATGCCGCGCTGACCGTTGAGGTCGATGTGGAAGAGCTTGCCCTGGTAGAGCGCCTGGGCGATGCCGGCCGTGAAGTTCAGGCCCGCCATCTGCTCGTGGCCGACCTCGGGGTTGATGCCGAACATCTCCGGGCGCTCGAGCGTCTCGGTGAAGGCGATCGCGTGGCCGAGGGTCGGCAGGAGGATGTCGCCGCGGGGCTCGTTCGGCTTCGGCTCGATGGCGAACCGGATGCCGTAGCCCTTGTCGGTGACGTACTGGGCGAGCAGGTTGACGGCCTCGCGGTACCGCTCGAGCGCTGCCTGCACGTCCTTGGCGCTGTCGTACTCGGAGCCTTCGCGGCCACCCCACATCACGAACGTCGACGCGCCGAGCTCGGCGGCGAGGTCGATGTTGCGGAGCACCTTGCGGAGCGCGAAGCGGCGGACCTGGCGGTCGTTCGAGGTGAAGCCGCCGTCCTTGAAGACCGGGGCGGAGAACAGGTTCGTCGTGACCATCGGCACGACGAGGCCGGTCGACTCGAGCGCGCCCTTGAGGCGGTCGATCTGGGTCTGGCGTTCGGCGTCGGTGGAACCGAACGCGAACAGGTCGTCGTCGTGGAAGGTCAGGCCGTAGGCCCCGAGCTCGTCGAGCTTCTCGACCGCCTCGACCACGTCGAGGGCGGGTCGGGTCGGCCCGCCGAAGGGGTCGGAGCCGTTGTAGCCGATGGTCCAGAGACCGAAGGAGAACTTGTCTGCACGGGTGGGCGTCGTTGCCATGGTGGTCACCGTTCGTCGTCGAAACAAAATGTTGCCGCGCCCAACATAAGCGGTAGTGTTGGCTGTGGCAAGCACGTGATCGCAAAGGAGCGAGCGGATGGCAAGTGAGTCGACGGTGCAGCAACGACTGCGGGTCGCGATGGTGGGGCACGGCTTCATGGGAGCCGCACACTCACAGGCGTGGCGGACCGCCCCCAGGTTCTTCGACCTCGGAGCCGAGCCGGAGATGGCGGTGATCGTCGGGCGTGATCCCGAACGCACCGAGGCCGCCCGGCAGCAGTACGGCTGGCAGGCGGCGTCCACCGACTGGCGCGCCGTCGTCGCCGATCCGGACATCGACGTCGTCGACGTCGTGTCCCCGGGGTCCTCGCACGTCGAGATCGCGATCGCCGCGCTCCAGGCCGGCAAGCACGTCCTGTGCGAGAAGCCGCTCGCGAACACCGTCGCCGAGGCCGAGGCGATGACCGCCGCCGCCGACGCCGCCCGTGCGCAGGGTGTCCGGGCGATGGTCGGGTTCAGCTACCGCCGGGTGCCGGCCATCGCGTTCGCGCGGCAGCTGGTGCAGGACGGCCGGATCGGCACCGTGCGCCAGGTCCGCGCGCTCTACCTGCAGGACTGGTTGGCGGACGAGGACGGCCCGATGACCTGGCGCCTCGACAAGTCGCTCGCCGGCTCCGGTGCGCTCGGTGACATCGGCGCGCACGCCATCGACCTGGTCGAGCACGTCACGGGCGCGTCGCTCGCCACCGTCTCCGGCACGCTCGAGACCTTCGTGACGGAGCGTCCGCTGATGGCCGAGGGGGTCGGGCTCTCCGGCACCGCGTCGAGCGAGCGCGGGCAGGTCACCGTCGACGACGCCGCGTTCTTCACCGCACGACTCGACGGCGGCGCGGCCGACGGTGCGATCGGCACGTTCGAGGCCACGCGCTACGCGACCGGGCGGAAGAACGGTCTGACGCTCGAGATCAGCGGGTCCGAGGGCGCGATCCAGTTCGACCTCGAGGCGATGAACGAGCTCCGGCTGTACGAGTCGAACGCCCCAGCGGGGGAGCAGGGGTTCCGCCGCATCCTCGTCACCGAACCCGAGCACCCCTACATGGCCGCGTGGTGGCCGACCGGGCACCTCATCGGGTACGAGCACACCTTCAGTCACCAGGTGAAGGACTTCGTCGACGCGATCGTCGCCGGCACCGACCCGTCGCCCTCGTTCGCCGACGGCCTGCACGTACAGCGGGTCCTCGACGCGGTCGAACGCAGCGCCGCCGCCGGCAGCACCTGGACGGCGACGTCGTGAGCGCCGCCGAGCAGACCCGCCAGGCGCTCGTCGTCCGTGGCGGGTGGGACGGCCACCAGCCCGTCGAGACCACCGACCTGTTCGTCCCGTTCCTGCGCGAGAACGGGTTCGAGGTCCGGGTGTCGGACTCGACGGCCGTCTACGCCGACGCCGCCGTCATGGACGAGGTCGACCTGATCGTGCAGGTCGTCACGATGTCGACCATCGCCGACGACGAGTTCGCCGGGCTGCAGCGCGCGGTCCTGGGCGGCGCCGGACTGGCCGGCTGGCACGGCGGCATCGCGGACGCGTTCCGGAACACCGCCGACTACCTGCACATGGTCGGTGGCCAGTTCGCCCACCACGCCGGCAAGCACCCCGACGAGCGCGTCGGGGAACAGTCCGACAACTACATCCCCTACACGGTGCACATCACCGACCTCGGGCACGAACACCCGATCACGCAGGGCATCGAGGACTTCGACCTCGTCACCGAGCAGTACTGGGTGCTGTCCGACGAGTACAACGACGTCCTCGCGACCACCACCCAGGACGCGCGCGACTTCGACGCCTGGAACCGCCCGGTCACCGCACCGGCGATCTGGACACGGCAGTGGGGCGAGGGCCGCGTGTTCGTCTCCGCACCAGGGCACCGCCTCGAGGTCGTCGAGTCGCAGCCACTCCGCACCATCATCGAACGGGGACTCCTGTGGGCAGCACGGTGAACGAAGGGGTGCTCCGCGTCGGTGTCGTCGGCGTCGGGGTCATCAGCCAGCAGTACTTCGAGCACTTCCCGGCGCTGCCCGGGCTGTCGCTCGTGGCGGTCGCCGACCTCGACGTCGCCCGTGCCCAGCAGGTCGGTGCGGCACAGGGTGTTCGCGGCACCACCGTGGACGACCTGCTCGCCGCCGACGACGTCGACGTGGTGCTCAACCTGACGATCCCGGCCGCGCACGCCGACATCGCCACCCGGGCCCTCGCCGCCGGCAAGCACGTCTACGGCGAGAAGCCGCTCGCGATGTCCACCGCCGAGGCCGCACCGGTGCTCGAAGCAGCCCGCGCCGCCGGCCTGCGCGTCGGCAGTGCCCCGGACACCGTCCTCGGCACCGGCATCCAGACCGCACGGGCCGCCCTCGACGACGGTGCGATCGGCACCCCGGTCGGTGCCGCCGTCGCCTGGAGCGCCCCCGGGCACGAGCTCTGGCACCCCGCGCCGGCGTTCTACTACCAGCCGGGCGGCGGACCGCTCCTCGACATGGGGCCGTACTACCTGACCAGCCTCGTCACGTTCTTCGGGCCGGTCGTCCGGGTCAGCGGCAGCGGCAGCCGCTCCACCCGTGCACGGACGATCGCCACCGGGCCGAACGCCGGCACGTCGATCCCGGTCGACATCGACACCCACGTCGTCGCGATCCTCGAGCACGAGGGCGGCGTGGTCTCCACCGTGACCGTCTCGTTCGAGGTCTGGGCAACCCGCGCCCCGCTGTTCGAGGTGTACGGCACCGCCGGCACCCTGGGCGTCCCGGACCCGAACCGGTTCTCGGACACCGTGTCGATCGCCACCGCCGACGACCGCTCCTGGCGCGACCTGCCGGTCGCCGCCGGGTACGCCGACGCCGGCCGCGGCTACGGCCTCGCCGACATGGCCCACGCGATCGCGACGGACCGGCCGCACCGAGCCTCCGGTGACCTCGCGTTCCACGTGCTCGAGGTCATGGAGGCGGTCTCCGCCGCCGCCCGAGACCACTCGGTCGTCGACGTGCACTCGCGCGTCGAGCGACCCGCCACCGTCCCCGCCGGGTCCGCACCCGGATCCTGGTGACGGAACCCGACCACCGCGAAGAAGGACGACGACGATGACGACGACGGACGCGAGCGACACGACGGAGACGACCCGGGCCTCCAGGCCGGTCACCCTGTTCACCGGACAGTGGGCCGACCTGCCCTTCGAGGAGGTCGCCCGGCTCGCCGGCGAGTGGGGCTACGACGGGCTGGAGATCGCCTGCTGGGGTGACCACCTGGACGTCCGGCGCGCCGCGACGGACCCCTCGTACGTCGCCGAGCGCAAGGCGATCCTGGAACGCAACGGGCTGCAGGTCTGGACGATCGCCAACCACCTGGTCGGCCAGGCCGTGTGCGACGACCCCATCGACCAGCGGCACGAGGACATCGTCCCGCCGCACGTGTGGGGCGACGGCGACCCCGAGGGCGTGCGGCAGCGTGCGGCCGAGGAACTGCAGTGGACCGCCCGTGCCGCCGCGGCGCTCGGCGTGGACACCGTCACCGGCTTCTCCGGCTCGTCGATCTGGAAGACCGTCGCCGGGTTCCCACCCGTGCCCCCGGGGATGATCGACGCCGGGTACCAGGACTTCCACGACCGCTGGTCACCGATCCTCGACGTCTTCGAGGAGGTCGGGGTCCGGTTCGCACTCGAGGTGCACCCGTCCGAGATCGCCTACGACTACTGGACCGCTGCGCGGACCCTCGAGGTGTTCCGCGACCGGCCGGCGTTCGGGTTCAACTTCGACCCGTCGCACTTCGTCTGGCAGGACCTCGACCCCGCGGCGTTCCTGCTCGACTTCGCCGACCGGGTGTACCACGTGCACTGCAAGGAGTCGGTGAAGCAGCTCGACGGGCGCAACGGTCGGCTGTCCTCGCACCTGCCGTGGGGCGACCCCCGGCGCGGGTGGGACTTCGTCACCGCCGGCCACGGGGACGTGCCGTGGGAGCGGGTGTTCCGCGTGCTGAACCACATCGGGTACACCGGACCGACCAGCGTCGAGTGGGAGGACGCCGGCATGGACCGGCTCGTCGGCGGGCCCGAGGCGCTGGCGTTCGTCCGGCAGCTCGGTACCATCGCGCCGCCGGACGCTTCGTTCGACGCCGCGTTCTCGCAGTCGCGCTGACCGGCCGACCACGACCCAAGACCCCACCCACCACCGAGGAGGACCCATGGCACGGCAGCCCACGGCGACGCCGGGCAACGCCGCGCGCGTCCTCCGGCTCGTCCACGAGGACGGCCCCGTCACCCGCGCCGAGCTCACCCGGCGCACCGGCCTGAACCGCTCGACGATCCTCGCGCTCGTCGGGGAACTCGTCGACGCCGGGCTCGTGCACGAGGAGACCCCCGCCGCGGGGACCCCGGGTGCCGGAGTCGGACGGCCGAGCGGGGTCGTCCGGGCGTCCGCCGACGTCCTCGCCGCCGCGGTCACGGTCGAGATCGACGCTGTCGGGGTCGCCCTCGTCGGACTCGACGGCACCGTCCGCGACCGGCTGGTCGAGCCGCAGACCACCGTTCCCACCGCGGCACAGGCGATCGACGCCGTCGCCCGGGTCCTCGCAGCACTCCTCGCCCGCACCGGACCGGCGGCCCGCATCGTCGGGGTCGGCGTCGCCGTGCCCGGCATCGTCCGGGTCGAGGACGGCACCGTGCGCGACGCCCCGCACCTCGGCTGGCGTGACGAACCCCTCGCCGCACCGCTCGCGGAACGCCTGGGGCTGCCGGTCCGGGCCGCGAACGACGCCAACCTCGGCGCCTGGGCGGAACGGCTGTACGGCAGCGCCCGCGGCGTCGACGACCTCGTCTACCTGAACGGTGGCGCGAGCGGCATCGGCGGCGGGATCGTCAGCGCCGGCCGGCCCTTCAGCGGCGCCGACGGGTACGCGGGCGAGCTCGGGCACACCTTCGTCGCGGCGAACGGGATCCGCTGCGACTGCGGTGCGGTCGGCTGCCTGGAGACCGAGGCCTCACGCTCCGCCCTCACCGCCGTCACAGGGACCCCGCCGGACGACCTCGACGCGCTCGCCGCGGCGCTCGCCGAGGGCCGGCCCGAGGTCGAGCGGGTCGTCGACCGACAGGTCACCGCACTCGCGACCGCACTGCGGAACGCCATCCACACCGTCGACCCCGAGGTCGTCGTGCTCGGCGGGTTCCTCGGTGCACTGCTCGGGCACGTCGGCGACCGGGTCGAGACCGACGTCCGGGCGCAGACGATGGCCGCGATGACCGATCGGCTCCGGATCGTCCCGGCGGCACTCGGCCGTGACGTCCTGGTCCGTGGCGCCGCGGAGATCGGCTTCGCGGAGCTGCTGCGCGACGCCGCGATGCCGGCGGCACCGGCACCGGCACCGACCCCGGCGACGGCGACCATGCCCGCGGCGCCACGGACCAGGACGTCACGGC
>NZ_QKTA01000024.1:0-47932 GCF_003234395.1 Curtobacterium sp. MCLR17_051
GCGCCCGCCGCCCCCTCCACCACCCACACGTCCGGCCGCGACGACGCGACCGAGGAAGCGAGAACCGCATGACCTCCACCCAGCGCACCAGCGTCCTGCTCGGCACCCAGGACCTCACCGTCGAGGACCGCCCCGTCCCCGCTGTCGACCCCGGCGACGTGCTCGTCCGGGTCGCCGCCGTGGGTGTCTGCGGCTCCGACGTGCACTACTTCCGCCACGGCCGCATCGGCGACTTCGTCGTCGAGGAGCCCCTCGTCCTCGGGCACGAGCTCTCCGGCACGATCGAGGCCGTCGGCGAGGGCGTCGACCCGTCCCGCGTGGGGGAGCGCGTGGCCATCGAGCCGCAGCGCCCCTGCCACCGCTGCGCGCAGTGCCTGGCCGGCCGCTACAACCTCTGCCCGCACATGCGCTTCTACGCGACGCCGCCGGTCGACGGGGCCTTCACCGAGTTCGTCACCATCGAGGCCGAGTTCGCGCACGTCCTGCCCGACGCCGTCTCGTTCGAGGCCGGCGCGCTCCTGGAACCCCTGTCCGTCGGCATCGCCGCCGTCCGCAAGGCCGGCATCGTCCCCGGTTCGTCGGTGCTCATCGCCGGCGCCGGTCCCATCGGCATCATCTGCGCCCAGGTCGCGAAGGCCTTCGGTGCCTCGCGCATCGTCGTCAGCGACCTGGTGCCGGAGCGCCGTGCGCGGGCTCTGGAGTACGGCGCCACCGAGGTCGTCGACCCCACCGCCGTGTCCGTCGCGTCGGACATCGTCCCCGTCGACGCGTTCATCGACGCCAGCGGTGCACCCCGAGCGGTGTCGGACGGCATCAAGGCGGTCGGCCCGGCGGGTGCCGCGGTGCTGGTCGGGCTCGGCAACTCCGAGATGACCCTGCCGGTCGAGCACATCCAGAACCTCGAGGTCACGGTCACCGGGATCTTCCGGTACACGAACACGTGGCCGGTCGCCATCGAGCTGGTCGCGTCCGGGCAGGTCGACCTCGACTCGCTCGTCACCGGTCGCTTCGGGCTCGACGACGTCCGCGAGGCCCTCGAGAGCGACACCGACCCGGAGTCGCTCAAGTCCGTCGTCTACCCCGGCGGTGTCCCCGCCTGAGCGGGCACGGTGCGGGCTTCGCCGGTCCGGGCCGCGTTGCGCGCCTGGTGCGGCGTTGCCGCCGGGCACGGTGCGCGGAAGCTCGCACCGGGTGACGACGCACGCACGGTGCGGACTGGAGGCGCGGGGCCGGGCCGCCCCGCGCCTCCCGTCCGGCACGGTGCACGGTCTGTCGGACGGTGCGGGCTGAGCCGCCTGGTGCGGCGTTGCCGCCGGGCACGGTGCGTGGAAGCTCGCACCGGGTGACGATGCACGCACGGTGCGGGCGGGAGGCGCGGGGCCGGCCCGCCCCGCGCCTCCCGTCCCGCACGGTGCACGGCTTGTCGGACGGTGCGGGCTGAGCCGCCTGGTGCGGCGTTGTAGCCGGGCACGGTGCGTGGAAGCGCGCACCGGGTGACGACGCACGCACGGTGCGGACGGGAGGCCCGGGGCCAGGCCGCCCCGTGCCTCCCGTCCGGCACGTGACCCGGAACGGGGCCACCGCCGCGTCACCGGGACGCGCTACGGTTCGCGCATGACCGCTTCACCGGCCGCCGTCGTGCCGCAGCGCACCGACCGGCGCGCGCTCGTCTCCTGGGCGCTCTGGGACTGGGGTTCCGCCGCGTTCAACGCGGTCGTCACCACCTTCGTGTTCAGCACGTACCTGGCCAGCCGGGCGTTCGTGGACCCGGCGCTCGTCGGCGACACGTCCGCGGCCGGCAAGGCGATCGTGGAGCGGGAGCTCGCGCACAACGCGGCCGTCGTGTCCACCGCACTGACCATCGCGGGGATCGTCGTGGCCCTGGTGGCACCGGCCATGGGGCGGCTCGCGGACTCGTCCGGACACCGCCGCCGCTCCGTCCTCATCGCCACCATCGGCGTCGCGCTGTCGATCGGGGGCATGGTCTTCGTCGCGCCGAGCCAGCCGTACCTGCTGCTCGGAGCGGCCCTGCTCGGCATCGGCACCGTCGCCTACGAGATCGCGAGCGTCGGCTACAACGCCATGATCGGGCAGGTCGCCTCCGGGGAACGCACCGGCCGCGTCTCCGCCATCGGGTGGGCGGCCGGGTACTTCGGCGGGATCGTGCTGCTCGTCCTGCTGCTCGTGCTCTGCATCCAGGACTTCCGGGGCGACGGGGTCGTCGGCGGGCTCCTGCAGTTGCCGGCCACCGTCGCCACGGGGCAGTGGGACGTCCGCGTCGCGATCGGCATCGCCGCCGTCTGGCTGGCCGTCAGCTCGATCCCGCTGTTCCTCACCGTGCCCGAGGCGGTGCCCGACCGCACCCGCGGCGGCGGCGTGTTCAGTGCCTACGCGGACCTCGGCCGGGACATCGCGCGGCTGTGGCGCGAGCGCCGCAACGTCCTCGCGTTCCTGCTCGCCAGCGCGGTGTTCCGCGACGGTGTCGGGGCCGTCTTCACGTTCGGCGGGATCGTCGCCGCGCAGGTGTTCGGGTTCACGCCGTCGCAGGTCATCCTGTTCGCCATCGCCGCGAACGTCGTGGCCGGCATCGCGACGTTCGTCTCCGGACGCCTCGACGACCGGTTCGGGTCGCGTGCGCTCATCATGGTCTCGCTCGTCGGTCTCGCCGTGTGCGGGGTCGGGGTCTTCGCCGCCGGCAACGAGACGCAGGGGTTCTGGGTGCTCGGGCTGACCCTCGCCGTGTTCGTCGGCCCGGTGCAGTCGTCGTCCCGTGCGTACCTGGCGCGGCTGACGACCCCCGGCCGCGAGGGCGAGCTCTTCGGCCTCTACGCCACCACCGGCCGGGCCGCGTCGTTCCTCGCGCCGGCGCTGTTCGGCGTCGCGGTGACCGTCGGTGGGTCGACCCGGTTCGGGATCCTCGGCGTGGTCGTCGTGCTCGTCGCCGGGCTGGTGCTGATGGCGTTCGTCAAGCGGGAACCGCAGGGCGCGCGGGCCTGATCCTCGGCCTGCGGGGTCCGCCAGAGCTCCCCGTCAGGCGGCCTGGAGGCGCGGTTCCCGTCCGTCCACAGGCTGCGGTTGTGCGCACGGTTCCGCACAGGGCCGTGGTCGCGTCGGGCGGCCCGGGTCGGGGTGCGCCAGGATGGGTGCATGACCGACCAGCGCATCGCCGTCGTCGTCCTCGCCGCCGGGCAGGGCACGCGCATGAAGTCGTCCACGCCCAAGGTGCTGCACCGGCTCGCCGGACTGCCGCTCATCGGGCACGTCCTGCGCACGGCGTCGTCGCTCAGCCCCGAGCACGTCGCCGTCGTCGTGCGGCACGAGCGTGACCTCGTCGCGGCCGAGGTCGTCGAGCGCGCCCCCGACGCGATCGTCGTCGACCAAGACGACGTCCCCGGCACCGGCCGTGCGGTCGAGGTCGCGGTCGAAGCACTGCCCGCCGACTTCGACGGCGCCGTCGTCGTGCTGTCCGGCGACGTCCCGCTGCTCGACGCCGCATCGCTCCGGCTCCTCGTCGACGCCCACGTCGGCGGCGGCAACGGCGCGACCTTCGTGAGTGCCATCGCCCCGGACCCGACCGGCCTCGGACGGATCGTGCGCGATGCCTCCGGCGCCTTCGTCAGCGTCGTCGAGCACAAGGACGCGACAGCCGAGCAGCTGACCATCACCGAGGCGAACGCGGGCATCTACGCGTTCGACGTGGCACGCCTCCGGGCGGCCCTGCCGTCGCTCACCACGGCGAACGCCCAGGGCGAGAAGTACATCACCGACGCTCCCGCGCTGATCAGCGAGCGCGGCGGGCGCATCGACGTGGTCACCCTGACCGACCCGTGGCTCGTCGCCGGCATCAACGACCGTGCCCAGCTCTCCGACGCCGCGCGTGAACTCAACGCCCGCATCGTCCGCCGCCACCAGCTCGCCGGCGTCACCGTGCAGGACCCCGCGTCCACCTGGATCGACCTCGACGTCACCATCGAGCCCGACGCCGAGGTCCTGCCCGGCACCCAGCTCATCGGCGCCACCGCGATCGCCGCCGGTGCCGTCGTCGGACCGGACACCACGCTGCGCGACACCGAAGTCGGCGCCCGCGCCACCGTGAACCGCGTCGACGCCACCCTCGCCGTGATCGGGGACGGTGCCTCGGTGGGCCCGTTCGCCTACCTGCGGCCGGGCACGATCCTCGGTGACGACGGCAAGATCGGCACCTTCGTCGAGACGAAGAACGCCCGGATCGGCCGGGGCAGCAAGGTCCCGCACCTGTCCTACATCGGCGACGCCGAGGTGGGCGAGGACTCGAACATCGGCGCGAACACCATCACCGCGAACTACGACGGCGTGCACAAGCACCGCACCGAGGTCGGCTCGAACGTCCGTACAGGCTCGCACAACGTGTTCGTCGCCCCCGTTAGGATTGGTGACGGTGCGTACACCGGCGCCGGGACCACCGTCCGCAAGGACGTTCCGGCAGGATCGCTCGCGATCAGCTACGCCCCACAGCGCAACACCGACGGATGGGTCGAGGAACACCGACCCGGCACACCGGCGGCCGAGGCTGCTCGGCTCGCGAACGGCGAATAGATCCCGGCGACCACCCGTCGCCGACATCGACCCCTCGTGGGTCAGGGAGTGAGCACCGCACTTGTCCGGAATCAAGACAACCGGCCAGAAACGACTCGTCCTCGTCTCGGGGCGAGCACACCCGGCGCTCTCTGCCGAGATCGCGGAGGAGCTCGGGGTCGACCTCGTGCCGACCGATGCCCGGACCTTCGCGAACGGTGAGCTCTACGCCCGCTTCGACGAGTCGGTCCGTGGCTGCGACGCCTTCGTCATCCAGTCGCACACCGCGCCGATCAACGAGTGGCTCATGGAGCAGCTCATCATGGTCGACGCGCTGAAGCGTGCCTCGGCGAAGCGCATCACGGTCGTGGCGCCGTTCTACCCCTACGCGCGCCAGGACAAGAAGGGCCGCGGCCGCGAGCCGATCTCGGCCCGCCTCGTCGCCGACCTGTTCAAGGCCGCCGGCGCGCACCGCATCATGAGCGTCGACCTCCACGCCGCGCAGATCCAGGGCTTCTTCGACGGCCCCGTCGACCACCTGTTCGCCATGCCGGTGCTGCTCGAGCGCTTCCGCCAGATCCTCGACCCGAAGACGCTCACCGTCGTGTCGCCCGACATGGGCCGCGTCCGTGTCGCCGACATCTGGTCCGAGAAGCTCGGCGCCCCGCTCGCCATCATCCACAAGCGCCGCGACCCGCTCGTGCCGAACCAGGTATCGGTGCACGAGATCGTCGGAGACGTCAGCGGCCGCGTGTGCCTGCTTGTCGACGACCTCATCGACACCGGCCGCACGATCGCCAAGGCTGCCGAGGCGCTGAAGAACGCCGGCGCCACGGGAGTCGTCGTCGCCGCGACCCACGCCGTGTTCTCCGACCCGGCCACCGAGCTGCTGCAGAGCGAGTTCATCGACCGCGTGGTCGTGACGGACACCCTGCCCCTGCCGATGGACAAGCGCTGGGACCGCCTCGAGGTCCTGCCGATCGCCCCGCTCATCGCCCGTGCCATCCACGAGGTCTTCGACGACGGTTCCGTGACGTCGATGTTCGACGGCGCCGCTTGACACATCCCGCGCGTGACGCCCTCGCGGCCCGGCTCCGGGCCGCGGGGAGCGTCTTCGCCGACGACGAAGCCGACCTGTTGCTCGAGGCAGGTGACGGTGAGCCGGTGCGACTCCGGAGCCTCGTGCAGCGTCGGCTGGCCGGTGAGCCGCTCGAGTACGTGCTCGGCTGGGCTGCCTTCGACGGGCATCGCATCCGGGTGACGCCCGGGGTCTTCGTGCCGCGAGCCCGCACCACCGTCGTCGTCGAGCAGACTGCGCGTCGGCTGCAGCGCTACGACCGCGTGGTCGACCTGTGCTGCGGTGCCGGTGCGATCTCGGTCGCCCTGTTCGGCCGCGTCGGCGCGCTCGACCTCGTCGCCACGGACATCGACCCCGACGCCGTCGACGTCGCAGCCGAGAACATCGGTGACCGCGGCATCGTCGTCGCGGGTGACCTGTTCGCGCCGCTGCCCGATCGGTTCCGCGGGGCCGTGGCGGTCATCGCGGTGAACGCCCCCTACGTGCCGACGGCCTCGATCGAGCTCATGCCGACCGAGGCCCGGGAGCACGAACACCGCGTCGCCCTCGACGGTGGTGCGGACGGCCTCGACCTGCACCGCCGGATCGCTGCGGGTGCGGGGGAGTGGCTCCGCCCCGGTGGTGCTGTCGTCATCGAGGTGTCCGAGGCCCAGGCCGAGGCGTCCGCCGCTGCGTTCACGGCCGCCGGCTTCTCCGCCGTGGTCGAGCGGGACGCCGAGGTCGACGGCACCTGCGTCGTCGCGACCCTGCCCGCCTGACCCCGGTCTGCCCGCCTGGCCCTGGTCTGCCTGGCCGTGGTGCCGAGTGGTCACGACATGCCGCTCAGGTCCACCGAGGTGGCACGAAGTGTCGCCTGCGCGCCCACGAACCGACGCTTTCTGCACCCCCGGCGTGACGCACGTGGCGTGTCGCGCGACCGGGGCGAGGGGCGAGGCGGGCCGGCACCGGGCCTCCAGGCCGTCGGGTGACCGGAGCGCGCCGGCGGCGGGCGGTCACGACATGCCGCTCAGCTTCGCCGAGGCGGCACGAAGTGTCGCCTGCGCGTCCGCGAACCGACGCTTTCCGCCACCTCGACGGCAGTCAGCGGGCGTGTCGCGGACCCGCTCCAGGACGGTCAGCGCGCGTCGACCGTCACCGTGTGCCAGCCCGTCGCACCGTTGGGCGCCGGCGGCCGGTCCACGCTCGTCTGCACCTCGCCGTCCGCACTGGTCGCGCGCACCTCGATGCGGTGCGAGCCGGCGGTCGGCGTCCACCGCACCACCCACTGCCGCCAGGTGTCCGCGGAGACCGAGTCGGCGAGTTCGGCGCGCTGCCAGTCGCCGCCTCCGACGCGGACCTCGACGGCCTTCACGCCCTTGTGCGGCTGCCACGCGACCCCCGCGATCGCGACCGGCTTGCCCGCGGTTACGGTCGACCCGTCCCGCGGGGTGTCGATGCGGGACTCGAGCTTGACCGGGCCACGCTCCGACCAGCCACGCGGGGTCCAGTAGCCCTGCGCGTCGGCGAACCGGGTGACCTCGAGCTCGGTGACCCACTTCGTCGCCGAGACGTACCCGAACAGGCCCGGCACGACCATCCGCACCGGGAACCCGTGCTCGGTCGGCAGGGGCTCGCCGTTCATCCCGACCGCGAGCAGCGCCGCGGTGCCGTCGTCCTGCAGCACGTCGAGCGGGGTGCCGGCGGAGAACCCGTCGATGCTCCGTGAGAGCACCATGTCGGCATCGCCCGTCGGACGTGCCCGGGCGAGGAGCTCCCGGATGGGGTAGCCCAGCCAGCGGGCCGTGCCGATGAGGTCACCGCCGACCTCGTTCGACACGCAGCTCAAGGTGGCCACGTGCTCCTCGAGCGGCAGTGCGAGCAGCTCGTCCCACGTCAGCGTGATCTCGTTCTCGACCGCACCGTGGATGCGGAGCGACCAATCGGCGGGGTCGACCTGCGGCACCCGCAGGGCCGTGTCGATCCGGTAGAAGTCGGCGTTCGGCGTGATGTACGGGGTGATGCCGTCGACGTCGACCGACGCACCCGCGGGGACCGCCGGTGCAGCGGTCGCCGCGGCGGGCAGCCGGATGGCCCGCCTGGCAGCGGCGGCCGCCTGTATCGCTGACGACCCCAGCCGGGAGGCGGTGCCCACCACGACCGCGACGGTCGCCGTCGCGACGCCCCAGACCAGGAACGTCCGCCGCTCCGTCGACGCCGGTCGCGGTGCCGCCGTCGGCACGGTCGCCGCGGCCTCCCACCGGCGCAGCCGCTGGAGCAGCAGGCGCAGGACGACCACCGCTGCCGCGATGCCGAGGACCGTCGGGGCGCCGTCGAGGGTCCCGCTGCCCGAGCGGGTGCTGACGGCAAGCAGCGCCAGCACACCACCGGCGGCGAATACGAGGGCACCGAAGGGCGGTCGTGCACGTTCGAGGACACCGGCACCGGCGCTGAACGCGATGACGATCACCGTCATGAGCACGAACAGGGCGACCTTGTCCCCGGTGCCGAACACGGCGACCATGAAGTCCTTCGCACCCGGGGGAGCGAGGTCGATGACGGCGGATCCGACGGCGACCAGGGGGCTGCCCGCTCCGCCGAGCAGCAGCGCGCCGAACTCGGCGACACCGAGGAACGCGGCGGCGGCCACGACGCCGACGATCGCGGCGATCAGCGTCCAACGTCGGGTCGAAGGGGCATCGGGCCCGCCCGGGCCGTCCGACGGACCCGCCGTCGGTTGGCCGATCGGTTCGTCCGTCGTCTCGGTGGTCACCGCCCGAGCGTAGGTCGCCCGGCCGCTCGTGGGCTGTGTGTGCGCGCTTCCCCGCGCGTTCATCGGGTTCGGCCAGCAGGTGGCGCGCGGCTCGTGGGAGGATCGGATCGTGCTGCAGCGTCCGGATGGTGTCCCGCGGTCCGGTCGTGCCCGCGGTGCACGGCGGACACCGATGTCTCCGGCACGTCGACTCGCCACCCTGCGCTGGGTCATCGTCGCCGTCTGGCTGGTCCTCCTGATCACCCGGATCGTCGTCGTCTCGACGGCGCCGGGCGTCGACCTCTCCTGGTACGGCATCGTGGAGTTCGGCGCGATCGCGCTCGGCGTCGTGGTCATCGTGGTCGCCGTCGTGCGGACCGCGACGGCACGGCGGCGGCAGGCGGACGAGGCCCTCGCGCTCGCCATCCGGCGGATCGACCCGACGGTGTGGCTCGTCCCGGCGGCGCCGACACCGGAACTCCGTGGCATCGTCGACGAGGTCCGCCCGGACACCCACCTCGGTTCGCGCGTGACGTGGGCCTTCGGCGCCACCGAGGCCTCCCTGTGGGAACTCGACGAACGGCGGGCGACCCGGCTGCTCGTGATCCGGTGGAGTCGTGTCGTGCACGTCGGACTGGAAGACGTGGCGGACGGCGTCGACGGCTCGGACGGCTCGGACGGCTCGAGGCGAGACGGTGGCTCCGAGCGCCCTGGCGGTTCCGCTGGTGCTCGCCGCGCGTGTGCGGTGGCGATCCACCACGTACGACCGGACGACACCCCCGCGGTGGCGACGTTCTTCGTCCGGACCGCCCCCGGTTCGCGTCGGCTGCTCGGGCGCGGTCCACGGCTGGACCGGCTCGTCGCCGACCTGGCACGGGAACGCATCGTCGCCTGACGCAGCGGAGGGCCCCGGGTTCAGCGAGGCCCTCCTTGCCGATCCCGCACCGACCTCCGTGGTCGGCAGCGGGTGCGGTCGTCAGTGCGTGGACGGCTCCTGCTCGACCTCGCGGCGGTCGTCGTCGGACCACAGCGTGTGGAAGGTGCCGTCCTTGTCGATGCGCTGGTAGGTGTGCGCGCCGAAGAAGTCGCGCTGGCCCTGGATCAGCGACGCGGGCAGACGGTCGGACGCGAGCGAGTCGAAGTACGACAGCGCGGACGAGAAGCCCGGAGCGGGGACGCCCGACGCAGCCGCGATGCCGACGATGCGGCGCCAGGCGGCTTCGCCCTCGGCCACCGCGTTCGCGAAGTACGGGTCGACCAGCAGCGACTCGAGCTTCGGGTTCTCGGCGTACGCCTCGACGATGCGGTTCAGGAACTGAGCGCGGATGATGCAGCCACCCCGCCAGATCTTCGCGACGTTGCCGAGGTCGATGTCCCAGCCGTACTCCTTCGCCCCGGCGATGATGAGGTCGAAGCCCTGTGCGTACGCGACGACCTTCGAGGCGTACAGCGCCGCACGCACGTCGTCGGCGAAGGTGTCCGGCACCTCGGCGATCTGCGGACGGTTCTTGACCGACTGCTGCACGGCGGCACGCTGCGTCGGCTTCGACGACACGGCGCGGGCGAACACGGCTTCGCCGATGCCCGAGACGGGGATGCCCAGGCCCACGGCGTTCTGCACGGTCCAGACGCCGGTGCCCTTCGAGCCGGCCGCGTCACGGATGACGTCGACGAGCGGCTTGCCGGTGTCGGCGTCGCGCTGCTTGAGGACCTCGCCGGTGATCTCGATCAGGTAGGACTCGAGGTCGCCCTTGTTCCACTCGTCGAAGACCTGCACCAGGTCCTCCACCGAGAGCCCGCCGACGCGACGGAGCAGGTCGTACGACTCGGCGATGAGCTGCATGTCGGCGTACTCGATGCCGTTGTGCACCATCTTGACGAAGTGCCCGGCGCCGTCGGTGCCGATGTGGGTCACGCACGGTTCACCTTCGGCCACCGCGGCGATCGACTTCAGGATCGGCCCGAGCGTCTCCCAGGCCTCCTTCGAGCCACCGGGCATGATCGACGGGCCCTTGAGTGCGCCCTCTTCTCCACCGGAGATGCCGGTGCCGACGAAGTTCAGGCCCTTCTCGCGCAGGTCGTGCTCACGTCGGATGGTGTCGTGGAAGTTCGCGTTGCCGCCGTCGACGATGATGTCGCCCGGTTCGAAGCGTTCGGCGAGCTGTCCGATCACGGCGTCGGTGCCCTTGCCGGCCTGCACCATGATGATGGCGGTCCGGGGCTTCGACAGCGAGGCGACGAACCCGTCGATGTCCTCGGACGCGATGAACCCGGCGTCGCCGTGCTCCTGGAGCAGCTCCTCGGTGCGGGCGTAGGTGCGGTTGTAGACCGCCACCGTGTTGCCTTCGCGCGATGCGAGGTTGCGGGCGAGGTTCGAGCCCATCACTGCGAGTCCGACGACTCCGATGTTCGCCTGACCGTTGTTGTCTGCCACGAGGGCCTCCTTTGTCCTGACGTTGGCGCCCAACCTACGACCGGCGGTCTGGGATCGCACAGGTGTTGCGGGAACTGGGGACCAGAGTTCACCGGATCAATACTGTGGAGGGATGAGCGAGCTCGCTGTCCACCCGCCCGTCCTCGTGATGGGGGTCTCCGGCTCCGGCAAGTCCACCATCGGCCAGGCGCTCACCGACGCCCTGGTCGCGCAGGGCGAACCGTGCGTCTTCGTCGACGCCGACGACCTGCACCCGGTCGCCAACAAGGAGAAGATGCGGCAGGGGATCCCGCTCACCGACGAGGACCGCTGGCCGTGGCTCGCCGCCTGCGCCGAGCGGATCGCCGCGGTCGAATCGGACGGCTCCCGGTGCGTGATGGCGAACTCGGCGCTGAAGCGTGCCTACCGGGACCGGCTGCGCGAGTCCGCGCCGGGTCTCGTCATCGCCTTCCTCGACGGGTCGCGCGACCTGATCGCCGAACGGCAATCCCACCGCCAGCACGAGTACATGCCGACGACGCTGCTCGACTCGCAGTTCGCGACCCTCGAGCGGCCGCAGCCCGACGAGGCCGCCGTCGCGGTGTCGATCGACGGCTCGGTCGACGACACCGTGCGGGAGATCCTCGCCGCGCTCGCGGTCACCACCGGCTGACGGACGTCGACGACCTGCGACTGATCCGGGCAGTTCCTCCACAGGGCGCAGCGCGGTCGTCGCCGTCCCCAACCGATCCCCGGTCCCGTCCGCGTCGAGGGGGACGCTCGTACCGTCGCTCCATGACCACGATCACTGCCGCCCGTTCAGATACCACTCTTGATACCATCGACCCCATGGCCATGACCCTCCGACTCGACGACGACGAGGCAGCGGCGTTGCGCAAGCGTGCTGACCTCGAGGAGCGCTCGATGCAGGACGTTGCGCGCGCCGCCATCCGCGAGTACGTCGAGCAGCACAGCCGCAGCGATCTGATCGACGGCATCCTCGACCGAGAACTCCCGCGCTACGCCGAGGCGCTCGAACGACTCGGCAAGTGATCCACCTCACGACCGACGAGGCGTTGCACGTCGCTCGTCGGACCCTGGGAACTGACTACGCGATCCGCGACGTCGGACTGCTCGAAGCGGCGGTCGCGCGACCCGCCGCGTCGGTGGGCGGGAACGACGCCTACCCGACGCTGGTCGAGAAGGCGGCGGCGCTCGTCCACTCCGCCGTCCGGAACCACGCCCTGGTCGACGGCAACAAGCGCCTCGGGCTGATGCTGCTCGTGGTCTTCCTCGGCGTGAACGGCGTCCGGCTCCACGCCTCGAACGATCAGGCGTACGACTTCATCGTCGCGATCGCCGAGGGGGAACTCGATGCCGTGCCGGAGATCGCTGCTGCTCTGACCTCGATGGTCTCGGACGCCTGATCGACAGGGCGGCGGCCGTCAGCCGTCGCCGATCAGCGGCGCACTGAACTGATCGCCCCGTGCGGCCGGTGCCCCGGATCCGTGCGGGTGTGGACGTCCACGGCGTCGAAGCCCGCTCCGTCCAGCAGCGCCGCCAGGGACGCGACCGGCCAGCGGTAGGCGGTGACGACCGCGTGGTCGAAGGCCTCGACCGCGGGACCCTCGAAGAACCCGAGCAGCAGCCCACCGCCGGGCGCGAGCACCCGACGGAACTCGGCGAGTGCCCCACCGATCTGCGACGGTTCGTGGTGGATCACCGAGTACCAGGCCAGGACCCCGTCGACGCTGCCGTCCGCGAGCGGGAGCGCGTCGAGCGACCCGACCCGGAAGTCGATGTCCGCGTCCACCGCGCCGTGCGTCCGTCGTGCGTGCTCGACGAACTCCGGCACCGCGTCGATGCCGCTGACACGGTGCCCCTGCCGTGCGAGGTACGCCGTCCAGTGACCGGGGCCGCACCCGGCGTCGACCAGGGGGCCGCTGCGACCGGCTGCCCAGGCGTCGACGAGGGCTCGGTCGTCGGGGTGGACGGTGTCCATCGACCCGAGCAGCGCCGCGTACTCGTCGGCCCGAGCGCTGTACGCCGCCGTCACCCGCTCCGTCATGCGCCCGACCGTACCGCCGCAGCGCCGAACCGTGCGAGGTTCCGTGTTCCGTGCGACCCGGCAACCCTCGCACCAGGCACGGAACCTCGCACCACGCGGCAGTGCGGCCGCCGCCAGCGTCAGAGCTTGAACGTCGCCTTCGGGATGTCGGACACGATCCGGCGGGCGGTGCGGACGGCGTCCTCCTCGGAGATCTGGTGCGTGACCACGAGCGACGCCAGGTACGCCGCGTCCGCCCGCCGCGCCATGTCGTGCCGTGCGGGGATGGAGCAGTACGCGCGGGTGTCGTCGATGAACCCGGAGGTCTTGGTGAACGACGCGGAGTCGGTGACGGCCGACCGGTAGCGCCCGATGGCCGCCGGGGTGTCGATGAACCACCACGGTGCGCCCGCGTACACGGCGGGGTAGAAGCCCGCGAGCGGCCCGATCTCGCGCGAGAAGACGGTCTCGTCGACAGTGAAGAGCACGAGGTGGAACCCGGGAGCGGTGCCGAAGGACTCGAGCAGCGGCCGGAGCGGCTCGGTGAAGGACCCGACGGCCGGCAGGTCGTGCCCGGTGTCCGGCCCGAAGCGCTCGAGCGTCGGGGTGTGGTGGTTCCGGATCACCCCGGGATGCAGCTGCATGACGAGGCCGTCCTCCACGCTCATCTCCGCCCAGCGGTAGAGCATGTCGTGCCGGTACGCCGTCGCTTCGGCCTCGGTGACCGACGACGCGTCGCGCAGCGCCGCGGCGTGGATGCGTTCCCGCTCGCTCGACGGCAGGGGAGCGGAGCCCGCGTCGAGCACTCCGGTGTCCGTGGCGGTCGCACCGTGCTCGATGAAGTAGTGGCGACGTGCGCGGAGAGCCGCCAACAGCCCTGCGTGGGTGCCCGTGTCGATGCCGGCGGCCTCGCCGATCGACGCGACCGCGGGCCTCCAGTCCGACCGCGTCGGGTCGAACACGGCGTCCGCGCGGAACGTGGGGAGCACCCGGCCGGTGAAGCCGGGATCCGCCGCGAGCTGCGCGTGCGCAGCGAGGTCGTCCGCCGGGCCGTCCGTGGTGGCGAGGACCTCGATGCCGAAGGCGCCGAAGAGCGCGCGTGGCCGGAAGGCGGGCGACGCCAGCAGGCCGGCGAGGTGGTCGTACTGGTCGTCCGCGTTCGCCGCGGACGGCGCCTGGTCGAGCCCGAACACGTCGTGCAGCTCCGTCTCGAACCAGTAGCGCACGGGGGTCCCGAGGAAGTCGTCCCAGTGCTCCGCCAGCTGCCGCCAGATGGCGCGGCCTGGCGGCGTCGGCTCAGCGGCATCGCGCCAGCGATGCGCCGACGCCGCCGGGCGAGCCTGCGAGCCCGGGCGGGGCCCCGACAGGTCCGCGCGTCCCAGCGCGGCCAGGTCCACCCCGTTCGCGTGCAGCAGGCGGAGCACGTAGTGGTCGGGCGTGATGAGCAGCGACGCAGGGTCGCTGAACGGCTGGTCCGAGGCGATCAGCGCCGCGTCGACGTGCCCGTGCGGCGAGATGATCGGGGCGTCCTTGACCGCCTCGTACACGGTGCGTGCCACGGCTCGCGCCCCAGGGTCGGCGGGGAACAGCCGGTCGGGGTGCGGTGCGAGCCGGGTGGGGGTGCTGGTGCGGGTCATCATCGACTCCTTCGGGGACGGCGAGTTCGGGTGGTGCGAGTGTGGGGCGGCGGGATTTCCGGATCAGGCGGTTCCGGCACGGGGCGCCGGTCCGGTCGACTCGCGCACGGTCAGGTGGGTGGGCAGGGCGACGGCGCCGGACATGTGCTCCCCGGGCAGTTCGTCGGCGGGTAGCGCGCCGAGCCGTCCGAGCAGCATCCGGATCGCGACCCGGCCGGCCCGCTCGATCGGCGAGGTCATCGTGGTGAGCGGCGGGTTGCAGAAGTCAGCGCCGAAGATGTCGTCGCAACCGACGATGCTCATGTCCTCGGGGACGCGGACTCCGCGCTCCCGCAGCCGGGCGAGCATCCCAATGGCGATCAGGTCGTTGAAGGCGATGCACGCGGTCGCACCGGCGTGCACGGCGGCGTCGGCGGCCGCGGCGCCGGAGTCGACGAAGGGTGCGTGCGGCCCCACTCGGGCGACGCGGATCCCCAGGCGCTTGGCGACCTGCACGAGCGCGCGCCACCGACGCTCGTTCGACCACGAGCTGTCCGGCCCGGCGACGTACAGGATCTCCCGGTGTCCCAGCGACACCAGGTGCTGCACCGCCTGCTCCACCCCGCCGGGGGTGTCGATGAGCACCGAGGGCACGCCGGTGGGTCGGCGGTTCACCACGACCAGGGGGATCCGCTCGGCGAACCGTGCGATCTGCGCGTCGGACAGTCGTGACGCCGTGAGCACGACCCCGTCGGCCTTCGCCCCCACGGCGGTGAGTGCGGCCATCTCGGCGTCGGCGGACTCCTCGGTGTCGACGAGCAGCTGCGTCCAGCCGGCCCCGGCGAGCTGGTGCTGGGTGCCGCGGATGACGTCGAAGTAGAACGGGTTCGTGATGTCGGACACGAGCACGGCGACGGCGCGGGTGCGGCCGGAGGTCAGCGCCCGTGCCTGCGAGTTGGCGACGTAGCCGAGCTCGCGGGCCGCCCGCTGGATGCGCTCCTGGGTGACGGGGTTGACCCGGTCGGGCAGGGACAGGGCGCGGGAGACGGTGGACGCGGCGACCCCGGTGGCGTCGGCGATGTCGCGGATGGTGACGCGACGCGCGGCACCAGCGGCGGCGCCGGCAGCGCGAGCACCAGCGGCGGCGCCACCAGCAGTGCCTGCGGCACCGCCCGTTCGCCCGCCGCCGTCCGTCGAGAGGTCCTTCACGAGGCCGAACGTATTCGCGTCTGGCAACAAGTGGCAACCGGTTGCCGCATGTTGCCAACGGCGGAACAGTGGTGCCACCGAGCAGCGCCGCTCGGAGGAGGTCTCGAGGAGGAAACCCCCGTGAAGACGCGAAGACTGCAAGTCCGCACCCTCGTCGGTGCCGTCGCCGTGGTCGCCCTCACCGCACTGTCCCTGCAGGGATGCGCTGTGGTGAACGGCAGCGGCGACGACCCGAACACCCTCCGCGTGATGATGGGCGCGGACACCACCTACCCCAAGGAACGCAAGCAGTGGCAGCAGGAGACCGCCGCCGAGTTCAAGCGCACGACCGGTGCGGACATCCAGTGGGAGACCTACTCGTCCGCGCAGGAGGAACTGACCGCGATCCAGACGAGCGTCATCTCCGGCCAGGGCCCCGACGTCTACGCGATCGGCACGACCTTCACCCCGACCGCGTACGCCACCGGTGCCTTCGTCGAGATGGGCACGAAGGAGTGGGACGCGATCGGCGGCAAGGACCAGTTCGACCCCGCGTCGTTCGGCATCTCCGGTCCGAGTGCGTCGAAGCAGATCGGGATCCCGTTCGCCAGCCGTCCGTTCGTGATGGCGGTGAACAAGGACCTGCTCGCCAAGGCGGGGATCACCGACGTGCCCACGACGTGGGACGAGCTCACCGCCGATGCGAAGGCCACCACGGGTGACGGACGCCACGGGATGGCGATCGCCTACGCCGACGGCTTCGACCCCTGGAAGTTCGTGTGGGGGATGGCCCAGAACGCCGGCAACACGATCGTCGACGGCTCGAAGGCCGAGATCGACAGCAAGGCCGTCGAGAACGCCTACCGCACCTACTTCGACTGGGTGACGAAGGACGGCGTCGTCGACCCGGCCGCGATCGGTTGGAACAACGCCCAGGCCCTCGCGCAGTTCACCGAGGGCAAGGCCGCGTTCTTCCCGATGACGACCACCACCGCCATCAACTCCTTCAAGGACACCAAGGTCGACGGCAAGTACGAGTTCGCCCTGCTGCCCACCGTCCCGCCGGGGGCGTCCGAGCGGCCGTCCGACGGCATCGAGGCCGCCAGCATCCTGTCCGGCGACAACTGGGTCGTCGCCGACTACGGCAGCAAGCAGGAGCTGTCGTTCGCGTTCGTCAAGCAGCTCAGCGCCCCGAAGGCCCAGCTCGAGTACTACGACCTGTTCGGCAACCTGCCGACCAACGCGTCGGCCGCCGCCGACCTTGCAGCCGACAACCCGCAGCTCAAGCCGATCATCGACGCCGGCCGCCTGTCCAAGCCGACCGCGTTCACCGGCGCCTGGTCCGACATCCAGCTCGCCCTGGTCGACGTGGTCGTGCAGTCGATCCCGTCGCTGAAGTCTGGCGAGGTCACCGACGACCAGCTCCGCAAGCGACTGCAGGACGCCCAGAAGGACGCCCAGGCCACCCTCGACCGTCAGAAGAACGGAGGTCTGTGATGACCAGCACGCAGACCAGGCCCCGCACGGACGCGGCGCCGCCCCGGCCGGTCCGCCCGGCCGGCAAGACGCCCCTCTACAAACGCGAGCGCCCGCTGTGGATGCTCCTGCCCGGCGGCGTCCTCATGCTCGCCGTCATCGTGGTGCCGCTCCTGGTGGGCTTCTGGATCGCGATGCTCGACCTCGACCAGTACACGCTCCGCCAGTGGTTCAGCGCCCCGTTCGTCGGGTTCGCGAACTTCACCGAGGCGTTCACGAACTCGCCGCTGCTGCACTCCATCTGGATCTCGGTGTCGCTGTCGGTGCTCGTCACCGCGGTGACCGTGCCGATCGGGGTCGCCGCCGCGATCTCGACGCAGAACCGGTTTCCCGGTCGCGGGCTCGTCCGATCGATCTACCTGATCCCGTACGTGCTCCCCGCGTTCGTCGTCGGTACGTTCTTCCGCACGATGCTCCAGCCGCAGGGGGTCGTGAACTCGATCCTGCACACCGACGTGCTGTGGCTGAACGGCTCGGCGTCGTACTGGGCGCTCGCCGGCGTGATGATCTGGACGAGCTGGCCCTTCGTCTACCTGCTGTCCCTGGCCGGACTGCAGGCCGTGGACAACGAGGTGCACGAGGCCGCCGCACTCGACGGGGTGACCTGGTGGGCGAAGCTGCGGTACATCATCTTCCCGTACCTGCGCGGACCCCTCAGCCTCGCGGTGATCATCTCGATCCTGCACAACATCAACAACTTCACGCTGCCGTTCGTGCTGTTCGGCATCCCGCTGCCGTCCAGCGTCGAGGTGATGCCCGTCCTGACGTACATCGCGAGCTTCCAGTCGTTCCGCTTCGGCCTGTCCGCGGCGATGGCGATCTGCTCGCTCGTGATCGTCGCGATCCCGCTGTTCGTCTACCTGCGGGCGGTCAAGCTCGACACCGGCGACGACGCCGGCCCCAACCGGAAGCAGCGTCGCGCCGACCGCGCCACGCTCGCCGCCGCCCCGACCGCCGCCGACATCGACGGAGCACGCGCATGACCACCCCGAGCACGTCCTTCAGTACCCGCACCCGCCCCACCGCGACGCTCACCGAGAGCATCACGACCGGCAGCGGCGGCCGACGGAGCAAGCGTCCCTACGACACCGACGTCACCCGGCTGCTGCCGCGCTGGCTGCTCGTCACCGTCATCGCGGTGATCATCGCGTTCATCGCCGTCCCGGTGCTCTACATCCTGTTCGGCTCGGTCAACTCCGACGTCGCGGTCGCTCGCGGCGAGTACTTCCCGTCCGAGTTCACCCTGTCGAACTACGTCGAGATCTGGTCCACCGTCGCCCTCGGCGAGGGACTGGTGAACTCGATGCTCACCGCCGGTGCCGTCGCCGTCGCGAGTGCCGCGCTCGCAGTGTCCACGGCCTACGTGCTCGTCCGGTTCCGGTTCCTCGGGCGCCTGACGATCCTGCGTGGGCTCCTCGCCCTGCAGTCGATCCCCGGCACGCTCCTGCTCCTGCCGGTCTTCGTGGTGTTCTCGAACATCGCCAGCGCCACCGGCGTGCAGATCATCGGCACCCGCTGGGGCCTGTTCGTCACCTACCTGACCTTCGCCCTGCCGTTCTCGACGTGGGTGATGGTCACCTACCTGCGCGGCCTGCCGAAGGAACTCGAAGAAGCGGCGCGCATCGACGGCGCAAGCTCGACGAAGATCCTGACGAAGATCGTCCTCCCGCTGTCGTGGCCGGGCATCGTCGTGTCCGCGATCTTCGCCTTCCTGCTCGGCTGGAACGACGTCCTGTTCTCCACGATCATGACGACCCCGAACACCCGGACGGTCGCCGTGGTCCTGCAGGTGCTCGGCACCACCCAGGAGGGCGGCGCCGTCCCGATCTACGGCCAGATGATGGCCGCCTCGATCGTCTGCGCCGTCCCCGTCGTCGCCCTGTACCTGATCTTCCAGCGCTACCTGGTCGGCGGGCTCACCGCCGGCTCCGTCAAGTAGCGCTGTGCAGTCTGCCGACTTGTCCACAGACTGCCTGGAGGCGCGGTGCCAGCCCGCCCCGCGCCTCCAGGCTGGTCGCATGAAGGGAATGCAATGACCCAGCCCAGTTGGGAACTCTCCGGTTTCGGCGACGAGATCGACGCCGATCCGGTCGTCCAGGTCGCGGTCCTCCAGGCGCTCGGCGCGAGCGCCATCGAGGTCCGCAGCGCCTGGGGCGTCAACGTCGTCGACCTCGACGAGGACCAGCTCGCCGAACTCCACCGGCTGCTCGACGAGCGGGGGCAGACCGTGTCCGCGATCGCCTCGCCGATCGGCAAGGTGCCCGTCGACGAACCCGTCGAGCACGAGGTGTCTCGGCTCGCCCGTGCGATCCGTGCCGCGCACGCCCTCGGCACGACGAACATCCGGATCTTCTCGTTCTACTTCGAGGGCCGCAGCCCCGAGGACGTCCGCGGCGACGTCCTCGTCCGGATGCGGGCGCTGGCCGACCTCGCCGAGCGTGAGGGCGTGACCCTGCTGCACGAGAACGAGAAGGACATCTACGGCGACGTCCCCGCGCGGGTGCTCGACATCGTCGAGAGCGTCGGTTCGTCCGCGCTCCGCCTGGCCTGGGACAACGCGAACTACGTGCAGTGCGGCGTCCGGCCCTTCACCGACGGCTGGGAGCAGCTCGCCCCGTACGTCGACTACCTGCAGGTCAAGGACGCCCTCGCCGCCGACTCGTCGGTGGTCCCGGCGGGCGAGGGTGACGGCGAACTCGTCGAGACCCTCACCGCGCTCCGCGACGCCGGCTACTCCGGGTACGCCTCGCTCGAGCCGCACCTCAGCGACTTCACCTCCCTCGGCGGGTTCTCCGGCCCCGCGGCCTTCGGTCGTGCCGGCCGGGCCTTCCGCACCCTCACCGACCAGATCGGAGTCACCCTGCGATGACCGAACCCACCAACCCGCTCCGCCTGGCCGTCGTCGGCGCCGGTGTCATCGGACGCCACCACGCCACCGTCGCCGTCCACCACCCCGACCTGCAGGTCGTCGCCCTCGTCGACGCCGTGCCCGAAGCCGCCACGAGCGCAGCCGACGCAATCGAGGCGATGGGCGTCGCCCGCCCGATCACGACGCCCACCATCGAGGAGGCGATCGACCAGACCGACATCGACGTCGTCGCGATCTGCTCGCCGTCCGGCATGCACGTGCAGCTCGCCGAGGCCGCCCTGGCCGCCGGCAAGCACGTCGTCATCGAGAAGCCGCTCGACACCACGATGCCCAGGGCCCGGCAGATCGCGGCGCTCGCCGCAGCCGCTCGTGACCGCGGGCTCGTCACGAGCGTCATCAGTCAGCACCGCTTCGACCCGGCGTCGGCGGCCGTCGCCCGGGCCGCGCACGACGGCGGGTTCGGCACCGTGACCTCGGGGCTCGCGAGCGTCGCGTGGTACCGGTCGCAGGGGTACTACGACTCCGGTGACTGGCGCGGCACCTGGGCGCTCGACGGCGGCGGTGCGGTGATGAACCAGGGCGTGCACACCGTCGACCTGCTCGTCTGGGCCCTCGGTCGTCCGGTCGAGATCTCCGCGCAGACCGGCCTGCTCGCGCACGACCGGATCGAGGTCGAGGACACCGCCGTCGCCACCGTCCGGTTCGCCGGCGGGGCGCTCGGGGTCGTCCACTGCACGACCGCCGCGTACCCGGGGCTCTCCGCCCGGTACGCCGTGTACGGCACGCACGGCTCCGCCATCGTCGACGACGACCGGCTCGCGTACTTCCACATCGCCCCGGACACCGCCACGCTCGAGTCCGCGTCCACCACGTCGAACGCCACCGCGGTCGCCGGAGCGGTCGACCAGAAGGACCAGGTCGTCCCGCCCGAGCACGTCGTCGGCGGCCCGGCCGAACCCGACCACTTCGCCGCGGGGCACGCTCGGCAGTACACGGACATCGTCGACGCGATCCGGCAGGGACGCGAACCGGGTGTCACCGTCGACGCGGCCCTCGTGTCGCTCGCCACCGTCCGCGGGCTCTACGTCAGCGCGACGCTCGGGCGACCCGTGCGCATCGACGACGTGATCGAGGGAACGTACGACGATGTGGTGCCCGTCGTCGGCACACCCGCCACTGCCAGCGCGACCGAAGGAGCCACCCGATGAAGTTCTCCGTGTTCACCGCCTCGACCCCCGACTGGACCCCGTCCGAAGCCGCCGAGACCCTGGCGGCGCAGGGCTGGGACGGCATCGAGTGGCGCATCGTCGACGACCGCCCGGCCGACGGCACCGAGGTCCCCGCCGAGCGGTCGTTCTGGGCGGGCAACAACTCGACCTGGCAGTACACCGGCATCCGCGACCGGGTCGGCGAGATCGCCCGGGTCACCGACGCCGCCGGGCTCGAGTACTCGGGCATCGGCGGCTACCAGCCGGCCGCCGACCACGACGGTGTCGAGACGATGCTGCGCGTGACCAGCGAACTCGGCGCCCGGCAGGTCCGCGTCACGATGCCGCACTACCGGGCCGAGCAGGAACGCACCGGCGAGACCTACCCGCAGCTCTTCGACCGCACCCGCGCCGACCTCGAGTGGGTCGCGGCGCGTGCGTCGGAGCTCGGCGTGAAGGCACTCGTCGAGCTGCACCACATGACGATCACGCCGTCGGCCTCCGCGGCACTGCGACTGATCGACGGTCTCGACCCCGCACACGTCGGCGTCATCCACGACCTCGGCAACCTCGTGATCGAGGGGTACGAGGACCACCTGGCCGCGTTCGAACTGCTCGGGCCGTACCTGGCGCACGCCCACGTGAAGAACGCCCGCTGGGTCGACACCGGCGACACCCGTGCCGACGGCAGTTCGATCTGGCAGCACGAGTGGGCACCCCTGCGCACCGGCCAGGCGTCGGTGTCCGAGTACCTCGACGCGCTCCGCCAGGTCGGGTACGACGGATGGGTCACCATCGAGGACTTCTCCACCGACCTCCCGCTCGAGGCCCGCACCGCCGACAACCTGGCGTACCTCCGCTCCCTCGTACCGGTGTCGGCATGACCGATCGGCGTCCGGGCATCGTCCACCTGGGGGTGGGCGCGTTCGCTCGTGCCCACCTCGCCTGGTACACCGCCCACACCACGGGGGAGCCGTGGGGCATCACCGCCTTCACCGGCCGCTCGCCCGCGGCCGCGGACGCGTTGGCCGCGCAGGACTGCCGGTACACGCTCGTCACCCGAGCCGCGTCCGGCGACGGAGCCGCGGTGGTCGACACGATCGTGGCCGCCCACCCGGGCAGCGACGACACGGCCTGGAGGCACGTGGTCGCGTCCCCGGAGACGACCATCGTCACGCTGACGGTCACCGAGCAGGGCTACCGGCCCGGTTCCGACGTGCCGTCGCGGCTGATCGCGGGGCTCGACGCCCGCCGTGCCGCCGGCTCCGGGCGCATCGCGCTGGTCAGTCTCGACAACCTGACGCACAACGGGGCGGTCCTGCGCGACGCCGTGCTCGACGCCGTCACCGACGACGCCCTGCGCGACTGGATCGAGGCGAACGTCACGTTCCCGAGCTCGATGGTCGACCGGATCACCCCGGCCACCACCGACGACGACGTCGTGCGCCTCTCGGAACTGCCGGGTGCGCTCGCCGGAGACCGGGTCCCCGTCGTCACCGAGCCGTTCGCCGAGTGGGCGCTCGAGGACGCCTTCGACGGGATCGACCGACCGGCGTGGCAGACGGCCGGCGTCCGGATCGTCGACGACGTCACGCCGTACGAGCAGCGGAAGCTCTGGCTGCTGAACGGCTCGCACTCGCTCCTCGCCTACCTGGGGTTGCAGCTCGGCCACGACACCGTGGCCGAGGCGATGGACGACCCGGTCTGCCGCACCGCCGTCGAGCAGCTCTGGGACGAGGCCGTGCTCGAACTCCCGCTGCCCGAGGCCGAGGTCTCCGACGCGCGCGCGGCCCTGGTCGAGCGGTTCGCCAACCCGCGCATCCGGCACACGCTGCGGCAGATCGCGTCCGGCGGTTCGCAGAAGCTGCCCGTCCGTGTCGTCGACGTCGTGCGGCACCGGCTCGCCCGCGACCCCTCGGCCGGCATCGGCACCGGAGCGGCCACCGCCCTCGCCGCGTGGTGGTTGCACGTCACCGAGCAACCCGACCTGGTGGACGACCCCGGTGCCCCCGGGCCAGACTCGGACGTGCACGACGTCCTGGCCGTCGTCGCGCCCGAACTCGACACCACCCCCGTGGTCGCCGCCGTGACGGCGGCGGCCGACCGCATCCGCACCGCCGCGGCACGCGCCCGCGAACGCTCCAACGGAGGAGTCCACGCATGACCGACACGAACACCACGAACCCCGCGGCCCCGGTCCCCGGTGCCACCGACAGCGGGCCGGCCGAGACCACCGCCGGCCGTCCGGACACCTGGGCCTCGGCGGACCGCGGCCAGCTGATCGAGCGGGCCGAGGTCATCGTGACCAGCCCGAACCGGAACTTCGTGACGCTCAAGCTCACCACGGCCGACGGCGTCACCGGGCTCGGCGACGCCACCCTGAACGGCCGCGAGCTCGCGGTCTCCGCCTACCTGTCCGAGCACATCGTCCCGCTGCTCGTCGGCCGTGACGCCAGCCGCATCGAGGACGCCTGGCAGTTCCTCTACCGGTCGTCGTACTGGCGCCGTGGTCCGGTCACGATGGCCGCGATCGCCGCCGTCGACATGGCCCTCTGGGACATCAAGGCGAAGGTCGCCGGGATGCCGCTGTACCAGCTGCTCGGCGGGGCATCGCGCACCGGGCTCATGGCGTACGGCCACGCCTCGGGCAAGGAGCTGCCCGAGCTGTTCGACTCCATCCGCGAGCACCAGGAAGAGGGCTACCGCTCCATCCGGGTGCAGACCGGTGTCCCCGGCCTCGAGTCCATCTACGGCATCGCCTCGAACAGGACCACCGAGGGCAACGCCGGCGTCCGCTACGACTTCGAGCCCGCCCAGCGCGGGGCGTACCCGGCGATGGAGGACTGGGACACCCGCGCCTACCTGCGCCACGTGCCCACCGTGTTCGAGGCCGTCCGCAACGAGTTCGGCCCCGAACTGCCGCTGCTGCACGACGGCCACCACCGGATGACCCCGCTGCAGGCCGCCAAGCTCGGCAAGTCGCTCGAGCCCTACGACCTGTTCTGGCTCGAGGACTGCACCCCCGCCGAGAACCAGGAGGCCCTGAAGCTCGTCCGGCAGCACACGACGACGCCGCTGGCGATCGGGGAGGTCTTCAACACCATCTGGGACTTCAAGGACATCATCCGCGACCAGCTCATCGACTACGTCCGCGGTGCCGTCACGCACATGGGCGGCGTCACGCCGCTCAAGAAGACGATGGAGTACGCGGCGCTGTACCAGGTCAAGTCCGGCTTCCACGGACCGACCGACATCTCCCCGGTGGGCCTTGCCGCGCAGATGCACCTCGGGCTCGCGATCCACAACTTCGGCATCCAGGAGTACATGCAGCACGGACCGCAGACCAACCAGGTGTTCCACCAGACGTTCACGTTCACCGACGGCTACCTGCACCCGGGGGACGAGCCGGGCCTCGGGGTCAGCCTCGACGTCGACGAAGCCGGCAAGTACCCCTACGAGCAGGCGTACCTGCCGTTCAACCGCCTGGCCGACGGAACCGTCCACGACTGGTAGTCCCCGGCGCCGTGGAGGGCACAGTGGTCGCATGGAGTTCGTCGACGTCGCCAGGGAGCTGCTGCTCGTCGCGCCGCAGGCCTTCGTCGCCGAGCGCACCGCACGGCAGCGCGCGGTGCGCAAGGACGACCGTGCCCTCGCCACGGCGATCGGGAAGCTCCGGAAGCCCTCACCGGCCGCCTGGGTGATCGACCTGCTCGCCCACGACGGTGCCCTCGACGACGCCGTCGACCTCGGACCGGCGCTCCGGAAGGCGCAGGCCGACGCCGACCCCGACGCGATCCGGACCCTCCGTCGGCAGCGGACCGAGGTCGTCGACGCCCTCGCACAGGCCGGTGCGGACCTGGCGTCCGACGCCGGACACCCCGTCACCCCGGCGGTGCTCGAGCAGGTCCGGTCGACGATCGAGGCGGCGATGGCAGACCCGCACGCCGGCGCGGCCGTCCGGTCGGGGCTGCTCGTGACGGCGCTCGAGAGCGTGGGGTTCGACGCGGTCGACCTCGACGGGGCGCTCGCGGATCCGGACGCGGTGCCCGATGCCTGGTCCGGCAGCGATGCCCCACCCATCCCCATCTCCCGGGCGAGGGGTGCGCGGAAGGCGAGCCGCGCCTCCAGGCCCGCGCAGCGCGACGCCCCGGAGCCGGAGCCGGAGCCGGAGCCGGACGCCGAACCCGAACCGAAGCGCGACCCGGCCGCCGACCGGAAGGCCGCGCGCCAGGCCGAGACCGCAGCGCGCACGGAGTCCCGCGACGCCGACGCAGCACTCGACACCGCCGAGGCCGATCTCGAACAGGCGGAGGAGCGCCGCGCGGAGCTCCAGCGTGCCCTCAAGCAGGCCGAGGCCGAGATCACCCGGCTCGAGGCAGCCCGCGACGAGGCCGAGGCAGCGAGCGACCGGGCGCGCGACGTCCTCCACGCCGCGCAGGAGCACCGGCGGGAGGTCGGCCGCTGAGCCGTCCGGCGCGACCTCATCACCTCGGATGAAAAGCGGCCGCACGGCTCGGTCCCCGTCCGGCGAGGCCCATACGCTCGCGTCATGACCTCCCTCCTCCGCCGGTACCGGCACCTGCTGGCCCCCGCCGCCGGCGCCGTGTACCTCGTGCTCTGGATCGTCGCCGAAGCCGGACGCGCGGGGCTCGCCGACCACGTCGTCGTGGTGTCGGCCTTCGCCGTCGCCATCAGCCTCGCCGCGTGGATGCCCGCGACCGCGCTCGGACTGGTCGTCGGCATCCCGCTCCTGCAGGCGGCCCGGCTGCTCACCCGACCGACCGACACGACCTGGCCGGAATACCTGGCGATCGCGATCGTCGTCGGCATCGTCGGCGCCGGTCGGTCCGACCTGCTCCGCTACGTGGCGGTCCCCGTGCTCCTGCTCGCGAGTGCGGCATCTGCCTGGGCGATGGCGGTCCCGACCGCTGCCGACCAGGACGTCTGGGGCAGCTGGGTGGGGAACTCCGGCGGGACCCGTTCCGACCTCGTCACGATCACCTTCGCGTTCGTCGGGGTCAGCGGTGTCGCCTGGGCGGTCGGCGTGGCCATCGGTGCCGCGTGGCGGATCGGCCTCGCCCGGGTCCGGGTGGTCGAGGCGCAACGCCGCACCGAGGTGACCACCACCGAACTCCGGGCCGAGCAGGACCGCGCGCGGATCGCCCGCGACGTGCACGACTCGCTCGCCCACTCACTGGCCGTCGTCGTGTCCCAGGCCCAGGGTGCCGCGGCCATCGCCGTGCGGGACGAACACGCCGCCCGGGCGCTGCAGGACATCGCCGACGTGAGCCGCTCGGCACTGGGTGACGTCCGGTCCCTGGTGGAACGCATCCAGGCGAGCGACGACGCCGACCGCCACGGGCTGTTCGACGTCCCCGACCTGGTCGAGGACATGCGGGAGCTCGGGATGACCGCGACGTTCGAGGAGCACGGCGCCGGACTCCTGCCCGCGGGCAGTGCCAGCGCGGTGCACCGGATCGTGCAGGAGAGCCTGACGAACGTGCTGAAGCACCAGGGGCGGACAGCGACGGCCCGGGTGGCGCTCGATTGGCGCGGCCCGGGGCTCGGCGTCGTCGTGACGTCACGGGGGACCGAACCCCTCGTCGAGCTCGACGGTGTCGGGTCCGGTGTCGCCGGGATGCAGGAGCGTGCCCGACTGGCGGGCGGCTGGCTGCGTGCCGGTGTCGGCGACACCCCGGACGAGTGGGTCGTCACCGCGTGGCTGCCGACGACCGCCGCGGTGCCGACCACTGCGACGGCGGACACCGACACGGACACTGAGGCCGTCCTGCCGGAGCACGTCCGATGAGCGCCGTCCGCGTCGCCGTCGCCGACGACCAGCGGCTGTTCGCCACCGGGATGCAGATGCTCGTCGACGCCCAGGACGACATGACCTGCGTCGGGACCGCCGGCGACGGTGCCGCCGCCCTCGAGCTCTGCGCCGCCGAACACCCCGACGTGCTGCTGCTCGACCTGCGGATGCCGGTCATGAACGGCATCGAGACCCTGACGCGGCTCGCCGGGTCGACCCAGGACCGCCCGCGGGTCGTCGCGCTCACGACCATCCGCCGCGACGACGCCGTCCTCGCAGCACTCCGTGCCGGCGCCGCAGCGTTCCTGACGAAGGACGCCCTGCCCGAGGTCGTCACCGCGACCATCCGCGACGTGCACGCGGGCCGACCGGCACCGACGGAAGCGGAGGCGCTCGAGCTGCTGCGCGCCCAGGGCACCCCGGCCGTCACCGACCGACGCGACGAGGTGCTCGACGCGCTGACTGCGCGCGAGCGCGAGGTCTTCCTGCTCGTCGCGAAGGGGCTCAGCAACGCCGAGATCGCCGAGTCGGTCTTCCTGAGCGACGCCACCGTGAAGACCCACGTCCGCGCCGTCCTGACGAAGCTCGGACTCCGGAACCGGATCCAGGTCGTCATCACCGCACACGAACGCGGCCTCGTCCGCGCCTAGGGGGAACCATGCAGATCACGAACCGCGTCGCGAAGACCGGCACCCTCGTCGTCGTCCTCGCCGGACTGGCCACCGCCGTCGTCCACGGCCTGCCCGACCGTGCCGACGTCGCGGTCGCACCCACCGTCGAACAGGACAGCACGGCGTGGGCGATGCCGCTCGACGCCTTCGTCGCACCGGCCTCGTCGAAGACCACGTACGCGGAGGACCTCGTGGCCGAGCCCTGCCTGCGGAAGGCCGGCATCGACGACCCGGCTCCCTGGGCGACCGCGGCCGGGCTGCAGGCCGACGACGACGCGGCCGACACCGCCGCCCGCGCGAACCCCGCACCCGCACTCGCGACCACCCGGCCCCTCACCACGGCGCTCGCCGAGGCCCGCGGCTACCACGGGCCGTCCGCCGCCGGTGCGAACCAGGAGGGCATGCGGAAGTGGGGGTACGACCCGGACCGCCAGGCCGCGTTCGCCGCGCTCCCGGACGACGTGGCCGCCCGCTGCTGGAAGGCAGCCCGGAAGACGCTCGGCACCACACTGCGCGGCACCGAGCAGACCGCGTCCGAACTGGCCCAGCGCCTGACGTACCTGGCGGCGCTGGACGCACGCCAGGACGACCCGGTCCGCACGGCCGCGGCCGGGTGGCGCACCTGCATGGCGCCGTCCGGTGTGCCGGACCTGCCCGAGGGTCCGGAGGGCATGCCGACCCCCTCGATGCACATCAGCGCCCATGACGGCGACCAGGTCGTCCTGTTCTCGGACGATCCGGGGAAGGCCGAGGTCGCCGTCGCCGAACGGGACGTCGCGTGCCAGGAGTCATCCGGCTACCGCAGCGCGCTGTACGCGGCGGAGTGGGAACGGCTGCTGCACATCACCGCGACCGACGCGGCCGTGCTCCGGAAGGGTTCGACGCGGCAGCCGCAGGTGGAGGCCCGCCTCGACCGGGTGATCGCGCGGCTCGCGCCGGCGGCACCGACGGACGTCGACTGACGCGGCGGTCGCGGGGAGCGGTCGTGGGGGGAGCGCCCCGCGCCCGCCGCGTGCGGACGACGGACGGGAGGCCCGTGGCAGGACCGCCACGGGCCTCCCGTCCGTCCCGGTGTGCGTCCGGATCGTGACGCGCGACACGCCCGGACGGCCCTGCTAGACTCAGTCCCTGACTTCGGCGAGGGCTGCGTACGCGCGGCCGTGATCGACGCGGTGGGATACCCGGCAAGACCCTGGGATCGTTCCTCACGCGTGCACGCGTTCGAGTTGCAACACCACAGACCCCCACGATGCCGGCACCCCGGCGTCGTCCCGACACCAGGAGGCACCATGGCCGACTACACCAAGCTCGCAGCGGAAGTCCGCACCAAGTTCGGCAAGGGCGCTGCTCGCAAGCTCCGCGCGGCCGACAAGATCCCCGCGGTCGTCTACGGCCACGGCACCGAGCCGAAGCACATCTCGCTGCCCGGTCACGAGACCATGCTGCTCGTCCGTACCGCCAACGCGGTCGTCGACCTCGACATCGAGGGTGCTGCGCAGCTCGCCCTCGTCAAGGACGTCCAGCGTGACCCGGTGCGCCAGATCATCGAGCACATCGACCTCGTGGTCCTCCGCCGCGGCGAGAAGGTCACGGTCGACGTGCCCGTCGTCATCGAGGGCGAGTCCTTCTCGGGCACCATCCACGTGCAGGACCTCAACACGATCTCGCTGCTCGTGCTCGCCACCGACATCCCGGAGCACGTCTCCGTGAACGTCGAGGGCCTCGAGGACGGCGTGCAGATCCACGCCGCGCAGCTCGAGCTCCCCGAGGGCGCCGAGCTCGAGACCGACCCCGAGGCGCTGGTCGTCGCGATCGTCACCCCGCGTGGCACCGCTGACGACGACGCTGCGGACGAGGCCTCGGCCGAGGCCGGCGCCGAGTCGGGTGCCGAGGGCGCCGCGGACTCCGAGTAACACCCCTTCGAAGACATCTGGTCGACGCTGTGACGGACAACATCCTCGTGGTGGTCGGGCTCGGGAACCCCGGGCCCGACTACGCAGGCAACCGTCACAACGTCGGCCAGATGGTCCTCGACGAACTCGCCTCCCGCATGGGAGCGACGTTCAAGAAGCACAAGACGCCGAACCAGGTCGCCGAGGGGCGCCTGGTGCCCGGCGGCACCCGACTCGTGCTGGCGAAGCCCGGGTCGTTCATGAACACCTCGGGCGGACCGGTCTCCTCGGTGCTCGGGTTCTACGGCGCCACCCCGGCCGACCTCGTCGTCGTGCACGACGAGCTCGACCTGCCGTTCGACACCGTCCGCCTGAAGGGCAGTGGCGGGCACGGTGGGCACAACGGGCTGCGCGACATCATCAAGGCCACCGGGACGAACGAGTTCATGCGCGTCCGGGTGGGCATCGGTCGTCCGCCCGGTCGGCAGGACCCGGCCGACTACGTGCTGCGTGACTTCTCCGCAGCCGAGAAGAAGACGCTGCCGATCCTGCTGGCCGACGCCGCCGACGCGGTCGAGGCGATCGCCGAGGTCGGGCTGCTCGCCGCACAGCAGCGCGTGCACGCTCCGTCCTGAGCGCTCCGTGCCGGGCGTCGGCGCTGTTCGCCCGTCGCGCACGTCGCGGCCGGTGTCGGTGGCGGCCGGTACCATCTCCTGAGTGACGATCTCGGGCATCATCCCTGCGCTCTCGCGCGCCTCCGCCTTCGATCGCGTGCTGCGCGCCGCACCGCGCGACGCCGACTTCTCCGTCGTGGACGGCCTGCGCGTTCCGCTGCTCGGCGCGCTGCTCGCCGAGCGCAACGGCCCGCAGTGCGTCCTCGTCATCACGGCGACCGGGCGTGAGGCCGAGGCGGTCCGTGAAGCGTTCGGCAGCTACGTCCCCGACGCCGACGTGCTCGAGTTCCCGGCGTGGGAGACCCTGCCGCACGAACGCCTCAGCCCGAGTGCCCAGACCGTCGGCACGCGCATCGCGACGCTCCGGAAGCTCGCGGCGTGGCAGGCCGCGGACCCGGCCGAGCGTCGCCAGACCATCGTCGTCGCGAGCGTCCGCGCCGCGCTGCAGCCGATCGCGAGCAACCTGACGTCCCTGGCGCCCGTGGTGCTGCGCACCGACTCGCGGGGCAACGACCTGGCGGCGATCGCGTCCCAGCTGGTGGACCTCGCCTACTCGCGCGTCGACCTCGTCACCCGCCGTGGTGAGTTCGCGGTGCGCGGTGGCATCCTCGACGTCTTCCCGCCGACGGCCGACCACCCGGCACGCGTCGACTTCTTCGGCGACGAGATCGAGGCGATCAAGGCGTTCTCCGTCGCCGACCAGCGCACGACCGAGGACGACCTCGGCTCGGTCGAGCTGACCGCCTCGCGCGAACTCCTGCTCAGCGACGGCGTCCGGCAGCGGGCGCGCGAGATGCTGCACGAGTTCCCGAACCTGTCGCAGATGCTCGCGAAGATCGCCGAGGGCGTCCCGGTCGAGGGCATGGAGTCCCTCGCTCCGGCGCTCGTGCAGGACCTCGTGCCGATGACCTCCTACCTGCCGGACGACGCCACCATCGCGGTGTTCTCGCCCGAGCGGGTGAACGGCCGCGCGAACAGCCTCGCCGAGACGAACACCGAGTTCCTGCAGGCGGCCTGGAGTGCAGCGGTCGCCGGTGCCCAGGCCCCGATCGACCTCGATGCGGGCAACTTCCTGACCGTGCAGCAGCTCAAGAACACCCGGGGGCAGCGCACCTGGTGGACGGTGTCGCCGTTCGACTCCGGCCTCGACGAAGGGGACACCGAGCGCGTCCTCACCGACGCCGAGGCCGCTGCCGAGGCCGGCGAGTACATCCGCGTCCGGGCCGAGGCCGTCCCGAGCTTCGCCGGCAGCGCCGACGGGGCGATCGCGCACGTCAAGTCGCTGACCGACGACGGGTGGGCCGTCGTGGTGACCGCGCAGGGCCAGGGCCTCGTCGAGCGGGCGGTGCAGGTGCTCGCCGACGCCGGGGTCGCCGCCCGTGCCGCAGCGGTCGACGCGCCGCCCGAGCCGGGGTTCGCCGTCGTGACGACCGCGACCGTCGAGCACGGCTTCGCGATCCCCGACCCCCGCATCGCGGTCCTGAGCGAGGCGGAGTTCTACGGCCGCAGCGTCCAGCAGGGTGCCCGCACCGTCAAGAAACTCGCGAGCCGCCGCAAGAACGTCGTCGACCCGCTGCAGCTCAAGCCGGGCGACGTCGTCGTGCACGCGACCCACGGCATCGGCAAGTTCGTCGAGCTCGTCAGCCGCGAGGTCTCCAGCGGCGGCCGCAACGCCGTGAAGACGCAGCGCGAGTACCTCGTGCTCGAGTACGCGCCGTCGAAGCGCAACTACCCGGGCGACAAGCTCTTCGTGCCGACCGACCAGCTCGACCAGCTGTCGCGCTACGTCGGTGGCGACTCCCCGACCCTGTCGAAGATGGGCGGCTCGGACTGGTCCGCCGCCAAGTCGAAGGCCCGCAAGGCCGTCCGCGACATCGCCGTCGACCTGGTGAAGCTGTACTCGGCGCGCATGGCGTCGAAGGGGCACGCGTTCGGTCCGGACACCCCGTGGCAGCGCGAGCTGGAAGAGGCGTTCCCGTTCGCCGAGACCGCCGACCAGCTCACCACGATCGACGAGATCAAGCGCGACATGGAACGCCCGATCCCGATGGACCGCCTGCTGTCCGGCGATGTCGGCTACGGCAAGACCGAGGTCGCGATCCGTGCCGCGTTCAAGGCCGTGCAGGACGGCAAGCAGGTCGTCATGCTCGTCCCGACGACCCTGCTCGTCCGCCAGCACATGGAGACGTTCCAGGAGCGCTTCGCCGGGTTCCCCGTGCACCTGCGCGCCCTGAGCCGGTTCCAGACCGAGAAGGAGTCGAAGGAGACGATCGCCGGGCTCGCCGACGGCACGGTCGACATCGTCATCGCGACCCACCGGATCCTGTCGCAGGGCATCACCTTCAAGGACGTCGGGCTCGTCATCATCGACGAGGAACAGCGGTTCGGCGTCGAGCACAAGGACCAGCTCAAGAAGTTCAAGACGAACGTCGACGTGCTGGCGATGTCGGCGACCCCGATCCCGCGCTCGCTCGAGATGGCGGTCACGGGCATCCGTGAGATGTCGACCCTCGCCACCCCACCGGAGGACCGCCACCCCATCCTGACCTTCGTCGGGCCGCAGTCCGACCTGCAGGTGGCGGCGGCGATCCGCCGCGAGCTGCTGCGCGAGGGCCAGGTGTTCTACGTGCACAACCGCGTGAAGGACATCCAGTCGGTCGCGGCACACCTGGCCGAGATCGTGCCGGACGCCCGCATCGCCGTCGCGCACGGGCAGATGTCGGAGACCGCCCTCGAGCAGGTCATGGTCGACTTCTGGGAGCGCCGCTTCGACGTCCTCGTCTCGACGACGATCATCGAGACCGGCCTGGACATCGCGAACGCGAACACGCTCATCATCGACAAGGCGGACAAGTACGGCCTGTCGCAGCTGCACCAGCTGCGCGGACGTGTCGGCCGTGGGCGGGAGCGGGGGTACGCGTACTTCCTGTACGACTCCGAGAAGCCGCTGTCCGAGACCGCACAGGACCGCCTCGAGACGATCGCCGCGAACAACGAGCTCGGCGCGGGCATGCAGGTCGCCATGAAGGACCTCGAGATCCGCGGGGCCGGCAACCTGCTCGGCGGGGAGCAGTCCGGCCACATCGCGGGCGTCGGCTTCGACCTGTACCTGCGGATGATCGGCGAGGCGGTGTCGCAGTTCCGTGGCGACGTCGCCGAGGGGCAGACCGAGCTCCGGCTCGAGATCCCCGTCGACGCGCACATCCCCGAGGACTACGTCGAGTCCGAGCGACTCCGGCTCGAGGCGTACCAGAAGCTCTCGGCGGCCTCGGCCCCGACGGCCCAGCCGAACGCGATCGACATGGTGCTCGACGAGCTCACCGACCGCTACGGGCAGCCGCCGCAGGCCGTGCAGACCCTGGTCGAGGTCTCCCGCCTCCGTCGCATGGCGCAGCAGGTCGGCCTGTCCGACGTCGTGGTCATGGGCTCGAACCTGCGGGTCGCCGGCAAGGAGCTCGCCGACTCGTCGCAGGTGCGCCTGAAGCGCATGTTCCCGGGTGCGCGCTGGTTCCCACAGCAGAACGCGACGAGCATCCCGATGCCGCGTCCGCACGACCAGGCGCTGCCGGACGACGCCCTCATCCAGTGGGTGGAGAGCATCCTCACCGCCGTGTACGGGGCGACGACCCCGGCCGAGGCGCCGGCCGCGTAGACGCGAGCGGAGACGGCCTGGAGGCACGGTGCGGGCCCGCACCGTGCCTCCAGGCCGTCCGTGGCCACGTCCACGGCGCGCACGCCGTCCGCGACGATCCACGCGTCGAACGACGCGTGGCCTGTCGTGGAACGGGTGCGAACCGCGGGCCGCGACCCGCTACTCGGTGTCCTCGGCCTCGGACAGCTCGCGGCGCGCGCGGTACGCCCGCGCCCGCAGCGTGACGACGACCGCCGACGCGACGATGGCGATGCCCGAGCCGACGAGCACGGCGAGGACGCCCTCGTCGAGGATCTCCTCGTTGCGGGCGAACGCCAGCTCGTTCATGAGCAGCGACACCGTGAACCCGATCCCGCCGAGCACACCGACGGTGATGATCGAGAAGAACGACAGCGACGAGCGGCCGGGCGAGCGGAAGATCCGCGTGGCGATCGTGCCGAACAGCGTGATGCCGATCACCTTGCCGACCGGCAGCGCGAGGACGACCGCCCAGAACGTGGGGGAGAGCTCGCTGATGCCGACCGAGGGGATGATGACGGCGGCCGACGCGAACGCGAACACCGGCAGCACGATGGCGTTCGACCACGGCTCGACGTTCTCGTGCAGGGTGTGGCCCGGGCGGCGGGGCAGCACGAGCCCGAGGGCGACGCCGGCGATCGTGGCGTGCACACCGGAGTGGTAGACGAGCCACCAGGTCAGGAGCCCGACCACGATCATGGCCACGATGATCAACGTCTGCCCGCTGCGCCCCGGACGGAGCATCCGGCCGAGCAGCCAGAACACCGCGAGGGTGACGACGGCACCGGCGAGGGCCAGGAAGTCGGTGTCGTGGGCGAACACCACGGCGATGATGATGATCGCGATGAGGTCGTCGAGCACGGCCAGTGCGAGCAGGAACACCCGGATGCCGCTCGGCAGCCCGCGACCGAACATGGCGAGCACCCCGAGCGCGAACGCGATGTCCGTCGCCGTCGGGATCGGCCAGCCGTGCGTGTACTGCGTCCCCGCGGTGACGAGCAGGAAGATGCCGGCCGGGACGAGCACGCCGCCGACCGCCGCGATGGCGGGGATGATCGCGGTCTTGGGGTTCGACAGCTCGCCGTCGACGAGTTCCTGCTTCAGCTCGATCGCGACGAGCAGGAAGAAGACCGCGAGCAGGCCGTCGCTGATCCAGTGCGCGATCGACAGGTCGAGGCCGAGGGCACCGAGCGGCAGGTGCGCGTCGAGCAGCCGTTCGAGGCCGGGGCCGATCGGGGAGTTCGCCACGACCAGGCCGAGCACGGCGGCGGTGAGGAGCGCGATGGCGCTGAAGCGGGGGGAGCGGACGAGGGACGACATGGATCTCCGTCTCGAGGGGTCGGGTGAGTGTCCGTCGACCAGACTTCCCGACACACCACGACCAGTCTACGCGGGTGGCACGATGACGTGATGACCGCCGTACCGGACCTCGTGACCGTCGTCGACCGCCTGCTCGCCGAGGACGGCGGGTGCGTCTGGAACCGGGCGCAGACCCACGCCTCGCTCGCCCGCTACGCCGTCGAGGAGTCGTACGAACTCGTCGACGCCATCGACGACGGCGACCCGGACGACGTCCGCGAGGAACTCGGCGACCTGCTGTACCAGGTGGTCCTGCACGCGGGGATCGCCGCCCGGGCGGGGGACTTCACCCTCGAGGACGTCGCTGCCGGCGTGCGTGACAAGATGACCAGGCGGCACCCGCACGTGTTCGGCGACGAGACGGCGGACACCGTCGAGGACGTCGTTCGGGTCTGGCGTGCGGCCAAGGCGGCCGAGAAGGCGAGTCGGCGGAGTGCGTTCGACGGGGTGCCACGGGCGATGCCGCCGCTGGAGCGCGCGGTGAAGCTGCTGGAACGCCTGGAGGAACGTGGGGACGCCGACGCGGTCGTCGCGTCCGTCGTCGGGGCTGGTTCCGGCGTCGGCCTGGAGGCCCGTGGTGCGTCCGCCGCGCCCGCTGCGGACGACGGGGTCGGCACGGTCGACGCCGAGTGGGGGCGAGCGGTGCTCGGGGAGGTCGCGGCTGCGGCAGGACGCGGGGTGGACCCGGTCGCGAGTCTGCGGGCCGCGGTGTCGGCGCTCGAGGAAGCCGGTCGCGCCGTGGAGTGATCCCCGGTCGTGAGAACGGGCGCCCTCCCAACCCGAAAAAGAGAGGGCGCCCGTGAGCGGGCGTCGGCTCCACCAGGGAGAGGGGCCGACAGGGAAGCCCGCTCGAACCGCGGGACGCACTGCAGCACGTCGCCCCGCGAATCGGTCCGGAGCATGGATCAGGCACGATCCGGACCGAGGTTCTGCATGCAGTATGCCAGTGGGCCGGCGGGCGCGCAAGCCGGAGACGCCCGTCTGCCAGAATTGACCGCATGGCAACGACCGTGACGGCACCCCGTGGCATGCGTGACTTCCTCCCGGCGGACAAGGCCCGGCGCGAGCACGTGCTCGGTGTCGTGCGGGACGTCTACTCGCGGCACGGTTTCGACGAGATCGAGACCCCGGTGGTGGAGGATGCTGCGCGGCTGCACTCCGGGCTCGGCGGCGACAACGAGAAGCTGGCGTTCGCGGTGATGAAGCGCGGCCTCACCACCGAGGACCTGCAGGCGGCCGAAGCGCCGCTGGACCTCGCCGACCTCGGTCTCCGGTTCGACCTGACGGTCCCGCTGGCCCGGTTCTACGCCTCGCACCGTGCGGAGCTGCCGTCGGTGTTCCGATCCGTGCAGATTGCGCCGGTCTGGCGTGCCGAGCGCCCGCAGAAGGGTCGCTACCGCCAGTTCGTGCAGTGCGACATCGACATCCTGGGGGAGCCCGGGCAGCTCGCCGAGATCGAGCTCATCCGCGCGACGACCGCGGCCCTCGACGCCCTCGGGGTCCGCGGCACGACGATCCGGATCAACGACCGCCGGATCCTGCTGGCGCTCCTCGCGTCGTGGGGGATCACCGAGCCGGCCGCCGCGGACCGCGCGCTCATCACGATCGACAAGCTCGACAAGATCGGTGCGGACGGCGTCGCGGCGGAGCTCCGCAGCACCGTGGGTGCCGACCTGCCCGGGCTCGAGGACACCATCCGCGCGCTCGAGGCCGCCGACTGGACGTCGGTCGCGGGGGCGCCGTGGCTCGACGCCGAGGCCTTCGCCGACCTGCTCCTCCTGCGCGAGGCGCTCCCAGGGGTGGACCTGCGCTTCGACCCGACGCTCGTGCGCGGCATGGGCTACTACACGGGCACGATCTTCGAGGTCGCGCACCCCGACTTCGGCTACAGCCTCGGTGGCGGCGGCCGGTACGACGGGATGATCGGTCGGTTCCTCGGGCAGGACGTCCCCGCGGTCGGGTTCTCGCTCGGGTTCGAGCGGCTCGTCGACCTCGTGACCCTCCCGGAGTCCGCCGAGGCCGACGCCGTCGTGCTCGTGTACGACAAGGACGTCGATCCGGTCCGGCTCGCCGCGCTGAAGACCGAGGCGCTGGCGTCCCACCGACGCGTCCGGCTCGAGCGCCGCACGAAGAACACCAAGAACCTGCTCGCCGGCCTCGCTGCCCAGGGCTTCACGGCGTTCGCGACCGTCTCGGCGGACACCGCGTCACTCGAGGGCGTCGAGTTCCGCCCGCTCGACTGAGCACCCAGTCCTCGTTCCAGCACGGACTCGTCCACAGCGGGGCGTCACGGCCGACGTCGTGTTCACCTCCGCTCGCTAGGATCGACACCGCAATCACCACAACCAATGTGTAGGGAGTACCCCGTGGCCCTGATCGATGCCGTAGGCGCACGCGAAGTCCTCGATTCCCGAGGCAACCCGACGGTCGAGGTCGAGGTCCTCCTCGACGACGGCGTCGTGTCCCGCGCGCTCGTCCCGTCCGGTGCATCCACCGGCGCGTTCGAGGCGTACGAGCTGCGCGACGGCGACGCCTCGCGCTACGGCGGCAAGGGCGTGCTCAAGGCCGTCGACGCCGTCCTCGACGAGATCGGCCCGGCGCTCGAGGGCTTCGACGCCACCGACCAGCGCCTCGTCGACGCCGCGCTCATCGAGCTCGACGGCACCGAGAACAAGTCCCGCCTCGGGGCGAACGCGATCCTCGGCGCCTCGCTCGCCGTGGCCCGCGCCGCAGCCGACTCGGTCGACCTGCCGCTCTTCCGCTACCTCGGTGGCCCGAACGCGCACACGCTGCCCGTCCCGCTGATGAACGTCGTCAACGGTGGTGCCCACGCGGACACCAACGTCGACATCCAGGAGTTCTTCCTGGTGCCCTACGGCGCCGAGTCCTTCTCCGAGGCACTCCGCTGGGGCGTCGAGACCTACCACGCCCTCAAGGGCGAGCTGAAGAAGCAGGGCCTGGCCACCGGCCTCGGCGACGAGGGCGGCTTCGCGCCGGAGCTCGCGTCGAACCGCGCGGCGCTCGACTTCCTGCTCACCGCGATCGAGAAGGCCGGCTACACGCCCGGCAAGGACATCGCCGTCGGCCTCGACGTCGCGTCCACCGAGTTCTTCTCGGACGGCAAGTACCAGTTCGAGGGCAAGCAGCTCTCGAGCCAGGAGTTCACCTCCTACTTCGCCGAGCTCGTCGCGAACTACCCCCTCGTCACCATCGAGGACCCGCTGGCCGAGGACGACTGGGAGGGCTGGTCGCACCTGACCGCCGAGCTCGGCGACAAGGTCCAGATCGTCGGCGACGACCTGTTCGTCACCAACCCGAAGCGTCTGCAGCGGGGCATCGACGAGAAGGCCGCGAACTCGATCCTCGTCAAGGTCAACCAGATCGGCACGCTCACCGAGACCCTCGATGCGGTCTCGCTCGCGCACCGTCACGGCCTGACCTCGATCCTGTCGCACCGCTCCGGCGAGACCGAGGACACCACGATCGCGGACATCGCGGTCGCGGTCGACGGTGGTCAGATCAAGACCGGCGCCCCGGCCCGCTCGGACCGCGTCGCGAAGTACAACCAGCTGCTCCGCATCGAGGAAGAGCTCGGCGACGCCGCTGTGTACGCCGGTCGCTCGGCCTTCCCGCGCGCCGCGTCGCTGTAACCAGCCGCTCAGCAGTACCCGCACCACCGAGACGCCGTCCTCCTCCAGGAGGGCGGCGTCTCGTCGTCTGCGCCGCCCCGAGGTGCCGAGCGGTCAGCACCTGCCGAGCGGTCAGGACATGCCGCGCGCGCTGCGTCGAGTGGTCACGAGTCGTCGGTCGGCCCGGGCCCGGCCGACAGGACGTGACCACCGGACGTGCGTCGGGCGGTGTGTGGTGACCACTTCGGGTGCGGGACGGAGGGGACGGGCCGGAGCCGTGCCTCCCGGCTGCCCCGACCGGACGACGCGGACGCTGGGAGGGCGCCGAACGGCCGCGTGCCGGGCGGCCCGACTGACCGTGCCGGGTTATCGTCGGACCGTGCCCAGCCAGAAGCCCCGCGTCCGCCGCGTCCCCGTGGCGATGCCCGACGGCAGCACACCCGCGCAGCCCTGGTACCGCTCGATCCACTTCTCCGGGTTCAGCCTGCTCATGCTCGCGATCATCGTGCTGTTCGTGGTGGTGCTCGCGCCGTCGCTCCGGACGCTCATCCAGCAGCAGGAGCAGATCGCCCAGCAGCAGCAGGAGGTCGCGAGCCAGAAGGCCGACGTCACGCAGAAGAAGCAGGACGTCGCACGCTGGGACGACCCGGCGTACATCGAGGCGCAGGCCCGCGACCGACTGCTCTACGTGTACCCGGGCGAGGAGAGCTACCTCGTGATGGGCACCGAGGACAAGCGGGCCGAGAAGACCCCCACCACCGACTCCGGCACCCCCGTGAGCGCGAAGGTGCAGACGCCCAAGGTCGACTGGGTGCAGGCGATGCTCTCGTCGGTGCTGCAGTCCGGACTGACGGACGAGCGTGCCGCCGACCTCGTCGCCCCCGACGTCTCCGGCACGGGCGGCAGCAAGTAGTCCCGGACCGCAGGGCGCGGAGCCGTCCGGCCCGACGGTGCGAGGGGTTCCGCTTCTCCGGTAGGCTCACGTTCCCGTGACGACCCCTCCCTTCGACCCGCCCTCCGACCGCGACGTCCAGGTCGTGTCGGCGCAGCTCGGCCGACCGGCACGTGACGTCATCGGGATCGCGGCACGCTGCGTCTGTGGCAACCCCACCGTCGTCTCCACGAAGCCCCGGCTGTCGAACGGCACCCCGTTCCCGACGTTCTACTACCTGTGCCACCCCGCGGCCACCGCTGCGGTCAGCACCCTCGAGGCCAACCAGGTGATGCCCGAGCTGGCAGCCCTGCTCGAGGACCCCGAAGTCGCCGCGCAGTACCGCGCGGCCCACGAGTCCTACCTGGCCGATCGCGAGTCGATCGAACACGTCGACGAGATCGACGGCATCAGCGCCGGTGGCATGCCCACCCGCGTGAAGTGCCTGCACGCCCTCGTCGGCCACGCCCTCGCCGCCGGACCCGGCGTCAACCCCATCGGCGACCTCGCGCTCGAGCGCGCGGACTGGTCGCCCTCCCGGTGTGAGTGCCGGGCGTATGATGACGGTGCAGACGCTGGAGTCGGGGCGGGTGGCGGCGAAGTCTGACCCGACTCCCGCACACCCCCATCCAAGGAGATCATCCCCCGTGCCCAAGATCCTCGTCGTCGGCGGCGGTTACGCCGGTTTCTACACCGCATGGAAGCTCGAGAAGCACCTTCGCCAGGGCGAAGCCGAGGTCGTCATGGTGGACCCGCTGCCGTACATGACGTACCAGCCGTTCCTGCCCGAGGTCGCCGCCGGTTCCATCGAGCCGCGTCACGCGGTCGTCGCGCACCGTCGTCACCTCAAGAAGACCCGCGTCGTCACGGCGAAGGTCACCAAGGTCGACCACGCCACCAAGACGGCGACGATCACCCCGACCGAGGGCGAGGCGTGGGAGGAGTCCTACGACCAGATCGTCATGACCGCCGGCGCGGTGTCGCGCACGTTCCCGATCCCGGGCGTCGCGGACGAGGCCATCGGCCTGAAGACCATCGAGGAAGCCGCGTCGATCCGTGACCGCATCCTCAGCAACTTCCACAAGGCGGCGAACCTGCCGGCCGGTCCCGAGCGCGACCGCCTGCTCACCGTCGTCGTCGTCGGTGGTGGCTTCGCCGGCATCGAGGTGTTCGCCGAGCTCCGCTCCTTCGTCACCGACCTGCTGAAGAGCCACCCGCAGCTGTCCTTCGACGACACGCACTTCCACCTGGTCGAGGCGATGGGCCGCATCATGCCCGAGGTCTCGCTCGAGACCTCGCACTGGGTGCTCAAGAACCTCGCCGAGCGTGGCGCGACCGTGCACCTCGAGACCCAGCTGGCCTCGGCCGTGGGTGGCGTCTGCGAGCTCAAGACGAGCGACGGCGCGATCGAGACCATCCCGTCCGACCTCATCATCTGGACCGCCGGCGTCATGGCGAACCCGATGGTCAAGGGCACCGACTTCCCGCTCGAGCAGCGTGGCCGCATTCGCGTGCAGCCCGACCTGCGCGTGGTGGACGACAACGGCGTGATCGCCGATGCATGGGCCTGCGGCGACGTCGCAGCCGTGCCGGACCTGACCGGTGGCGGTGTCGGCGGGTTCTGCGTGCCGAACGCCCAGCACGCCGTGCGCCAGGCCAAGCAGCTCGCGAAGAACGTCGTCGCGACCATCCGTGGCGAGGCGACGACCGACTACAAGCACGAGAACCTCGGCGCCGTCGCGGGTCTCGGCCTGGGCACCGGCGTGTTCCAGTCCGGCAAGTTCGCCATGAAGGGCTTCCTGGCCTGGGGCGCCCACCGCGGCTACCACGGCCTGGCCATGCCGTCGTGGGAGCGCAAGTGGCGCGTCATCGGCGACTGGGTCGGTGGCTTCTTCCTGGGCCGCGACATCGTGTCGCTCGACGACCGCGAGACCCCGCGCGCCGCGTTCGAGGCGTTCGCGTCCCGTCCGAAGCCCGCTGCCGAGGCCCCGGCCGCGCCCGCCGCAGCCCCGGCTCCGGAAGAGGGCAAGGTCGCCGGTGCCGCCGGTCCCGTCTACGGCGAGCCCGCGAAGGACGTCTCCAACGCCCCCGAGCCGGTGACGGCCCCGGCCGACGCCAAGTAGCAACGCTCGTCACGAAGGCGGTCACCTGCGAAGGGTGGCCGCCTTCGTGCATCGGTAGGCTGTTGCGGCCCGCCCCCGTGGCCCAATCGGTAGAGGCACGCGACTTAAAATCGCTGAGTTGTGGGTTCGAGTCCCACCGGGGGTACCGCCGAGGCTCTGGCGTGGCGCCCGCCGCGTGGCGCCCGCCGCGTGCCGCTGCGAAAGCGACAGAACTCTGCGAACAGTTCGCGTCGTTCTGTCGCTCCGGCCGCACAGTCCGAGCGATGGTCCTGCCGTCTGTCGCTTCGACGGTGGGATCGGGTCGCCCTGGGCATCGGACTGGAGGCGTGGCACCGGCCCGCCACGTGCCTCCCGGCCCGCGGACCGTCGCCTTCCCGCGAAGACGGCGCGACTGCACGACCGGCTCGCCGCCCAGTAGCATCGACGATCGTGGTCGGACTCGGAAGCGCACTCGCCAACCTGCAGAACGCCCTCCGCCGACCGGAGGCCCACGTCGAGGTCGTCGACGGCGAGAGCGTCCCGGTCGGCATGCTCCTCGGCACCCTCGGAGCCCTGCTCCTGGACGCCGGCAGCTCCGTCACCGACGTCCGGTCGGCGCTCGAGAAGGCCCGGGACGCCGCCGGGGTCGGACCGACGCTCGCGATCGGCGTCCTGCCCGCCCTGGTGATGGTGAGCGAGGTCTCGACGGGCGCCGCCACCATCGTCAACGCCGAGGGCGTCGAACTGTCCTCCCGCCAGGCCGCCCGCGCCAACCGCGTCGTGCTCGGGCTCGAGAGCGGCTCCATCGCCCTCGCCGAGATCCCCGCCCGCGTCCGGGCCATCCGGGCCGGCACCGTCCCGCCGCCCGCGCTGCCGTGGATCCTCGGCAACGCCCTGACCTCGGCCGGCCTGGCCGTCGTCTTCCGCTGCCCCTGGTGGGCGATCGTCCTGGCGCTCGTCGTCGGCGGCCTGGTCGGCGTGATCGGACTGGTCCTCCGGCGCTTCCGCGAGGCCGTGGCGATCATCCCGTTCCTGGCCGCGTTCGTGTCGACGGCGATCGTCGGCCTGGTCGCCGCGGGCACCGGGTTCGAGCAGGTCCCGCTCTTCGCGGTCTGCGCCCCGGTGGCGGTGTTCGTCCCGGGCGCGCTCATCACCAACGCGTTGCTCGAACTCACCGCCGCCGACATCGTCACCGGGTCGTCGCGACTGGTGCAGGGGCTCATCATGCTCGGCTTCATGGCCGCCGGCATCGCGTCCGGCAGCGCCCTGACCGGGTTGCACGTCGACCCGTCGTCGGCCGCGCTCGTCGGCGAGGTCGCGGGGGTCGGCACCGACCTGGCCGGCTGGGAGTCCGTGCCCGCGTACTGGGTGTCGTGGGTGGCCGTCGTGGTGCTCGCGGTCGGGCTCGGTCTGGTGTTCCGGTCCGGGTGGCGCCTGACGCTCGTGTCGGTGGCGGTCATGGTCACCGCCTACGCCGTGGTGAGCACGACGACGCCGCTCTGGGGCAGCGTCGTCGCGACCGGGGCCGCAGCGGCGCTGCTGTTCGTCGCGACCCGGTTGCTCGAGCGGCTCGTGCCGGCGATCCCGGCGACGGTGTCGTTCTTCCCGGCGTTCCTGCTGCTCGTGCCGGGGACGGTCGGGCTGGTGGCGGTGGCCACCTTCGATCCCGAGGCGCTCGCGACCCCGCTCGCGACCTTCGTCAGCCTGTGCATCGGGACGAAGATCGGCGGGCTCCTGCCCGGCCTCTTCGCCCGCAACGCGCCCCGGCGCGCGGTGGACGCGACCAGCTGACGGACGGGAGGCCCGTGGCGGCGCCGCCACGGGCCTCCAGGCCGTCACCGGCCGGGTACCGGGCCCGCTACGGCTCGATCAGCCGGCCCGCTGCCTGGTCCGCCGCGGCCGTGTCCTTCGCGAGGTAGTGCACCTTCTTGCCGGTGGCGTTGTAGGGGACGTCCGGGACGAAGCGGTACCGCCGCGGGCGCTTGTACCGGGCGAGGCCCGGGTGGGAGCCTGTCCACTCCTCGAGCGCGGCCGCTGCCTCGGCGTCGTCGGCCGGCAGCCGGTCGCCGGCGCGGACGACGTACGCCGTGACGACCTCGCCCCACCGCGGGTCCGGCACGCCCACCACGATGGAGTCGGCGACCCCGGGGTGCTCCTGCAGCACCGCCTCGACCTGGACGGGGTGCACGTTCTCGCCGCCGGAGATGACCATGTCGTCCTTGCGGCCCACGATCGTCACCCGCTCGTGCTCGTCCCACGTGGCGAGGTCGCCGGGGTAGAACCAGCCGTTCGCGAACTTCTCGGCCTCGAGCCCGGGGTTCCGGTACGAGTAGCCGGACTTCACGGTGCGGACGGCGAACTCGCCGATCTCGGTGCCGTCCTTCGCCACCGTGTCGGTGGGGTCGGCCGGACGGTCCTCGTGCACGCGGACGACGGCGACGTCGTCGTCGGTCGATGCGCGACCGGTGGAGCCGGCGCCGTCCGGGAAGTCCTCGGGGCGCAGGAACGTGTTCCAGAAGGTCTCGGTGGTGCCGTAGCCGTTGAAGATCCGCGGCGACAGCAGCTCCTGGTACCGCAGTGCCGCGGCACGGTCGAGCGGCGCGCCCATCGTGACGATGCCGTTGAGGCTCGACAGGTCCCGCGCCCGGCGTTCCTGCGCGTCGACGAGCTGCACCAGGTTCGGCGGGGCCCCGATCAGGAACGTCAGGCGTTCGGACTCGACCAGGTCGAGCACCCGGTCGGCGTCGAAGTGGCGCAGCGTCGTGAGTTCCGCGCCGACGTAGAACACCGGGTTCGGGCCGCCGGAGTACAGGCCGCCGCGGTGGAACAGCGGCGACATGTTGAGCGTCTTGTCGAACGGGCTGAGCGGGAAGTGCATGACCACGTCGTGCGCGCTGAGCACCTCGACCAGGCTCGGCAGCGGGACGGGCTTCGGCCGACCGGTGGTGCCCGAGGTGTAGAGCCGGGTGGACTCGTCGTAGGTGCTGCGCGGGCCGATCGCCGCGAGTTCCTCGGGGGAGACGGGATCGGACGCGAGCAGCTCGGCGAACCGATCGTGGTCGCCGCCGACCGGGACGACGTGGTCCGGCCGGTGCGGCGAGGACTCGATCGCGGCGGCGATCGCACTCGTCCGCTCGGTGTCGTGCACCAGGACGGCGGGTGCGGAGTCCTCGATGATGAACGCGACCTCGTCGGGGGCGAGCCGGAAGTTCGTCGGCGAGAACACCGCGCCGATGCGGTGGCAGGCCAGGTAGAGCATCGCGAACTCGGGTGTGTTGAACAGCTCGACCATCACGACCGAACCCCGTCCGCCACCGTGCCGGACGAGCCACCCGGCGACCCGGTCGACGACGTCGCCGAGCTCGGCGTAGGTCCACGAGCGGTCCGTCTCCGGCTCGCGCAGCGCGGGTCGGCCGGCGAAGCGGTGGGTGTTGCGGGCGAAGCCGTTCGCGTAGGTGAAGCTGCCCTCGAACACCTCGCGGAAGCGTGTCGCGTCGTAGTCGGACCGGGTGTCGGTGCGGGGTTCCGGGTCGGACCGGGTGTCGGTGTGGGGTTCCGGGTCGGGTCGGGTGTCGGTCATCATTGCTCCTGCCGCGGTCGTGCGGTGCACACCGTCGATGCTGCGCGGGCACCGGTCGTGCGGCACTGCTGCACCGCTGGTCCGGTGCGGCGTCGGTCGTCCGTGCGGGACGGCGAACGTCCTCCGTGCGGTGCGACCAGCACCGATCGTCACACTAGCCCGCTGTCCGCGAACCGGCCCGGAAGTGCGTCTTCTGTCCGACGGGTGGTACGGCGCGCCGCTCTGGAGGCCCGGCTCGGGTCAGACGCGGGCCGCGCGCCGGTCGGTGCGCAGCCAGACCAGGGCCGCGATCGCGGCCGTCACGCAGGCCGCGGCGATGCCGACGAGCAGGGCCGGTGCGGCGTGCGTGCCGGTCGTCCCCGAGTAGACCGCGGTGGTCAGCGCGACGGCGACCACCGCAAGCGCGACGTACCGACCGCGGGAGGCGGCGAGCAGCGCGCTGCCTGCGGACCCCGCGACGGGCAGCAGGGTCGCGACGACGGCACCGAGGCCGCCGACGCACAGCGTGATGGCGAACTCCGACCCGAGCGACACCCAGAAGCCACCGCCCGCGAGCAGGCTGTGCAGCACCCAGCCGGCCGCGGCAAGTCCGAGGAGGGCCAGCACCCGCCAGGTCGCACCCCGGGCGCTTGCGGCGATCCCGGTACCGAGGCGGAGTGGGCCGGTCCCCAGTCCGGGGCGGACGGACGGCACGAGGACGACCCCGACGATGAGCGCGGGGGACAGGTCCGCCGCGCGGGTGACGCCGCACGCCACGAGGGCTGCGAGCACGAGCCACGGCGACACCCGGAACCCTATGGTTCGGTGGTCGCTGCCGGCTGCCCACCGCGTGGCGAACACGACGGCGGCGGTCAGGACACCGGTCCCGGCGAGGACGGCGATCGCCAGACGGGCGTACCGGGCCTCGAGCTCGACGCCCACCCCGAGCAGGGTGCACAGCGCCGCGACGGACACCGCGATCGTGATCGACGCCCAGGTCGGCAGGACGTCGTCGCCGCGTGCGCGGTCCGACCGCGAGCGGTTGCGGCCGAGCAGCCCGGCGAACGGCGAGCGGAGGCGACCCCGGGTGACCGCGGCCACGAGGGCGAGTGGCGCGGCGATCAGCAGGAGGAACCCGGCGGCGACGGCGGTGGCGACCAGGACGGTCCGCCACGAGAACGCGGCCTGGATGGTCGGGACGGTGCGGTCGTAGGTGGTTGCCGCGGTCCAGTCGCCGGCGGGGCCGGACCAGTCGGGGTGGCCTCCGGCGCTGCCGACGCCGGCCGGGGTGCTGCCGGTGCCGTCGCTGGGGCCGTTGCCGTTGCCGTTGCCGGTGCCTGCTGCGCCGTCGTTGCCGTTGCCGTTGCCGCCGTCGCCCCCGTGGCCGGCGGCGTTCGTGCCGTCGCCGTGACCGCCGGCGTTCGTGCCGTTGCCGGTTCCGCCGTGGCCGGTCGTACCGGGGGTGCCCGTCGTCGCGCCGGACCCCGGCGTCGACGTGCCCGGCGTCCCCGGGGTGTCCGTGGCGCCCGGGGTCGGTGTGGCGGTCGGAGCCGTGGTGGTGGACCACACCGTGACCCGGACGGCGGTCGACGACCGGGAGTAGTTGCCGGCGACGTCGTGCTGCGTCGCGGTGAGCTGGTGCCCGCCGGCGCGCAGCGTCGACCCCGCGGTGGAGCACGACCACGAGGCGTCCGACGCGACCACCACGCCGCACACCGGCGCACGGTCGACGTACACGGTCACGCGGGCGCCCGGCTCACCGGTCCCGGCCACCGTCGTCGAGCGGGTGCCGATCCGTTGGCCGTCGTCCGGTGTCGTGATGCGCGGGGCAGCGGGCGCCGTGCGGTCGACCGTGATCGTCACGGGAGCGGAGGCCGCGCTCCGCAGGTCCGACCGGTAGCCGCGCGCCGTGCTGGCGGTCTGCGACGCGGTGACGGTGAACCGGCCGTCGGCGACCGACCCGAGGGCGGCCACCCACCGACCGTCCGCACCGACCCGGGCGGTCTGCTGGGCCGAGGAGCCGGACACCGACAGCAGCACCGTCGATCCGGGGTACCCCGTGCCGGAGACCGTGCCGCCGGTGGGCCCGGCGGCCGCCAGGGTCGGCGGGACGATGACGTCCGAGGCCGGTGCACTCGCGACGGGCAGCGCGGCGACGAGGTCGCGCACCGTGAAGACCTGTTGCGGGCCGGAGCGGACGGTGCCGAGGCAGGCCCAGGAACCGTTCGGGTCCACCCGGGTCGTGCACCCGGACGAACCCGTCGCGGCCGGGCCGGTCACCCGGACGGTGTGCCCGGGGGGGCCGGTGCCGTGGAAGCGCGTCGTCCCCGTCGTGACGTCACCCGGGTCGGCGATGGTGGGCCGAACGGCGGGACGCGTGGGGGTGGGCGTCGGGG
>NZ_QKTA01000025.1:0-47844 GCF_003234395.1 Curtobacterium sp. MCLR17_051
GGGGCAGGGGCCGGGCTGTTTCGGGCGTACCGGGTCGAATCGGGCGTACCTGGTCGGTTGTTCTGCCCCGGTACGCCCGAATCCACCAGGCATCGCGCACGTTCTGGGAAAGAACGGGCATGCCGAGTCGCCCGCCGACTCTGCGCCGGGTCAGATCGGGCGTCCCTGGTCAGAACGGGCGTACCTGGTCAGATGTTCTGCCCAGGAACGCCCGAATCCACCAGGCATCGCACGCGTTCTGGGAAAGAACGGGCATGCCGAGGCGCCCGCCGACTCTGCGCCGGGTCAGATCGGGCGTCCCTCGTCGGATCGGGCGTCCCTCGTCGGATCGGGCGTACCTGGTCAGATCGGGCGTACCTGGTCGGATGTTCTGCCCCGGTACGCCCGAATCCACCAGCCATCGCGCACGTTCTGGGAAAGAACGGGTACGCCGACGGACCCGCCGACTCTGCGCCGGGTCAGATCACCAGGCATCGCGCGCGTTCTGGGAAAGAACGGACCGAAGGCCGGGAGGCCCGGGGTAGCGTCCGGCGCATGACCCGCGCCGTCCTCGTGTCCAGTGCAGCCCCGCCCACCGTCACCGACGTCGACCTGCCGGATCCGGCCGAGGGCGAGGCCCTCGTCGACGTCACGTACTCGAGCGTCAACTACAAGGACGGCCTGGCCCTCGCGCGGAACCCCGGTGTCGCCCGGCTCGACCCACTGGTGCCGGGGATCGACGTCGTCGGCACGGTGTCGGGGCTCGGGCCGGGTGTGCACGAGGTCGCGATCGGTGACCGGGTGGTGCTGAACGGCGCCGGCCTGGGTGAGACCCGGCACGGGGGCTGGGCAACGCAGGCCGTGGTGCCGTCCGGGTCGCTCGTCGTGCTGCCCGAGGCGATCGACGACTCGTTCGCGGCGGCCATCGGCACCGCGGGGTTCACGGCGATGCTCAGTGTGCTGGCGTTGGAGCGCTTCGTCGCGCCGGACGACGGGCCGGTGCTGGTGACCGGGGCATCCGGCGGGGTCGGCACCGTGGCGATCGCGCTCCTCGCGGCGCGCGGGTACCGGGTCACGGCGTCGACCGGTCGCGCAGCCAACACGGACTCGCTCCGCCGACTCGGGGCCACCGAGGTGGTCGACCGCGGCACCCTGTCCGAGCCGGGCAAGCCGATGCAGCGTGCCACCTGGGCCGGAGCGGTGGACAGCGTCGGCGGGGCCACGCTGGCGAACGTGCTGGCATCGACCCGGTGGGGTGGTGCCGTCACAGCGTGCGGGCTGGCGCAGGACTCCGCACTGCCGACGACCGTGCTGCCGTTCATCCTGCGGTCGGTGTCGCTGCTCGGGATCAACTCCGTCGACGCCCCGCTCGAGCTCCGTCGTCGGGCGTGGGACCGACTGGCGACCGACCTCGACGCGGCGCTCCTGGCGGACGTCACCCGCACGGTGACGCCCGAGCAGGCCATCGCGGTGGGGGCCGAGGTCGTCGCGGGACGGGTGCACGGACGCACGGTCGTCGCCGTCACGGGCTGATCCGGCGTGCTTTCCGAGCGATTCATTTAGCAAACGTTTGCATATTGGCACGCTAGGATTTCGAGTGTCGATTTCGTCCTCGAGGAGATGACATGCCGGTCCCCAAGTCCACCGTGGAGAGCTCTCCCCGGAAGCTCCTGCGCGACGTCGTGTACGACAAGATGCTCGCGGCCCTCCGCGACGGCACACTGCAGCACGGCGAGCGCCTGAACGACGACGAGCTGGTCCAGTGGCTGGGTGTGAGTCGCACCCCGATCCGCGAGGCGATCGCGAAGCTCGTCGACATCGGCCTGGTCGAGATGGAGGCGAACCGGTACACCCGCGTCGCCACCCCGACCTTCGAGGACTGGGTCACCGCGACCCGCGCGACCGCCGGGTTCTTCGAGCTCAGCCTGCGCTGGGGCGTCCCCGAGTACAGCGACGAGGACGTCGAGGCCCTCAGCACGCTGCTCGACAAGGCCGACCGCATGCGCAAGGTGCGGGACTACGGCTTCAGCGGCGCCCTCAACGAGATCATCGAGTTCGCGGTCGAGCACTCCGGCAACCCCCTGGTGCAGAACGCCGCGGTCGGTGCCATGGAGCGGGTCCGCTTCACACTCAACCCCACGCCGGCGTTCGAGCAGTACGGGTCCGAGGCGTTCTTCTCGATCCTGCGCGAAGCACTCACCGAGCGCGACGGCGAAGGCGCTGCCGAGGCCGGCCGCGCCCTCACTCGCAACTTCGAACAGCACATCGAGGCGGTCCGCGCCGACCGCGGCTGACCCGTGGTCGTCGGCGAGTGGGGTGACGCCGACCCCTGGGCGGCGGCGAACGACGACGCCTACGCGTCCCTGCTCGCCCACGTCCGGACCGGCCCCCGCGGGCCCGTGGCCGTCGACCTCGAAGCACTGAGCTGGGAGTGGGGCACGTCCCGCGGCCGCGTCCGTGCAGCGGCCGCTCGGCTCGAGGACCTCGGCATCCTGTCCCGGAGCCCGGACGGCACGTGGTGGTACGAGGAGCTCTCGGACGCCGACCTCTCGGACACACTGGACTTCTGGGTGTCCCTGGTCGGCCCGGCCCTCCGCGCGACGATCCCGGCGCTCACCCCGGAGTTGCACGCCGAGCTCGATCGCCGGGTCGCGCGGGCTCGCACCACCGCTGCCCTCCGGCTGCCGGAGTACCCGACAGCGTTCTCCGCCGCCTGCCAGTTCTGGTTCGAGCACTCCCCGAACACCCTGGTGCGCAGCCTGGGCCTGCGTGCGTTCGAGCGGATGCGATGGGCACGCGTCCCCACCCAGACCTGGTCGGTCCACGACGTGCACGCGTGGTTCGTGACCACCGGCCGTGCCGTGGGCACCGGCGACCCGGCAGTCGCGACCACCGCGGCAGAGGTCATCGACGGGCTGTTCGAGATCCACCGGCGGAACGTCGGGGTCCCGCGGACGAGCCGCTCGGCGGACGACACCACCGAACAGCGTGTCGGCCCGGTCGGCCGCGCCCTGCTCCGCGACGTCCGCTCCGACGCATTGGCGGTCGGGTCCAGGCACACGCTCGAGGACCTCGTGACACGGACCGGTGCTCCACCCGAGCAGGTCCTCGACGGGCTGCGCTGGCTGCACGACCTCGGGCTCGTCGAGGACGACGGCGGTCGGTACCGCGTCGTGGAACCGTCGCTCGCGACCTGGCGCGACACCATGGAACTGCTCCCCGGCGTCTTCACGCACGGTGCCGTCCACGTCCTGCCCGGCCTGCAGGGACCCGCGCTCGAGGAGTTCCGCGCGCTCGTCGAACGGGCGCGGGCGGACGGCCAGGTGCGCGACCACCGGTACACGGAGAGCGCGTTCGCCGTCACCCGGTTCCTGGCCGAGCAGTCCGGCAACCGCTGGACGCGGCAGGCCCTCCGCCTCTCGATGGCCCGGCTCGCCTACGCGCTGCCCGAGGCCCCGGCGTTCCGGCAGTGGGACGCTGAAGCGCTCTGGCTGGCGCTCGACTCAGCGGCCGGCAGCGGAGACGTCGGTGCCGCCCGGGCCGCGGCCCGCCGGTTCGTCGACGTCGCACGGGCGCACGTGGACGACGTCACGGCCCGGTGGGGCACGATGGGGTCATGACCGACCCGCACGACGACGTCCTGATCCACGCCACCGGGGTCCGCGTCACGCGCTCCGGCCGCGACCTGCTGCACGACGTCGACCTGACCGTCCGGCGCGGGGAGCACTGGGCGCTGCTCGGACCGAACGGCGCCGGCAAGTCCACGCTGCTGGCCGTCCTCGGCGCGACCGGACACCCCACCGCCGGCACGGTCGAGGTCCTCGGCCGCCGGCTCGGACGCGTCGACGTCCGCGAACTCCGGGAGCACATCGGCCACGTCGACCCCCGGCACCGGATGCTCTCGCCGCTCACGGTGCTCGAGACGGTCCTGACCGGGCTGACCGGCACGACGGACCTCATGATGCGGTGGGACCCCTCGGCCGAGCAGGTCGCGCTGGCCGAGCAGCACATCGCCGACGTCGGACTCACCGCTCGACGGGACGCCCGCTGGCCGGTGCTCTCGCAGGGTGAGCGGGGACGCGCCCTCATCGCCCGTGCCCTGATGTCCGAACCCCAGCTGCTCCTGCTCGACGAACCGGCGACCGGGCTCGACGTCGCCGCACGGGAGCACCTGCTCGAGACCGTCGACGCGCTGCGGCACCGGCATCCCGAGCTGGGCAGCGTCATGGTGACCCACCACCTGGAGGACCTGCCGGCCTCGACATCGCACGCAATGCTGCTCCGCGACGGTGCCGTCGTGGCCCAGGGAACCTCGGACGAGGTCATCACGTCGTCGGCGGTGTCGCACGCGTTCGACTTCCCGCTCGCGATCCTGCGGTCGGAAGGGCGCTGGGCGGCACGCCGATCCGCCTGACGCGTGCTTGAATGGCTGTTCAGTGTCCGCGGCCCGTGTCGGGGAGGGACCCGGCACCGCACCACGGTGTCACGCCGCGGACCGTCACCAGGGGGAACCATGACGAACACGCCGCCGCCCTACCCGGGGTCCGAGCCGCAGCCGAACGACGGGCAGCCGAACGCCGGCCAGCCGAACGGCCAGCAGTACCCGCAGCAGCCCGTCGGCCAGCCCCAGCAGCAGCCCGCCGGCCAGCCCTACACGCAGCAGCAGCCCGCCGGCCAGCCGTACGCCCAGGCCGCTCCCGCCGGAGCCGCTCCCTACGCTCCCCCGCCCAAGTCGTCGTCCTCCCGCGGCAAGCGCGTCCTCATCTCGGTGCTCGGCGTCGTCGTTGCCGTGGTGGTGGCGTTCCTCGTCCGCCAGGGCCTCAACGCGGCCTTCAGCGACTCCACGGAAGAGAAGGTCTCGAAGGCCGTCGAGCAGATCCGCGAGCAGAGCGACCTGCCCAAGCAGGTCGACTCCGTCACGACGTGGACCGGGATCGAGGCCGAGGGCGCCGCGATCCACTACGACTACACGGTGTCGTCGAACGTCGATCCGGCCTCGATCACCGAGGGGGCCATCCGCGACGCCGTCGGGCCGAACCTCTGCTCGAACAGCGAGACGAAGAAGCTCCTCGACGAGGACGTCGACATGCGGTACACGTACAAGTTCGAGGGCTCGTCGAAGACCGTCGACACGACCTTCACGAAGGCCGACTGCTCCTGAGCCCCGACGCCCGTCACGCGGGCGCGGCGGCAGCAGCCTCCGCGCCCGTCACACGGTCGCGGCGGCAGCAGCCTTCGCGGCCGCGGGCAGGGCGTCGAGGATCCGTCCGACGGCACGGTCGTCGTGTGCGGCCGTGACGAACCACGCCTCGAAGACGCTCGGCGGCAGGGTCACCCCGGCGTCGAGCATCGCGTGGAAGAACGGCGCGTAGCGGAACACGTCCTGCGCCCGCACGTCGTCGTAGTTCCGCGGTGCCTGCTCGGTGAACGCGAACGAGAACAGGTTGCCGGCGCGCTGCACGGTGTGGGCGACGCCCTCGGCCGACAGGGCCTCCGACGTGGCCGCGGAGATGACGGCAGCGGTACCGTTCAGCGACTCGTACACCGACGGCGTCGCGGCCCGCAGCGTGGCGATGCCGGCGGCGACGGCCAACGGGTTCCCCGACAGGGTCCCCGCCTGGTACACCGGCCCGAGCGGGGCGAGGAAGTCCATGACCTCGCGCCGTCCGCCGAGTGCGGCGAGGGGCATGCCACCGCCGATGACCTTGCCGAACGTGATGAGGTCGGGCTTCCACCCGGCACCGTCCGGCACGACCTTCGACGCCTCGAGGCCCCACCAGCCGGCAGCGCCGACGCGGAACCCGGTCAGGACCTCGTCGACGATGAGCAGCGCGCCGTGCGACCGGGTGATCTGCGCCAGTGCCCGGTTGAAGCCGCGCTCCGGTGCCAGGACGCCCATGTTCGCGGCGGCCGACTCGACGATGACGGCGGCGATGCGCTCGGAGTGCTCGTCGAAGGCCCGGCGGACGGCGTCGAGGTCGTTGTACGGCAGCACGAGGGTCTGCGCGGCGGTCTCGGCGGTGATGCCCGCACTGCCCGGCATCGCCAGGGTCGCGACGCCCGAGCCGGCCTCGGCCAGCAGGGAGTCCGAGTGCCCGTGGTAGTGCCCGGCGAACTTCACGAGCAGGTCGCGACCGGTGTAGCCACGGGCCAGCCGGATCGCGGTCATCGTGGCCTCGGTGCCGGTCGACACCATGCGGAGCTTCTCGATGGGGCCGTCGCCGTCCACCGACACCCGCTGCTTCACGAGTTCGGCCAGCTCGGTCTCCCCCGGGGTCGACGCCCCGAACGACAGTCCGCGCGCGGCGGCCTGCTGCACGGCCTCGACCGTGCCGGGGTGGGCGTGCCCGAGGATCGCGGGACCCCACGACGCGACGAGGTCGACGTACTCGCGACCCTCGGCGTCGGTGACGTAGGCGCCCTTCGCGGACACCAGGAACCGCGGGGTGCCGCCGACCGACCCGTAGGCGCGGACCGGGGAGTTCACGCCACCCGGGATCGCGTTCTTGGCACGGCCGAAGAGCTGGTCGTTCGTGGTCATTCGGGGGCCTTCCCGGTCGAGGCGATGCCGGCGACGTCCGCGGTGCTGCCCGAGGTGCGGAGGCCCGCTTCCTCGTTGAGCTTCCGCGCGATGTCGACGGCGAAGTAGGTCAGGATCGCGTCGGCACCGGCGCGCTTGATGCCGACGAGCGACTCCATCGCGGCGGCGTCGCGGTCGATCCACCCGTTCTGCGCTGCTGCGGTGATCATCGCGTACTCGCCGGAGATCTGGTACGCCCAGACCGGCACAGGCGAGGTCGCAGCGGTCTCGGCGAGCACGTCGAGGTAGCTCATCGCCGGCTTCACCATCACGATGTCGGCGCCCTCGTCGACGTCGAGCTCGACCTCGCGGAGCCCCTGCCGACCGTTCGCGGCGTCGATCTGGTACGTCCGGCGGTCGCCGACGAGTGACGACGACACGGCCTCGCGGAAGGGACCGTAGAACGCCGAGGCGTACTTGGCGGCGTAGGCGAGCAGCGCGGTGCCGCTGTGCCCGGCGCCGTCGAGGGCGTCACGTGCGGCGGCGATCTGGCCGTCCATCATGCCGCTCATGCAGACCAGCTCGGCACCGGCTTCGGCCTGTGCGACCGCCATGTCGCGGTAGCGCAGCAGGGTGGCGTCGTTGTCGACGGAGCCGTCGGCGGCGAGCACACCGCAGTGTCCGTGGTCGGTGAACTCGTCGAGGCACAGGTCGGACTGCACCACGAGGGCATCCCCCACCTCCTGCCGAGCGACGCGGATCGCCACGTTGAGGATCCCGTCCGGGTCGGTCGCGCCGGAGCCCTCCGCGTCCTTCGTGGTCGGCACGCCGAACAGGTTCACGCCACCCACACCCACCGATGCGGCGTCGACCAGCGCGCGGCGGAACGAGTCGAGGGAGTGCTGCTGCACCCCCGGCATGCTCGAGATGTCCACGGCGTCGGTCGCGCCTTCGCGGATGAACATCGGCAGCACGAGCTCGGCGGGGTGGAGCCGGGTCTCGGCCACGAGTCGTCGCATCGCGGGGGTGGCGCGCAGCCGACGGGGGCGGACCTGGGGGAAGCGTCCAGTCACGGGTGACCTTCCTGGTGGGGGGTGGTTGGGTTCAGTGCCTCGACGACGGCGTCGAGCAGGGCTTCTGCGGACCGGGTGCGTCCGACGGCGTGCACGGGGAGTCCGGCCGCACGGGCGTCGGTCGCGGTCCCGGGGCCGATGCAGGCCACGATGGTGCGGGGGTCGAGCGGGGTCATCCGGCGGGCGATCTCGCGGGCGACGCTGCCGCTCGTCACGAGCACCGCAGCGGGCGCCGTCTCGAGGGTGATCGGCTCGTCGCCGGTCCCCACGGTACGGTACGCGACCACGTCGTCCACGTCGATGCCGCGGGCACGGAGGCCGTCGACGAGCGTGGGTGCCGCGATCTCGGAGCGGGGGAACAGCACGGTGCCGTCGGTGTCCGGAAACTCCTGCACCAGGCCGGCTGCGGACGTCTCGTCCGGCACCAGGTCGACGACCCAGCCCGCAGCGCGCGCGGCACGGGCGGTCGGCTCGCCGACCGCGGCGACGCGCACCCCGGCCGGGAGGCCCGCCATGCGTTCCGACAGGACCGTCACGGCCGTCGCACTGGTCACCACCACCCACGCATAACCAGCCACAGGGGTTCGGTCACCGACAGGACCGGGTGATCCGTTCCTCCCGGCCGCCCCGGAGGCGACCAGGCGGCGGACCGCAGCATCGAGCGCGGAAGGGTCGGACGGCGGAGCGTCCGTGATGAGGGGGACGACGACGGGCGCGAGCCCTCGGGCCCGCGCCGCTTCGGCGACCCGGTCCCCCCACGCACCGCCACGCGGGACGAGGACGACCGGGGGTCGCGCCTCGTCCGTCGCGGTGGTGGAGGGTTCCGTGGTGACCGCCTACTCGGCCGGCGTCGCGAGGCCGGGGCCCGCGGTGTACGGCCCGTCCGTGGTGTCCTCGGCGACGGTGGTCGCCAGGTCGGCGAGGTCAGCGGCGCCGTTCTCGAGCAGCTCGGTCGCCACACGGCCACCGACCGCGAGTGCTTCGTCGAGACGCTCCTGCGCCGAGCCGTCGAGCACGGCCGCGTGCGACGCGGTGCGGTACTCGGTGCCGTCGGGGCGGTAGACGGTCGCGGACACGAGCAGGAGCTCGGCGTCCACGACGGCCGTCGCACCGATCGGGGCGGAGCAGCCGGCCTCGAGCTTGGCGAGGACCTCGCGCTCGGCCGTCACCGTCAGGCGCGTGGGGGCGTGCTCGATCTTGCGGAGTGCGGCGAGCAGCCCACGGTCGGTCTCGTCCGAGCGGATCTCCACCGCGAGCGCACCCTGTCCGGGAGCACTCGGCCAGAAACCGAGGTCGAGCAGTTCCGTGGCGGCCGACAGGCGGTCGATGCGCCCGAGGCCGGCGGCGGCGAGCACCACGGCGTCGAGGTCGTCGTCCACCCGGCCGAGGCGGGTGTCGATGTTGCCGCGGATGTCGACCACGTCGAGGTCGGGGCGCTGCGCACGGAGCTGCGCGGCACGGCGGGGCGAGCCGGTGCCGACCTTCGCGCCCTCGGGCAGGGTGTCGACGGTGGCGCCGTTCCGGGCGACGAGGACGTCACGGGCGTCCGCACGCTTCGGCACGGCACCGATCGTCAGGCCCGGGTACGGCGCGGTCGGCAGGTCCTTGAGCGAGTGCACGAGCACGTCGACCTCGCCCGCGACGAGCGCTTCACGCAGGGCGCTGGCGAAGACACCGGTGCCGCCGAGCGAGGCCAGGGAGGCACGGTTCGTGTCGCCCTCGCTCGTGACGGTGACGAGCTCGACGGGGCGGCCGGCCGCCTTCGCCAGGCGGTCGGCGACGTCCTGCGACTGCGCGACCGCGAGCCGGCTGGCACGGGTGCCGAGCCGGATCGGGGTCGGGCCGTCGGGCCCTGTGGCGCTGGGGTCGTTCACGGTCGTGTCGGTCACGGAGCGACGCCCGCGGCGGCGGGCTTGAACCCCGCTCGCACGTTCTCGCAGCACCCCGGACGGCACACGTCGTACCAGGGGCCGATGTCGGTCATGTGCGGGCGCTCGGCCTTGGGCGTGCCGTTGACCCGCTCGAGCACCAGGTCGACGAGACCGGACACGTAGGCCGGGTCGATGCCGGGGGTCTGCGTGCGGAGCGACCAGAAGCCGAGCTCACCGGCGGTCTCGGTGGCTTCCTCGTCGAGGTCCCACATGACCTCCATGTGGTCGCTGACGAAGCCGAGCGGGACGATCAGCACGGCACGGGTCGGGCCGCCCTTGAGGTCCTCGTTCATGTAGTCGTTGATGTCGGGCTCGAGCCACGGCTGCGTCGGGGGGCCGGAGCGCGACTGGTAGACGAGCTTCCAGGCGGGCTTCGACGTGCCCTGCAGGTGGGCGTGCTCGGGCTGCTCGAGGAGCTCGGCCCAGGCCTGGTCGAGGACGACCTCGCCGACGGCCAGGTGCTGCGCCTCGTACGCGCCGTGCTCGTCGAACCCGCGGTAGTCGGGGCCCGAGCGGGCGGCGTCGGTCGAGGGGATCGAGTGCGTCGAGAAGAGCACCTGCAGCTCGGTCGCGACGTCGAGGCCTTCGTTCTCGGCGATCGCGCGGGCCATGCCGTCGCGGACGCCGTCGATGAACGGGCGGACGAAGCCCGGGTGGTCGAAGAACTGGCGGACCTTGTCGATCTGGATGGTGTCGATCAGACCGGTCTCGTTGAGCACGCGGGCGTAGTCCTCGCGGTACTGCCGGCAGCTCGAGAACGACGAGTACGCGCTCGTGGCGATGGCGACGAGCTTCGTGTAGCCCTTGTCCGCCGCCTCGGTGAAGGCCTGCTCCAGGTACGGCTCCCAGTTGCGGTTGCCCCAGAGGACCGGCATGTCGATGCCGCGCGACGCCAGCTCGGCCTCGAGCGCGGCCTTCAGCGCACGGTTCTGCGCGTTGATCGGGCTCACGCCGCCGAAGTGGCGGTAGTGGTGCGCCACCTCTTCCAGGCGCTCGTCCGGGATCCCGCGTCCGCGGGTGACGTTGCGCAGGAAGGGGATGACGTCGTCCTGGCCCTCGGGGCCGCCGAAGCCGGCGAGCAGGATCGCGTCGTACGCGGTCGGCGTCTCGACGTGCTCGGGACCGGACGCCGCCGCGGGGGTGGCGGCGAGGACCTGGCCGTTCGTGATCATGCTGGTGTCGGTCATGACAGCACCTCCGGGAGTTCGGCGGTCGTCACGCGACGACCCGTGAAGAAGGGGACCTCTTCGCGCACGTGCATGCGCGCTTCGGTGTAGCGGAGATCGCGCATCAGGTCGACGAGGTCGACGAGGTCCGGGCTCTCGAGCGGCAGGATCCACTCGTAGTCACTCAGGGCGAAGGTCGCGATGGTGTTCGTGAGCACGCGGCGGTACTTCGCGCCGGCGATCCCGTGGTCGCGGAGCATCTTCGAGCGCTCCTCTTCCGGCAGCAGGTACCACTCGTAGGAGCGGACGAACGGGTACACCGTGATCCACGCCTCGGGGTCCTTGCCGCGCAGGAACGCGGGGGTGTGCCGCTTGTTGAACTCGGCCTCGCGGTGCATGGCCATGACGTGCCAGACCGGCTCGGCGTCCTGGAACAGGCCGGTGCGACGGATCTCGCGCAGCACGGCCTGGATGGCCTGCGCGTCGTCGCCGTGCAGCCAGACCATGACGTCGGCGTCGGCACGGAAGGCCGAGACGTCGTAGAAGCCACGGATCGTGACCCCGCGCTCGGCGGCGCTGGCGATCACGGTGTCGAGTTCGGCCACGGCGTCGTCGCCGACGCGGTGGACCGGACCGAGGGGCCGGCGGAACACTGCCCAGAGGGCGTAGGCCGTCAGCAGGTTCGGGTCGATCCCGGAGTCCGGCTGACCGGTCTCGGCGGGTTCCGTGTGGGGGTGGTCGTGCGCGGGCACGGGCCCGGTGTTCGTGGGCGCGTCGGAGCTCATGGATCCATTGTCCTATCGGTTGCCAGGGTGTTGGCCGCCCCGCATCCGGTGGACCGCGCTCGGGCGGTCTACCGCCGTCGGAGCACCAGCACGACGATACCCCCGACCACCGCTACGCCGGCTGCGAGACCGGCCAGGTAGGGCACCGGCTTCTCGTCGAGGCCGCGCTTGAACTTCGACGCCGCGATCCCGATCTGCTTCGGGACGTTGAGCTTGTCCTCGATCGCGTCGAGGGTGTCGAACAGCTGGGCGCGGGTCGCGGCGACGCGAGCAGCGAGATCGTCGTGCGGGTCGGTCACGGTTCCTCCGTCGATGGTGCGGCTGTCGGGGCTGTCGGGGCTGTCGGAGCTCAGGAGCGGCCGTCGACGTCCGGCTTGCGGCTGCCGTACTGCGTCGGCGGGGTCGGCTTCTTGCCGAGGCCCTTGACCGCGTTGATGTCGTCCTTGACGCTGGCGATCGTGCGCTTCGGCGTGATCGGCAGGCCCTTCTTCAGGCGCTTCCAGCCGATCAGGCCGAGGATCGCGGCGATGATCAGCATCACCACGGCCACCACCAGTGCGGCCAGCCACGCCGGCATCACGGTCGCGAGGCCCATCACGGCTGCGGTCAGCAGGACGCCGATCGCGTAGAGCACGACGACGAGCGCACCGACCAGCAGACCGGCTGCGAGGCCGAAGATCTTCGCCTTCGCGAGCATCTCGGCCTTGAGCAGGTCGATCTCGCCCTTGACCAGGCCCTTGACGAGCTTCGGGACGTCGCCGACCAGGCCGAACAGCGAACGCGACTTGCGATCGCGGGTGTCGGTCATGAGGTGGTGGTGTCCTTCTTCTGGCCGACCTTGCGGACGGCCTTCTTGGTCGTCTCACCGATGAACTCGGCGACGTCCGGGGTCTTGTCGGCGATGAAGTCCTCGGCGACGTGCACGCCCTTCTGGACGCCGTTGCTGTTCCAGACCTTGCCGCTGACGGTCTTGATCTGCTCGTACCGCGCCCGTCCGGCTCGCGATCCCAGGACGTACCCGAGTGCGGCGCCGGCGACGAACAGGAGCTTTCCGCGCATGTGCGATTCCTCCGTGCATTGGTTGTGCGGTGGTCATGCACCGAACGGAATACGTCCGGCGGTCTCACCAACAGTAGCCCTCAGGGGCTGCGCGGTCCGCTCAGGAACCGAGGATCTCGTCGGCTGCCTTCCGAGCGGCGCCGATGATGCCCGCCAGGCCGCGTCCGGTCGAGGCCTCGCCGATCCCGACGACGCCCTCGGCCAGCCCGGCCGCGGTGAGGTCCGGTCCGTACCAACCGACGCGTGCGGCTCCGCTGACGCGGTCGGCCGTGATCGTCACACCGAGCAGCGTGGACGCGTCCTGCAGCGCACGGCTGCCGACGGGGTCGGTCGGGTCGACCGGGAGGCTCGTGGCCACGCCCGCAGGGTCCGTCGCGGTGGTCGCGTAGCTGAGCCGCAGGACGTGGCGTCCGTCCGCCACGTCGGCCAGCCACGGCCACTTCACCGTCGCGTGCGTGAGGGCCTTCGCCGACACGGCCTGCGCGTCCGGGTGCACGAGCATCCCGGTGCCTCGCGGGGCGGCGTCGAGCTCGGGCTGGTCGACGACGAGCGTGACGAGCTGGATGCCCGTCCGGTCGGGAGCAGCGGCACGCTCCGGGTCGGCGACGGAGGACAGGGTGTGCTGGGCCGGCAACCGTTCGGTCGTGCCGTCGGCGCCGACGATCTCGACCGCGTGCGCCTCGATGCGGGTCGCCCGGGTGTGCAGCCGGACGTCCACCCCGTAGGTCGCCATGTCGGCGACGAGCTCGTCCACCAGGCGCACCGTCCCACCGCGGATCCCCTGCACCGGGGTGCCGGCGGCCGCGCGTGCCCGCAGCGACAGGACGGCCCGGGCGAGCGAGCCCTCGCGCAGCAGCGCGGCGCGCAGGCCCGGGGCCACCCGGTCGGGGTCGAGCTGGTCGGGGTGGGTGGAGTGCACCCCACCGGCGATCGGCACCACGAGGTCGTCGAGCACCCGCTCCCCCATGCGCCGGCGGACGAGTTCGCCGAGCGAGGAGGCCTTGGCGCCCACCGGTGCCGGCAGCAGCGAGTCCATCTGGGCGCGCAGGCCGCCCTTCTGCCCGACCACGGCCAGCACGTCGGCGGCCATCGGGGTGCTCGGGATGCCGAGGAGTCCGGTCGCCGGGATCGGGGAGGTCCGGCCGTCGCGGGTCATCAGCCAGGCGCCGCGGGGGTCGGGGGCGACGACGTCGTTGCCGAGCCCGAGCTCAAGCGCCAGGCGGCCGACGGCGTCCGTGCGGGTGGCGAAGGAGTCCGCCGCCATGTCGAGGTCGATCCCGCCGACGGTGTGCCGACGGATCATGCCTCCGAGCGCACCCGAGGACTCGACGAGCACCACGTGGGCGCCGCCCTTGGCGAGGTCACGGGCGGTGACGAGCCCGGCGATCCCGCCGCCGACCACGACGACGTCGGTCACGCGCCGGCTCCGTCCTGCGCTGCACCGTCGTCCGCGCGGCCGTCGCCGAGCGAGTGGACCAGCTCGACCACCCGGGTCAGGACGTCCGGGTCGGTCTCGGGCGGGACCCCGTGGCCGAGGTTCACGACGTGGGCCCGTGCGGCGCCGCCCCGACGGACGACGTCGCGGACGTGCGCTTCGAGGACGTCCCACGGTGCCGAGAGCATCGCCGGGTCGATGTTGCCCTGCACGCTGACCCCGGTGCCGACACGCTGGACCGCCTGGTCGAGCGGCAGGCGCCAGTCGACCCCGACCGCGTCGACGCCGACGGTGTCCGTGCCGAAGGTCGTCATGTCGGCCAGGACCTCGCCGCTGCCGACGCCGAAGTGGATGCGCGGCACCCCGAGCTCGGCGACGTGCGACATCGCCTGCGCGGAGTGCGGTGCGACGGACCGGACGTAGTCGGCGCGGGAGAGCGACCCGACCCACGAGTCGAAGAGCTGCACGGCCGAGGCCCCGGCGAGCACCTGTGCCCGGAGGAACATCCCGGACACCTCGGCGGCCCAGGCGAGCAGCCGCGACCAGGTCTCGGGGTCGGCGTGCATGAGCGTGCGGGCGCGGATGTGGTCCTTGGACGGGCCGCCCTCGACCAGGTAGGCGGCGAGGGTGAACGGCGCCCCCGCGAAGCCGATCAGCGGGGTGTCGCCGAGCTGGTCGACCGTGCGTCGGACGGCCTGCTCGATGGGGGCGAGGGCCGCGGGGTCGAGCTGCTCGAGGGCGTCGACGTCGGCGGGGGTCCGGATCGGCGACGAGAGCACCGGGCCACGACCGGGGACGATCTCGACGTCCACACCGGCGAGCTTGATCGGCACGACGATGTCGCTGAAGAAGATGCCCGCATCGACCCCGTGCCGGCGGACCGGCTGCAGGGTGATCTCCGACGCCATCTCCGGGTCGAGGCACGCGTCGAGCATGGCTGTGCCGATCCGAAGCTCCCGGTACTCCGGCAGGGACCGTCCGGCCTGCCGCATGAACCACACCGGGAGCGTCTCCGGACGGTCACCCCGCAGGGCCCGCACCAGGCGGGAACCACTCGTCCGCCCTGATGCCAGGGGGTGGGAGTCGGGGAGGGATGTGGTCGTCGCTTCGGTCACCGGATGATTCTCCCATCGAGCGCGTTACCATTGACTACGTGCTCATCTGTCTCACGGCGTCGCATCGCAACGCCAGCTTCGATCTCCTGGAGCGACTGAGCATCGGTGCACCCGCGGCAGCCAGCCGACTCGTCACGGATGCCGGCGTCCTGGACGGTGCAGTGGTCCTCGCGACCTGCAACCGTTTCGAGGCGTACCTCGACATCGCGGGCGACGAGAGCGAGTCCGCCGTCTCCGCCACCGTGCAGGCCGTGGCCGCCGCGAGCGACCTGGACGCTACCGAGGTCCTGGACTCGGTCAACGTGCTGGACGGCAAGGACGTCGTGCAGCACCTGTTCGCCGTGTCGAGCGGTCTCGAGTCCGTCGTCGTCGGCGAGACCGAGATCTCCGGCCAGGTCCGTCGCTCGCTCGAGGACGCCCGGTCGAACGGCACCACCACCTCGGACCTCGAGCGCCTGTTCCAAGAGGCCGCGCACACCTCGCGCGGCGTCAAGACCCGCACCCGCATCGGTGCCGCCGGCCGGTCCCTCGTGCGCCTCGGCCTCGAACTCGCCTCGTCGCGGGTCACCGACTGGGCCCGCACCCGCGTGCTGCTCGTCGGCACCGGCAGCTACGCGGCCACCACCATCGCCGCCCTGCGTGACCGTGGCGCCACGAACATCCAGGTCTTCTCGCCCTCGGGCCGGGCGCCCTGGTTCGCCGCCAAGCACGACCTCGTCGCCGCCCGTGACCTGCGCCAGGCCATCGGCGAGAGCGACGTCCTGATCACCTGCACCTCGAGCGAGGTCCCGGTCGTCGCACCGGCCGACCTCGACGACGGGGTCCGCCGCATCGTCATCGACCTCGGGCTCCCCCGCAACGTCGACCCCGCGGCCGCCGGTGTCGACGGCGTCGAACTGCTCGACCTCGAGACGATCAGCATCCACGCCCCGATCTCCGAGCTGAACGCCGAGTCCGAGGCCCGCGCGATGGTCGACGACGCCGTGTCCCGGTTCCGCGCGCAGGCGATGGAGCAGTCGACGACCCCGGCGCTCGTGGCGTTCCGCAAGCACGTGTTCGACATCCTCGACGACGAGATCGAGCGGGCCAAGCGCCGCGCGGACGCCGACGGCGAGTCCGTCGAGCACACCGAGCGGGCGCTCCGGCACCTGGTCGGCGTCCTGCTGCACCGTCCCTCGGTCCGCGCTCGTGAGCTCGGTCGCGCCGGTCGCGGCGAGGAGTTCGTCGGGGCGATCGACTCCCTGTACGGCGTCCGGCCGGAGGCCGAGCCGGAGTTGCCGTCGCCCGTCGTCCCGCTGGCCGACCGCACGGCACTGGACCCGATCGCCTCGGATCGCGACGACCAGGCGGACGCGAGCTGAGCCTCCAGACAGGCTCGCAACCACCCACGCTGCGCGTGAGTGCGCTGCTGCTGGTGCGTGACCGACGTGTCCTGATGGTGCGCGCCCGGGCGCGCGACGTGCTCTACCTGCCCGGCGGCAAGGCGGAGCCGCACGAGACCGACGTCGAGGCCGCCGTGCGCGAGGCCTACGAGGAGACCGGCCTGCGGCTCACCGCCGACGACGTCGACCCGTTCGGCGTCGTGCTCGAGCCCGCCCACGGGCAGGCTCCGGGGACCATGGTCGCGATGACGCTGTTCCTGGTCCGGCCGGGAGGCCCGCTGGACTCCGCCACGCCCGTCGCCTCCGCCGAGGTGGACGAGGTCGAGTGGGTCACCTCCGCCGACGCGGACCGCTGCCCGCCTGCGGGCATGGAGACGCTCCGCCGCCTGGTGGCGGCGGAGCTGATCGACTGACCGTCAGGCGCAGAGCGACGACGCAGAGGAGCCCATACTCAAGGATGAGTACTCATCCTTGAGTATGGGCTCGCATCGGCTCGGGTTCGTCAGGCCTTGTCGGTGTCGGTGTACTCCCCGACCTCGCCGTTCTGGGCCGGCTCGGCCTCGCCGGGGATGTCCGAGTCGACGTACTCGCCGTCGGGTCCGGTTCCGGTCGGACGCGTCTCGCCGGGGATGTCGCTCGAGACGAACTCGCCGACGGGCTCCGTCGACTCGACGTGCTCGTCGCCCGGGATCTCGCTGTCCGTGAAGGCTCCGGCGCGGGGTTCGACCCCGTCCGCGCGACCCTCGTCGCCTCGTGCCTGTTCGTGCTTGCCCGTCATGTCCGACCTCCGCTGCTCGGGTTGCTTGCCTCGGAGTGTGCCCGTGGTCCCTGGACGCCGACCGAACCGGATGCGGCGTTCGGTGGTTGCCTGTGCACCATGCAACGCAGCAGCCGATCGAAGTTCCTGCTCGTCGTGACCGGGCTCGTCGCCGTCGGGACACTGGCGGGGTGCGCCTCGGACGGGCAGCCCGCAGCCACCGAGACCGTCACGGCGCCCGCACCGTCGCCGTCCGCGTCGGCGTCCACCCCGCAGTCGTCGGAGGAGTCCGCCTCGGCGGCACCGTCCTCCGGGTCCGGTTCTGGGCCGTCCACCGGTTCGTCTTCCGGCGACCGGTGCGCGGTGTCGTCGCTCGCCGGACGCATCGAGGCCGGCAGTGGTGGTGCCGCCGGCAGCGTCATCGTGCACCTGGTGCTCGAGAACACCGGGTCGACGACCTGCACCGTGCAGGGGTGGCCCGGCGTCTCGTTCGTCGGGGGCGGCAGCGGCAAGCAGATCGGAGCGGCGGCCGTCGCGGAGAAGAGCTCCCCGCACCCGACCGTCACACTCGCTCCCGGCAAGACCGCCGTGGCACCGCTGAAGATCGTCCGGGCCGAGAACTACTCGGCGGGCGACTGCTCGCCCAAGACCCCGGACGGCTTCCGCGTGTACCCGCCCGGGTCGAAGCAGTCCCTATTCGTGAAGGACACCGACTACCAGGCATGCGCGTCGGCCGATGCCTCACTGCTGTCCGTGCAGGCGTTCGTGCCGGAGGGGCAGGCGACCTCGTAGCGGTCAGCCGGCCGGTCTCGGCGGGTCCCGAGCACGGGCTGCTGCCGCCACGGACGGAGCCGTCCCGCTGCGATCGCAGCGGGACGGCTCCTTCGGTCTTGACGTGCTGACCGACTAGCTGACCGGCACCGGGACGGCCCCGGTCCCCCGGTCGGGCTCGGGAGCCCGGTCGAGTCCGTGTCCCTCGGTGTCCAGGTTCGGGATGACCTTCTGCATCCACTTCGGCATCCACCAGGCTGCTTCCCCGCAGAGCGTGAGGAGCGCCGGCATGATCATCATCCGCACCATGAAGGCGTCTGCGAGGACCCCGACGAGCAGCCCGACGGCGATCGACGCGGCGACGGCCATCTCACTCGTGGCGAAGCCCGCGAAGACGACGGCCATGATCGTGGCTGCTGCGACGAGGACGGTGCCGGACTTGGTGAACCCGGAGAACACGGCGTCCTTCGGGCTCAGCCCGCGGGAGTGTTCTTCCTTCATCCGGGACACGAGGAACACCTGGTAGTCCATCGCCAGCCCGAACAGGACCCCGACCAGGATGATCGGCAGCAGGCTCAACATCGGGTCACCCTGGGGTGCGGCGATGAGCGGGTCGAGCCAGCCCCACTGGAAGATCGCGACCGATGCACCGAACGCCGCCCCGACGGAGAACAGGTACCCGAGGGTGGCGAACAGGGGCACGAGCAGGGATCGGAACATCACGATCAGGAGCAGGAACGACAGCGCGACGATCACGATGATGTAGGTGATCAGTGCCCGGTTCATCTGCGCGGTGTCGTCGAGCCCGATCGCGGTCTCGCCGGTCACCTCGACGCGCACGCCGCTGATCGCCGTGGTCTCGTCGCGGATGTCCGTGACGAGCTGCTTCGTGCTCTCGGCGATCGGACCGCCGGTCGGGATGACGGTGAGGAGTGCGGCGTCGTCGGTCTTCGTGACCTGGCCGGGGACGACGGCTTCGACGTGGTCGAGGCCCGTGATCTCGTCCTCGACCGCGGTGAGGTTGCTGGTGACGTCGTCGCCCTGCACGAGCACGAGCAACGGGGACTGGATGCCGCCGAACTCGTCGACGATCAGGTCGTAGGCCTTCCGCTCGGACGACGTCGGGTCGGAGCCACCGGGGATGTTGGAGGCCGTCTTCATGTCGAGGACCGGTGCGGCGACGAGCCCGAGGACGACGACGGCGCCGAAGAGTGCGAGCCACGGGCGTCCGGTGACGAACCTGGCCCACCCGCGGAGGAAGTTCTTGCGGTTCGCGGGACGCTGCGGGATCGGCTGGCCGGCGGCGAGGAGTTCCCGGTGCTTCCGGGGCAGGGCGCGCAACCCGAGGGTCCCCAGGATGACGGGGAGCAGCGTGAGGGCCATCAGCACCGCGATCAGGACGCTGAACGCTCCGGCGAAGCCCATCACGGTGATGACCTCGTTGCCGGTCACGACGAGACCCACGAGGGCGATGATGACGGTGAGGCCCGCGAACACGACTGCGGTGCCCGCGGTGCCGGTGGCCCGGGCGATCGCGTCGACGACGCTGCGTCCCTCGCGGAGCTCCGAGCGGAACCGGGTGAGGATGAACAGCGTGTAGTCGATCCCGACGGCGAGGCCGAGCATGGTCGCGAGCGTCAGGGTGGTCCCCTGGATCGGGTTGATCGCGGAGTACGCGAGGACACCGACCGTCCCCACGGCGACCCCGGAGATCGCGACGAGCATGTTCGCTCCGGCGGCCAGGAGCGAACCGAAGGTCAGGAACAGCACCAGGAACGCGACCAGGATCCCGATGACCTCGCCGGGACCGAAGGTGGCGTAGGTGTCACCGAACAGGTGACCGCCGACCTCGGCGTGGAAGGCAGCACGGTGGTCGGCTGCGAAGTCCAGGACGGTGTCGTACGTCTTCTCCTGGTTCGCCTCGGTGACGCCGGAGAAGGTCAGCGTGGAGATGACCGTGGTGCCGTCCTTCGAGACCATCGGGCTCCGCTGGGCGAACGGGTCCGAGACCGTCTGCACGTGCGGAAGGCTCTTCGCGTCGGCGAGGACTGCCTGCACCTCGGCGGCGGTGTCCTGGTCGGTCACCTTCGCGCCGTCTCGCGCCTGGAGGACGAGCTGCAGCGTCTTCGCGTCGCCCGACGACGAGGAACCGAGGTCGAACTTCTCGTTGACGACGGTGAGCGCCTTCGCGGCGGCGGTCTTGTTGCCGGCCGAGCCGGTGGCACTGGTGTCCATGCCGGCGGCGGTGACGGCGGTGAGGCTCGCGAAGAGCACCAACCACACGGCGACGATGATGAGCCGGTGCCGGGCGCTGAAGCGTCCGATCGCGGCGAGGACCTTGGGCATGATGCTCCCGGAGAGAAGAAGAGGAAGCCACGCGGAGACCGTCGCGGCGGGTACTCCTCAATGCTCCGAGCAACGCTCCGTCCGGCCGTCGTCCCGTCGGAGCGACGGACCTACTGCGTCCGCAGTAGGTCCTGGTCAGTCGACGAGTCCGGCGCGGTAGGCGAGGGACACCAGCTGCGCACGATCACGGACGCCGAGCTTCGCCATCGCGCGGTTGGCGTGGGTCTTCACGGTGTAGGGCGAGACGAACATCTCCCGGCCGATCCGGTCGTTGTCGCCACCGCGGGCGATCGCCACCACCACGTCGTGTTCACGCGGGGTCAGCGCTCGGAGACGTTCCTGCGCATCGGTGTCGATGACGCGGTCGGACTGGGAGCTGACCTGCGCGATGACCGCGGCCTGCGCAGCCGCGGAGAGTGCTCCACCACCGAGGACGACCTCGTTGATGCCCGCCACGAGCTCGCGGGGTCCGACGGTCTTGCCGAGGAAGCCGTTCGCACCCGCCCGGAGCGCCGAGACCACGATCTCGTCCTGCTCGAACGTCGTCAGGATGACGATGCGGAGCTGCTCGGCGGAGAACCGCTCACGGAGGCGGCGTGTGGTCTCGACGCCGTCGATCCCCGGCATCCGCACGTCCAACAGGACGACGTCGACCGTCGTCGTCTCGAGGAACCGCAGGGCCTCGAAGCCGTCGCCGGCCTCGCCGGCGACGGTGAGGTCGTCGTGCGCCTCGAGGATGGTGCGGAGCCCGACGCGGATCATCGCCTGGTCGTCGACCAGCAGGATCGTCGTCACGACAGCTTCCTTCCGTCCAGCGCCAGCACGGCGTGCACGACGAACCGATCGGGTCGTTCGTCGACGTCCAGTGTCCCGCCTGCGGCCCCGACGCGTTCGCGCATGCCCACGAGCCCGAACCCGGACCCCTGCGTCTGCTTGGTCCGCGGCGCGCGTGGGTTGTCGGAGACCACGTGGAGTCGACCCTGCTCGGCGCGGACGGTGATCGTGACCGGGCCGGTCCCGTACCGGTGTGCGTTGGTCAGGGCCTCCTGCACGACGCGGTAGACGGTGACCTCGACCACGGGGGCGACCGGTTCGTCCGGCAGCTCGACGTCAGCCACGACGTCGAGCCCGATCGACGTGAACGACGACACCAACGCGGGCAGCGAGCCCAGCCCGGCGACGGTCTGGTCCGGAGCGGCATCCCGTGACCGGAGGAGCTCGAGGATCTGCTGCGTCTCGGCGGTGACCATCCGCAACGCCTCACGCGCGTCACCTGCTGCGCGTGCCGCCGTCACCGGGTCGCGGTCGACGGTGACCTCGACCGCACCCAGGTGCATGCTCGCCACCGCGATCTGGTGACCGACGACGTCGTGCAGGTCACGGGCGATGCGGAGCCGCTCGGCGTCCACGCGTCGGCGCGCTTCGAGATCCCGTGACGCTATCGCCTCGCGGGCTTGCTCCCGTAGGGCCGACCAGTACCGGAGCTGTGCCCAGACCGCGGCCCCCGTGGCGCCGGCAGCCGCACACGCCGCGACCGCCGCCAACGCGTCGGGACTGACCAGCCCCGCACCGGACTCCACCGCGACCACGAGGTAGAGCGGCAGCGCGGTCGCGACGACCATGCGAAACGGGGCCGCACCGCGGAGGGTGACGGAGAACAGCGCGAACACCACGATCGTCCACCCCACGATCGGGTCCCACCCCTGCACCGCTGCCACCGCACAGCCGACCACGGTGAGCAGCACCCCCGGCCACGGGTACCGACGAGCCACGGCCACACCGGCGATGCCGAGCAGCACACCGACCAACGGGAAGACCCCGGCACCCGCGACGAGGACTCGGACGATCTCCACCGCTGCACCGGCCACGGCGAGACCCGCGGCCAGCTCGGGCAGGAGCGCCGGGGACCGGAGCCACCACGGGTTCGGTGGCAGCACGAGATCACCGTCGTTCGTCATCCCCCGAGTCTCCTGCCTCCACCCCGTCGACACGTACTGCGGACGCAGTAGGTTCGACGATCCGCGACGACGACGAGGCGCCGCGTCCCGATCCGGAGGATTGGCACCAATCCCACCGGAAGGCACCCCATGACGATCATCACCGCTCCCCGTTCCGCACCGACGACGCGACGGCACTCCCTCACCCGCGCACCGCAGCTCACCGCGTGGGCCGCCCTGATGGGTGTCTCCGAGGTCGTCCGCTTCGCCGGGTTCATGACCCTGCTCATCGCGATGGGCGTCGAAGCCGGCGCCCGACGCGTGATCGACCACGAGGAGGCATGAGCGTGCGTCCCATCCGCCCCGAGGACATCACGCTCCCCGACACCCGATCGATCGACATCACCGCGTTCATGCGCGAGGCCGAGTCCGGCGGAGCGGACTCCGCCGATCGCTGACGGTCGCCCCGGTGCGATCCCGAGGCCGCATCACGCGTCCGGCTCGGGCACGATGGGCACCGTGACCACCACGATCAGCGACGAACGACCGGGCACCGACGAACTGGTGGCGCTGTACGACGCCGTCGGGTGGACCGCGTACTCGCAGGACCCCGCAGCCCTCACCGCGGCGATCGCCGGTTCCCACACCGTGCTGACCGCCCGCGACGACGATGGACACCTGCTCGGCCTGGTCCGCACGGTCTCGGACGGGGTGACGATCGTGTACGTGCAGGACGTCCTCGTCCTGCCGTCCGCGCACCGGTCCGGCATCGGTGGCGCACTGCTCGACGCCGTCCTGCAGCGGTACGCCGGCGTTCGCCAGACGGTCCTGCTCACCGACGACGAGCCGGGGCAGCGAGCGTTCTACGAGTCACGTGGCCTCGTCGAGGTCCACGACGTCGAACCCCATCCGCTGCGCTCCTTCGTGCTCCTGCGCTGAGCACGGATGGGTCCCGCGACCGATTCCGCCCGCACGGCGCCGTTCCTAGACTCGGACGCATGGGGGCTCGCGCACGGACACGTTCAGCGGCAGCCCTCGCGACCGCGCTCGGCGTCGTGCTCGCCCTCGCCGCGTGCACGTCGCCACCACCGCCGGCCGGGTCGGAACCGGCGCTCGCGAAGCTCATCACCCGGGTCGAGCGGTTGCCCGGGGTCGACACGGCCGAGGGCGAGATCCGTCAGGTCGACGCGAAGGACGACCCGCAGAACTGGATCACCTCGCTCGAGGTGCAGGCCGACACGACGGACCTCGCCGTCGCCGAACGGATCCGGCACACGGCAGCGCGGGGCGTCACCGGCACGACGCTGTCGGTGACCGTGGACGTGCCCCGCGGCCGGGCGTCGGCGCCGGTCGCAGTCGACCCGATGGACCCCGACGTCGTCGACTTGGCCGGACGGCTGCGCACGGAGCCCTTCGTGCACCGGCTGTGGGCGACCCCGTCACGTTCCACGATCTGGCTCGTGCCGGGCGTCAGCTTCACCGACGCCGTCGCGCAGGCCCGTCCGATCGTCGTTGGCCACCCGGCCTCGCTGGACCGTGGTGACGTTTCGGTGGGGATCACGGCGACGCACCCCGGGCGAGCACTCCTGCGCACGATCGACGGGTTCGACCGCGACGGTGACCACGACGTCGAGGGCCTGTACTACTCACCGGGCACGACCTACGCCGACGCTGCGCAGGCACCCGCAGACGAGCACGGAGCGGCTCCCGAGCCCGAACGGCCTTCCCTGTCGATCTACGGCGACAGAACCGGTGCCGTCGCCGACGTCCTCGTCCGGACGAAGGACGAAGCCGCCGACGCGCACCGCGCTCCGCGCACCGCGTTCTCCGTCGGCATCGACGGGACGAGTGGCTGGCTCGGACTCCCCCTCGACGCCGAGAAGCCGCAGGACGCCACTGCCCCGGGCACCCCGACGTCGGGCCCGTCGCCGACCCCGTGGGTGCCCGCCGACGTCAGCGACCGGGCCGCGACGCTCCGGGCGTTCCTCGAGCGCTCGGCCGAGGCCGCCGGAGTCCCGGCGACCGTGACCACGGGCACCGAACAGTGCGCGCCGCCCGGATCGACCTGGTCACCCGATGCGACCGGCACCCGCGCGACGGCGTTCAGCATCGTGCCCGTGTTCCAGATCGTCGACGACGCGCAGGAGCCGTTCGACGCCGTGACCGCGCTGTGGACGTCGGAGGGCCTCGAGGTCAGCGGCCGGGCGATGGGGCGGGACTACTGGTCGTCGTCAACGGATGCGGACCCCGCCACGGCGAGCATCCGCGGCACCGTCGACGGGCTGAGCCTGAGCGCCGAGTCGGTCTGCGTCCCCCGGTCCTGACACGGAGACACCGCACCCGCCACGAACAGCATCGAACGCCGTCAGCGACGAGCCGGCGCGTGCACCGCCTCGAGCACCTCGGTCCCCATGGTCCGCAGCGCCTCCACCACGGCCAACCGCCGCTGCAACGAAGCATCGTCGAACGTGACGGTCACGGCGTAGCTGACCGACGACCCGGGCCCCCGCAGGATCCCCGCCTCGGCCCGCACGCCCGTGCTCGACCCGGTGACCGCGACGACCTGCAGCCCGTGGTCGAGCGCACGGTGTGCCAGGGGGTCGAGCCCGAAGGACCCGGCGACCAGGTTCAGGTCACTCGCCAGGGACAACCAGCCGAGCACCCGGTTCGACACCGCCTCGTCGACGACCTCGCCGAGCGCCAGCCCGCGCATCACCCACGACAGCTCCCCGGTCGGTGCGACGGAGGCGTCGGGGGCGTCGTCCGGGCCGCGGCGGTCCCGCACCCGGTCGATCAACGCGGTGCGCTCGATCCCCAGGGACTCCGCGCGCTCCCGGACGGCGTCGATGCCGACGGTCGACAGCAAAGCGTTCATGGCCCAGGCGTCGGCGGTCGCCCCGACCAGGGTCGCCAGGTCGGGCACCTGCATGGTCGGCTCCTGCAGGAACTGCCACAGGCCGGCACCGGTCGCGGTGTCGCGGGCCATGCGCTGCAGGCGGTCACCGTGCAGGCGGCCGTCCTCGAGCTGAGCGGCGACCTCGATGAGCAGCAGGACGCGGCCCAGGCTCGCGACCGGCTGCACCAGGGTGTCGTCGATCGCGAGCAGGGCCTTGCCGCTCGAGGTGTCGATCACCGAGGCGCTGACCCCGGCGCCCTCGAGCGCGAGGGCGCCGATGGCCTCGGTGGTGGCGGTGAAGCGGTCGTCGGCCCGGCCGCTGTGCCGCCCACGACCGCGGCCGCCACCTGCTGGGCGGTCGTCCGGTCGCCGGCGGCGCGACGACCGGGCCGCGTCCGGCTCCGTCATCACCAGATCGCGACGCGCTCGGCGGGGTCGAGGTACATCGCGTCCTGCTCGGTCACGCCGAAGGTGTCGTACCAGACGTCGATGTTCCGCACGACCTGGTTGCAGCGGAACTCGTTGGGCGAGTGCGGGTCGATGCTCAGCAGACGAGCCGCCTCTTCCGGGCGGATCGCCATGCGCCAGGCCTGGGCCCAGCTCAGGAAGAAGCGCTCAGCACCGGTGAGTCCGTCGACGACCGGGGGCTCCTGGCCGTCGAGCGACAGCAGGTACGCCTTCCACGCGATCGACAGGCCACCGAGGTCACCGATGTTCTCGCCGATCGTCAGGGCACCGTTCACGTGGCTGTCGGGCACCTCGGTCGGTACCAGGGCGTCGTACTGGGCGATGAGGGCCTTCGTACGCTCCTCGAACGCCGCGCGGTCGGCCTCGGTCCACCAGTTCTCGAGCTTGCCGTCGCCGTCGTACTGCGACCCCTGGTCGTCGAAGCCGTGGCCGATCTCGTGCCCGATGACGGCACCGATCGCGCCGTAGTTCGCGGCGGCGTCGCGGTCTGCGTCGAAGAACGGGAACTGCAGGATCGCGGCCGGGAACACGATCTCGTTGAAGCCGGGGTTGTAGTACGCGTTGATCGTCTGCGGGGTCATGAACCACTCGTCGCGGTCGATCGGCTTGCCGATCTTGCCGAGCTCGCGGTCGACCTGGAACGAGGCGACGGCGCGGACGTTCGCGACCAGGTCGTCGGAGAGGACGGGCAGCGCCGAGTAGTCGCGCCACTTCACCGGGTAGCCGATCTTCGGCGTGAACTTGTCGAGCTTGTCGAGCGCACGGGCACGGGTCTCGTCGGTCATCCAGTCGAGCGCGGTGATGCTCTGCCGGTACGCCTCGACCAGGTTGGCGACGAGGTCGTCCATCTTGGCCTTCGAGGTCTCGTCGAAGTGCTCCTGCACGTAGATGCGGCCGACGGCTTCACCCATCGCACCCTCGACCAGCGAGACGCCACGCTTCCAGCGCTCGCGCTGCTTGGGTGCACCGGTCAGTGCGGTGCCGTAGAACGAGAAGTTCGTGGCCGAGAACGCGCTCGTCAGGTACGCCGCGGAACCACGGATGACCTGCCAGCGCAGCCAGTCCTTCCAGACCTCGAGCGGCTGGTCGTTCAGCAGGTCGGCCAGGCCGGTGATGAACGAGGGCTCGCGCACCACGACGGTCTCGAACGCACCGGCGGGGGCGTCGATGGCCTGCCACCAGGTCTGCAGGTCGACGCCCTTCGCGAGCGCGGCGACCTCGGCCCAGGGCAGCTTGTTGTAGGTCTTCTGGCTGTCGCGGGTCGTGACGTTGTCCCAGTGCTGGGCGGCGAGCGCCGTCTCGAGCGCGATGACGTGCTCGGTGCGGGCGCCGCCGTCGTCGAGGCCGGCGAGCGGGAACATCGCCGCGACGAACTCGCGGTACTTCTCGCGGATGTCGGCAAAGCGCTCTTCGCGGTAGTACGACTCGTCGGGCAGCCCGAGGCCGGACTGCTCCAGGAACACGACGTAGGACTCGGGGTCGCCCGGGTCGTTGTCGACGAAGAGCTGCAGGAAGCTCGGCAGGCCGATGCGCTCGAAGCGGCCGACGGCGGCGATGACCTCGGGCACGGACTCGATGGCGGTGATCTCGGCGAGCAGGTGCTCGATCGGTGCGGTGCCGAGCTCCTCGAGCCGGGCTTCGTCGGTGAACGAGGTGAAGAGGTCGCCGACCTTGCGCTCCTCGGTGCCGGGGGCGGCCTGCTGCGAGCGCTCGATGATGTCGCGCACGGCGATCTCGGCGGCTTCGGCCAGCACCGTGAAGGATCCGTACCGGGCCTTGTCGTCGGGGATCGGCGTCGCCTCGATCCAGGTCCCGTTCACGTGGCGGTACAGGTCGTCCTGGGGGCGCACCGCGGGGTCGAGTTCGTCAGTGTGGATGCCGGAGGCACGTGCGACGTCGGTCATGCGGTCCACGATAGCCACCGACCCCATGGGGCAGGTCGATCCGGGTCGTCACCGGCACACGGCTGCCGGTACGGTCATCGCATGGGACTTCCGTGGAAGCTGCACGGCGACGGCAAGACCGTCTCCGCGACGACGATCGTGGCACCCGACGAACGGCTCACCTGGCCCCGGACCATCGGCCTCGGCGTGCAGCACGTCGTCGCGATGTTCGGCGCCACGTTCCTGGTGCCCCTGATCACCGGGTTCCCGCCGTCGACGACGCTGCTGTTCAGCGGCATCGGCACGATCCTGTTCCTGCTCATCACGGGCAACCGCCTGCCGAGCTACCTCGGCTCGTCGTTCGCCTTCATCGCCCCGATCGGTGCGGCGACCAAGATCGGCGGCATCCCGCTCGCCCTGTCCGGCATCATCGTCGTCGGCGCGCTGCTCGCGATCGTCGGGCTCGTCGTGCACCTGGCCGGCGCCGGGTGGATCGACCGGCTGATGCCCCCGGTGGTCTCGGGCGCGATCGTCGCCCTGATCGGCTTCAACCTGGCTCCGTCGGCCCGGGACAACTTCACGGAAGCCCCGGTCATCGCGCTCATCACCCTCGCGACGATCATCCTGGTCACGGTCCTGTTCAGGGGCCTGATCGGCCGCCTGTCGATCGTCATCGGCGTGCTCGTCGGGTACGTGGCAGCGCTCATCGGCGGTCAGGTCGACTTCTCGAAGGTCGGCGACAAGCCGTGGATCGGCCTGCCGGACTTCACCGCTCCCGCGTTCGACCCGTCCCAGCTCCCGATCTACCTGGCGTTCGTGCCGGTCGTCCTGGCGCTGGTCGCCGAGAACGTCGGCCACGTCAAGGGCGTCGGGCAGCTGACCGGCCGTGACCTCACCCCGCTCACCGGTCGCGCGCTCTTCGCCGACGGCATCTCGACCGTCCTGGCCGGCGTCGGCGGCGGCTCCGCCACCACCACCTACGGCGAGAACATCGGCGTCATGGCCGCCACCCGCGTCTTCTCCACCGCCGCATACTGGGTCGCCGCGATCGCGGCCGTCCTGCTCGGCCTGTCGCCGAGGATCGGCGCCGTCATCTCCTCGGTGCCCGCGGGCGTGCTCGGTGGCGCCACCACCGCGCTCTACGGCCTGATCGGCATCATCGGCATCCGGATCTGGGTCGAGAACCGCGTCGACTTCTCGAAGCCGAAGAACCAGCTGACCGCCGGCATCGCCCTGATCATCGGCATCGCCGACTTCACGTTCCGCTTCGGCCAGGCGAGCTTCGGCGGCATCATCGTCGGCACGATCGCCGCGATCGTCGTCTACCACCTGATGGACGTCATCGGCCGGGCCCGCGGCACCGACGAGCCCTCGACCGAGGCCGCCGACCCCGCGCACGCCGCCACCGGCGCCGTCCCCGTGGAACCGCGCGCCGACTGACGCGAGTGGTCGGCCGGAACGCGCGTCCGGCCTGACGACGTGGGACCACCGGACTGGAGGCCCGTGGCGGACACGGCCACGGGCCTCCAGTCCGTCACGTGGTGCGTTGCGGACCGGAACGCCCCCCAGTCGGTCGCTCCGGTCCGCACGCGCTCCTCGCCCGGTTCAGCGGGGCGCGCTGGGCGACGGGGTCGCGGTCTGCACGGACTCCTGCTCGTCGATGTACCGCTGATCGAGCGGGACCTCATCGGCGACCCCCGCCGTCCACTGCCCGACGACGGTCGTGCCGTCGGACTCGTACACGTCGCCGCCGTCCGGCTCGCTCCACAGAACCCAGCCCTCGCGGCCGTTGTCCGCCCTCCCGGGGACCAGATCCGGGTGACCCGACGCGTTCGGGACTCCGTAGGTCTGGCCCCTGTCGTTGACCGCCCAATCCGACGTGACCGCGGTGGCGTACTGCAGCGTCGCCGTCCACCGCGTCCCCGCCGACGCTTCGATGCTGAACGTCGTGGTCCCTCGCTCCGGGAGGCGGCCGTCGACGACGCGCATCGTCCCTTCGTCCCGACAACTCAGGCCGGATGCGCCACCTCTGACGGTGAGGACGCGGACCATGCCGACGTCGTTGCGGCACGTGATGTCGACGATCACGGCACCCGCGGTGTCGGGAGCCTGCCCGATGTCGATCAGTGCGGGGCCGGTGTGCGTCGCAGTGGTCGTGCGCCCGACTGCTGCCGTCGTCGTGGTGCCCGGGAGCCCGGCGACGACCAGGGCGGCGGCGCTCGTCGTCACCGCGATCGCCGCAACGGAGACGATCGAGACGCCGATGCGTGCACGTCGTTGCTGGCGCTGCAGGGCGCTCCGCTGTGTCCCGATGGCGGCCAGCTCCGAGCGGACCGCTGCAGCAGCGTCGGGGTTCATGTCGATGCTCATCAGTAGGTGCCTTCCGGTGCGTTGCGGACACTGGGACGGAGGTCGTGCAGGTCGCGTTGCAGGCGCTGCCGCATCCGGTGCAACCGCACGCGTGCCGCCGGCGGTTTGAGACCGACCGCCTGCGCGGCCTGCCAGACCGGCATCTCCTCGACCCCGGTGAGCACCAGCAGTGCGGCGTCCTGCGGCGCGAGTCCCCGGATCGTCGTCCTGAGGCGTTCGCGGGCCTCGAGGTCTTCGGCGTCCATGGCTGGAGCGTGGGGATCGTCCCGAGGGAGTGCGTCGAGGAGCTTCCGGTACCGCGCCGCTGCGCGTCGATGGTTCTGGGTCAGGTTGACCGTCGTGACCAGCAACCACGGAGCGACGGAACCCGCCACGAGGGTGACGCTCTTGCGCTTGCGCCAGAGCTCGTAGAACGCCGCCGCCGTGATGTCCTCGGCGTCGTGCGAGTTCTCCGTCAGGCTCAACGCCCGTCGGTAGATGCGTGGTCGGTGCCGGTCGAACAGCGCGGCGAACGCAGCCCCGTCATCACGGACCGCTCGCGTCCACAGCGGGCCGTCGTCCTGTTCGTCCTTCACACTCTGGAGTGTCCGGTCATGGCTCCAGCGTTACAGACGCCCGCGGATCGGCTCGTCGCGCAGCGAGGTCGTCCGTGGCGCAAGCCCGAGGACGTGGGACCACCGGACTGGAGGCCCGTGGCGGACACGGCCACGGGCCTCCAGTCCGTCACGGGGGCACGCCCACCCCGCCCGGCGACGACGACGGGTCGGCATCGCCGACAGAATGGGTCGGTGCACCGACCGACGCGACCCGCTGTGACCGCTGAGCGGCGCGCGGTCGACCGCGACATCGTGCGGCTGGCGGTGCCGGCCCTCGGAGCGCTCGTGGTCGAGCCGCTGTTCCTGCTGACCGACACCGCGCTCGTCGGGCACCTCGGGGCGACGCCGCTGGCGGCCGTCGGGCTCGCGAGTGCCGTGCTGTCGACGGTGACCGGGCTGCTGGTGTTCCTGGCGTACTCGACGACCCCGGCCGTGGCGCGGGCGCTCGGTGGTGGCGACCGTCGCGGAGCCGTGCACGCCGGCATCGACGGGATGTGGCTCGCGCTCGTGCTGGGGGTGGTGCTGGCGCTGGTCGGGTGGCCGCTCGCCGGGCCGCTCGTCGACCTGTTCGGCGCCTCGGCCGAGGTGTCGGCCGCCGCGACCGCGTACCTGACCATCTCGCTGATCGGGCTGCCCGGCATCCTGGTGGTGACGGCCTCGACCGGACTGCTGCGTGGGCTGCAGGACACGAAGACCCCGCTCGTCGTCGCGACCATCGGGTTCGTCGCGAACGGGCTGCTCAACGCCGTCCTGATCTACGGCGCCGGCTGGGGCGTCGAGGGATCCGCCGCCGGCACCGTCATCGTGCAGTGGGCGATGGCCGTCGTCTACGTGCGCATCGCGGTGCGGGCCGCTCGGTCGTCTGGGGCGCCGCTGCGACCCGGCGCCTCGGGCGTCGCCCGGGCCCTGCGGTCGGGGGCATGGCTGTTCCTGCGGACCGCGTCGCTGCGGATCGCGATGCTCGCGACCGTCGGTGCCGCTGCCGGGCTGGGGACCACCGGGCTGGCGACGACGCAGGTCGGGCTGACCGTCTTCTCGACACTGGCGTTCGCGCTCGACGCCCTGGCGATCGCCGGGCAGGCGCTCGTCGGGCACGGACTCGGCGGGCGTGACCCGGAGCGGGTGCGACTGGTGACGCGACGGCTCGTGCTGCTCGGGATCGCCGGTGGTGTGCTGCTCGGGGTGCTTACCCTGGCGCTGAGCGGCGTGCTCGGGCCGGTGTTCTCGGACTCGCGGGCGGTGCGGGACGCCCTGCCCGTCGTGCTGGTGCTCATCGCCGTCGGGATGCCCGTCGCTGGGTACGTCTTCGTGCTCGACGGGGTGCTGATCGGTGCCGGCGACGCGCGGTACCTGGCCATCGCCGGAGGCCTGAACCTCGTCGTCTACCTGCCGCTGCTCTGGTGGGCCGGTGGGACGCTCGCAGGGCTGTGGGCGGCCTTCGCCCTCGGGTACATCGGGGTCCGGGCGGTGACGCTCGGGGTGCGGGCGCACCGGCGCGGCTGGGTGGAACAGGCGTTGGCGCGGTGAGCGGGCCGTCTCCGGCTGGGCCCGCTTCGTCCGCCGGGCCTGATTCTCCTGCAGCACCGTCGTCGTCGGTGGCCTCGTCGGCCGTGCTCGCCACGGTCGGCATCGGGGTGCAGGGCGTCGCGAAGCTGCTCGTGACCGTCGTCGTCGGGCGGGTGTTCGGCACCGAGACCCTCGGGCAGACCACGGCGCTGCTGTCGCTCTCGGTCTTCGTCGCGCTGCTCTGGCCGAACGCCGCCGGCAACACCGCGTCACGGTTCCTGGCGATCGCGCTGCGGGGCCGGCGGTCCGATGCCTCCGTGAACCGGCTGCTCGGGGTGTCCATGCTGGTGTCGAGCGTGGTGCTCGCGGCGGTCACCGTGCCGATCGCGCTGGCCTGGGGCAACGGCCCCGGCATGGTGCTCGGTGGTGCCGCGGTCGTCGTCGGCTACGGCCTCTACTGCTACGCCCGCGGCGCGCAGCTCGGCTACGACCGGGCGCCGCGGGTCGCACTGTGGGACTCCGTGACGAGCGTGCTGGCGCTCGGGTTGCTCGTGGTGGCGTGCGTCGCCCGGCTCGAGCCCTTCGTGCTGCTGCCCCTGGCCATCGGGTACACGGTGTTCGCGATCGCGTGCTGGCCGCGGGGCAACGGCTTCGCTGCTGCAGCTCGCGAACCCGCTGCGGGGGTGCTCGGCTTCGCGGCGTGGAACGTGCTGGCTGTGGTGACCTCGAACGGGTTGCTCCAGCTGACGATGATCTCGGCGCAGGTGACGTCATCGGCGCACGACGCCGGTGTCTACGCCGCTGCCTTCACCCTGGCGACGCCGGCGTCGATGCTCGGGCAGGCGTTGGGGCAGGTGCTCGTGCCGGCGTTCGCGCACCGGACCGATGGTGGATCGTTGCGCTCTCGCGGGGCGCTGCTGCTCGTCGTCGGGTTCGCTGCTGCTTCCGCCGTCGTCTTCGGCCTGGTCGCACTGCTCGCCGGGTGGTTCCTGCCCATCGTCTACCCAGCCGAGGGTGCCGCTGCCGTCGCCGACCTGCGGTACCTGATGGTCGCGGTGTGGGTGTTCACCGTCGGGCTCGTGCCGGCGGCGTTGCTCCTTGCCGCTGGACGCTCACGGCAGGTCGCCCTGGCTTCGGTCGCCGGGTTCGTCGTCGGGGCTGGGCTCATGGCGGTACTCGGGCCCGTCGCAGGTGTCGCTGGTGGCACCACGGGATTCTTGGTGGGGAGTGCGGTTAACCTGGTCGCGGTGGTGGGGCTCGGGGTGCGCACCAGCGCCGTGCCTCAACAATCCGTAGGGAATGTCGCATGAAGCTCGCACGGAACCACTCGCGGACCCCGCTGCTCACGAGCATCGGGATCGTCGCCGCGGTCGCGTTGGCCGGCTGCTCCGGACACAACGTCCCGACCGATGTCGGAGGCGAACCCTCCGACGCCTCGGAGACCGCCGCGAGACAAGCAGCGGTCGAGGGTCTCGAGGAGCACGACGAACACCGCTTCGTGTCGGCGGTGGGACAGGATCAGCGTTCCGGCGCGGTCACGGCGTGGAAGGTCTGCGAGCCGCTCCTGACACCGGGTGCGAAGGTCACCTCGAACGATGCGGTGGTGACGACCATCGTCGGCGTCTTCGTGCACCCTGCCGACAAGCGGGCGAAGGACTGCTGGGTCACGCTGTCGTGGACAGAAGGTCAGGGTTGGAGCATGACGGCGGAACTGTCCGCCGAGAAGGACTAGCCCGCACGCGCCGCGTTGTTCCTGTCGCCGGTCAGTTCACGGAACCCCCGATGGTGCGCGTCAACAACTCGAGCTGGCTCCGCAGCTGCTGCGCTCCATCGGTTCCGAGGACGCTCGTGACCTCCTGCTCGACGGCGTCGATGACGACCTCCGCGTCGATCAACACCGCGCGTCCGGTAGCGGTCAGGTGCAGCTCGTGCACGTGTCCGTGCCGCGGGTGTGCGCGCCGTTCGACGAGCGCTCGCTCCTCGAGCCGCCGGACGAGCGAGGCCACCGCCTGAGGGGTCACACCGAGCCGCCGAGCGAGTTCGGCGCCGGTCAGTCCTGGCTCGGCCTGCAAGGACGCAAGGAACGTGTAGTGCGCTGGTGCGAGACCGAGCGGACGCAAGCCCCGCTCCTTCTCAGCCTGCACGACGAGCTCGGCACGGCGGAGCGCCCACACGACCCGATCAGCCGGCGCCGGTGAGGGCGAGGGCCTCTGGTCGTCAGTCACGGTTCCGATGCTACATCGACTGATGGGTATAAAGTGCTTGATAGTTGACAACCACGTTAGGACTCTCATGACTCGACCACTCGCCCTCGTGACCGGTGCCAGCAGCGGCATCGGTGCCGCCATCGCCACCGATCTCGCGAAACAGGGCCACGACCTCGTCCTGGTCGCGCGCCGCGACGACCGCCTCCGGGCAGCACGGGATCACCTCGCTGAGCACGGAGCATCGGTGGAGGTCCTCGTCGCGGACCTGTCCGACCGCGCCGCCCTGGAACGCGTCGTCGATCGCGCCGGATCCGGCGACATCGACGTCCTGGTCTCGAACGCCGGCGTCAGCGCCTACGGCCCGTTCGCCGAGATCGACCCGGACGAGCTCCGGCGGGCGTGGACCCTCAACGCGGACGCGACGCCGCTGCTCACCCGAGCGGCTCTTCCCGGCATGTTGGACCGCGCACGGGGCGGCATCATCGCGATCGCATCGAACCTGGCGTTCAGCGCCGGCGTCGCGCAGGCGCCTGCCGGTGGTCGGGGGCTCCCGCACCGGGCCCTCTACGTCGGTGCGAAGGCGGGGATGGTCGCGTTCACCCGTGTGCTCGCCTCGGAGCTCGCCGACACCGGAGTGCACGCGACGGTCGTCTGCCCGGGGCTCGTGTCGTCGGAGTGGAACGGCGGCGCATCGGTGTCGCCGATGGCGATGACACCGGACGACGTCTCCGTGGCCGCACTGGCGGCCTTCCGGAACGGCGAAGTCGTGTGCCTGCCGGGCCTGGAGGACGAGGGACTGCTGGCGCAGCTGGGCGAGACGGAACGGGCGATCCTCTCCGGCAACATCAAGCCGGGCCTCGCGCAGCGCTACATCGCCTGAAGAACCGGAGGCGCTACCGGGCTGCGAACGCGTCGCTGCGGTCCGTCGCCGCCAAGGAAGCCGCCAGCGCGTCGCGGCGCCGGATGAGTTCGTCAGCCCGTGCGGCCATCTCGTCACGGAGCTCAGCGACGCGGCTCCGCACCACCTCGCAGCTCTCCGCTTCCCCTATCCGATCGCAGGAGATCACTTCGCCGATGACGGCCGCCCTATGGAGCGGCGAAACTAAAGGCAGCCCGAAATAATCAACGTAACATCGTCCTGCCTAGTTAGGCGTACCTCCCATGGGGCTTGTAATTTAGCACCTCGTGGATGAACTGCCCCCGCGACTGCCCTGAAGCTGTGAACTGCTCCCAGATGTCGGGCGGACAGTCCGAATACCACCACTGAACGCCGGTTCTAGGGAACTCCACATATATGGTTTCAGTGTCAGCATCATACGCCTCAGCCACAATCCGAGTCGATTCAACGAAGCGCCACTCTATGGTCACTTTTCCTCCTGCTCATAGATCCCTCGCCAAATAGCCAGTGCACTACTCACATCCCGAGTTCCTTTGTTCGCGTGCCAGGCATCTAGGGAAGGGTCCCCCGCAAGTGGTAGAGGATCCGGTCGGTCAATGATGACTCGAGTAGGAAGTACCAGCGCTTCACCACTTATGATTGCTTCCCCCGTCCTAAGAGAGGGCAGGGTTTCCGCCAACCCAACCACACTGTCTGGTAAAGCAGTTCTGATTCGCCCCTGGTCAGCACTGTTACTCAGGCGAAGGGCGATGATGGTGCCGCACTGCGCCAATGCGGTGTCCGGAAGATCCGACGGCCTCTGCGTTACAAGCATGAGTCCCACGCCATACTTACGACCTTCCCGCGCTATCCGGTTCGCAGACTTTCGAGCGATAGGGGCTGCGGCCTCACCCAGGTAACGGTGAGCTTCCTCAAGAACGATAAGCACCGGACTTGGACGTCCGATTCCATCCACACCGTCGGGCGTCCGTAGCGCAATATCGAACAGTAGCTTGAGAATCACACCTACCGCCAATTCGGCAGCCGCGTCGGGTACTCCATTGAAGTCAAGAACCGAAACCGGCTCAGCCCCACCCAACCAAGATTCGAGAGTAGCAACTAGCGGGTCAGGTCCGTCCGCAGTGCCCGTTGGTTCCAGCATGAAAGCCAAGCGAGGGTCAAGCAGGCCAAGGCGAAGCAACTCCGGAGTACTGCCGTGGAGTCCGAAGTTTGGAGCTTGCATCGGGGGTGCACCTCCGGGACCATGCGGGCTATATATTGCCGACCTCAGAGTAGGCGCATCTCCCCCCTTCTCCAAGCAGGCCGTACCGGGATCGCCTTTAGACCTACGAGTCTCCCTGTTCTCGGAGTCCAGCAGCAACCAGACCTCTCGAATGTCGAAAGGCACAGGAGTGTCCGCTGTCACCGCCTCCGGATCCAAGTTCAACCATTTAGCTGATTCGACAAATCTTCTACGAGCATCCGCAACAAGGGTCGCCCATGTTTTCAGAGTTGTCGGACCCGCGTTAGCCCCGGTGAAAGCTCTCAAGATATCTTCCGCAGGAAGCGCCCAGTACGGCACACGAAGCCGCTTGCTTCCTTTACCGAGCACCGACTTCACCGACGCGTGTCCCGCTAACGCGTGCGCGTACTCACCATGGCTGTCGATAACGACGATGTTTGCATCGGGCCAATCGTCGTTAGCAAAGCCTTGCAGTAGCGACGCAACCGCGCTCGTTTTCCCCGAGCCCGTAGAACCCACGACGGCCGAGTGCCGTACCACGAGCTTCTCGACGTCAAGCGCAACGGGGATCGCTTCAGCCGCAGACAAACGCCCGACACGGAGATGTGTCGTTGCCGACGAGGGGTAGACCGACTGCAGTTCCTCATTCCGAGCGAAATGAACGGGATCATCAAGTCCAGGGTAGGAACCAACACCCCGCCTGAAACGCCCGGTTCCCTTGTCTACCTCACCGAGAAGCTGCACCTGAAGCCACCGCTCGCCCGCTGCCCGGGAATCGATTGGAACAGGCCCGGGCGACAGTTCCGATATCCCTACCAGCGTAACCGTGCCGATAAGATCGACCATTCCTTGCGGCAATCGTACCAAGGAGCCAATTTGGCCAATCTGCTGAAGCTGCCCTCGATAAATTGGCGCGATCCCGGCCAACCCGGGATCTAGCTCCACCGTGAGCTTCGATCCCAACACATGTCGCACCCGGCCGACGTAGGTTTCATCTTTATTAGACATATATTTGCTCCGACGTGTCACTCGGGCCAAACCGGTCGATGACAGAGGAACTCCGCGACAAGAAGCTAGTTAACTTACCAAAGTCGCCAAGGCCACATCGCGAGCCATCCCAGATATCGGCCGGAAGCCGAGTGTCACCATCAGGCGCCCCCCAGTTGGCACGCACACCTCCAATGATTGCTTCAACTTGCGTGACTACTTGAAGATTCGGGGTTTGAGCAGCCTTCTCGGCTAGATTCTCGGCGATACCCGAATAGCAGAACGCAATAATTTCCGAGCGTGGTCTACGAGCAGCTGCTTCGAAGAAAAGCTCATTCAGATGCTCATCTGCCCATGAGTAGCCGGACACAAGGAACAATGTCTCTGGCTCACTTAGAGCACGTCGGAGCCTGTCTTGCAGGACGACGAAGGGCATACGGCGGGATTCCTCATACTTAGTGTCAGAGGGGAAGATGGCCGCGATCGCACTTTCGGGAACTGCTGCGCCTAATCGAATGACCTGTTCAGCAGTCTGCGTATTATCCCATGCCCAGTTGATTGAGCCGTGCAATTTCCACAAGCGCGCGAAGAAGGACGGCAGGAGGGAATTTGGCTCCGAGTTTGTTGCCTCCACCATGTCGGTTCGGAAACGCGCCTGCCATGTCCCCATGAACCCATCAAAGTACGGGATAGCTTTCGCCTCGAGGGCGGACTCGAGGACGGAGTCGTAGTTGACCGTAAAAATCTCCACGGGTCGGAGGTAGTCTGCGCGCGCGACCCACGAGGCAAACCTATCAGCAGGACCCATATTGACCTCCGCCAGACTAAGTTCCCTTATGATGAGTTTGCAGATAACGAGGTCGAGGCGTTTTGCCGAATCTTTCGTGAGTCCATCGATCGTGTCGCTCCCTTCGGCAACAGCCTCAATCCTTCTTAGACGACTGAGTGCGCCCTCCAGGCTGCGGGACTTTGTGATGCGCTTGAACGATGCGAGCTGGTCCCCTTTTAGACTTCCAGCGATTTTGTTCGTCAGCTCAACCACATCCGGCAGTCCGCACGCCTTGGATGTGCCTGCACCGAAAAAGGTGCATACGTGACGAGAGCGGGTGGCAAGCTTCGCGCTGAGTCCGCCAGCGAAGACTGCAACGTCATGGGTGAGCATGAAGCGAATCTAACGGATCCTCGGTATTACCGCTATCGTTTTGTCAGCGCACGGCTGCCAGCTGTAGCACTCGGCCCTGGCTTCGTGATCTAACGTTCGCCAGAACCACCGTCCTCAGCGCCATAAATCGGAGCTCTCCGTTAGGAGGAGTTCAGCAGCTTCTCTCTAAGACACTCGTCGGTGTCCGGACCGCTCGACCAGGGACACTCCGAGCCTTCCTGAGTCTCAGTGGACAGCGGGCGGCGGCCCCGTCGTGTCCCCCACCCGCAACTCCGAGGTGAACGACGCCGGCTGGGGTTCCGCACCCTCGAGCATGGCCAGGGCGGCACGGGCGGCGGCTTGGCCCTTCTGCACGAACGGCTGCACCAGGGTGGTCAGGTGCCGGATCGGGGTGCGGTGGAGCAGGCTGTCGTCCACCGTGATGCCGTCGAAGCCGACGACGCTGACGTCCTCGGGCACACGGAGTCCGGCGTCGAGTGCGGCCGAGATCACCCCGACGGCGATCAGGTCACTCTGCGCGATGACGGCGGTGGGGCGGGGGCCGTCCGGTGCGAAGAGCTCGGTGCCGGCGAGACGCCCCTCTTCCACCGAGCTGCCGGCGGTCTCGACCGCGACGGCGTCCGGGTAGACCTGTCGCACACCACGCAGGCGTTCGAGCGTGGTGAAGGCGATGCCCTCGTCCTGCCGGGCTGCGTCGATCGGGCCACGGCGGCGCGCGGCATCGAGGGGCAGGGTCACGACGGTGACGTCCTGGTGGCCGAGCCCCTGCAGGTACTCGGCAGCACGGCGTGAGGCATCTCGGTTGTCGAGCTGGACGGGGACAGCGCCCTCGATCTCGTCCGCCTCGATCGCGACGACGGGGATCTGCCGACGGCGCAACACGGCGACGGCCGGGTCGATCCGGACGTTGCACCCGACGAGCACGACGGCGTCCATCGGGGCATCCACCAGCGGGCCGGCGCCCTGCTCATCGTCGAGCGGACTCCGGACGAGCAGCAGCGAGGCACCTGCGGCACCGGCGACCTCGGCGATGCCGTCGAGCGTCAGGACGTTGACCGGGTCACGGAAGGCATCGCTCAGACGCTCGTCCATCACGACGCCGATGACACCCGAGCGACCGCGGCGCAGGGAACGCGCACGGGGATCCGGGCCGCCGTAACCGAGGTCGGCGGCAGCGGCGAGCACGCGGGCCTTGGCGTCCTCGGACACCGGGCCGAGACCACTGAACGCGAGCGAGGCCGTCGACGGCGCGACACCGGCAGCACGGGCGACCGCTGCCAGCGTCGGGCGCGACGAACGGGTGACGCCGCCGCGGGAAGGCGACGCGCCGGGTCCTGTTGCCGGTTCGTCCATCGCCCGTTAGCGTAGCCGGAACGAGCAGTCGAATCGATTCGACCGCCGCAAGACCAGCACCGACACGCACCAGAACGCGCACCACCGAGCGCGCCGCAGCACGATGGGAACCACCATGACGACGCCGTCCACCCGCACCGTCCCGACCACCAAGGCCTGGATCATCGCGGTGTTCGTGGTGTTCACCCTGTCCGGGCTCGACATCGCGACGTGGCTGGGACGGATCCCGAGCGTCCGCGACTCCCTCGGGGCGAGCACGTTCGAGATGGGCCTGCTCGTGCTCGGCATGGCCGTCGGCTCGATCGGCGGTCTGACCTTCGCCGGGCACATCGTCGCGAAGCTCGGTGCGAGACGGGGCGTGCAGGTGGCTGCGGCGTGCCTGGCGGTCGGCATGATCTTCGCCGGCGTGGCGGTCACGCTCGGGTGGGGCTTCGCCGCCATCTGGATCGCGCTCATCGCGTTCGGCTTCGGCAACGGCCTGTGCGACGTGTCGATGAACGTCTCCGGCGCCGCCGCCGAGAAGGCCGGCGGACGCACGATCATGCCGCTGTTCCACGCCGCGTTCAGCCTCGGCACGCTCGCCGGTGCAGGCCTCGGCGCCCTGGCCGAGAAGCTCGAGATCCCGGTGTCGTGGCACTTCATCGTGCTCGTGGTCATCACGAGCGCCGCCATGCTCGTCGCCGTCGCGAAGTTCCAGGACGAGCACCTCGTCGAGCAGCCGGTGTCGACCGACACCAGCCCGGTCGCGACCCCGCTCACCCGCTGGCAGGTCTGGGCACAGCCCTCCACGCTGCTCATCGGCGTGATCGTGCTCGGCATGGCGCTGGCCGAGGGATCCGCGAACGACTGGCTGCCCCTCGCGATGATCGACGGCCACGGGCTCGACAACGCCGGCGGTGCTGCCGTGCTGACGGTGTTCCTGGCCGCGATGACCGCCGGCCGCGTCGCCGGCAGCCCGCTGATCGACAAGTTCGGCCGCGTGCCGATCCTGCGCATCAGCGCCGCCGTCGCGGTGGTCGGCCTCGGCATGCTCATCTTCATCGACAACGTGCCGCTCGCGATCGTGGGCGTCGTGCTCTGGGGCCTCGGTGCCAGCCTCGGCTTCCCGATGGGCATGTCGGCCGCGGCCGACGACCCCCGCACCGCGGCCGCCAAGGTCAGCGCCGTCGCGACGATCGGCTACGTGGCGTTCCTGGCCGGGCCGCCCCTGATCGGGTTCCTCGGTGAGGAGATCGGCCTGCTCGGGGCGCTGCTGATCGTCTTCGTGTTCATCATCGCGGCCGGCCTGGCCTCGGGTGCGGCACGCGAGACCGGCGCCGCCGCCCGGCCCGCCCGCGGGACCGCCAAGACGAGCGGGACGACGAAGCGCGAGACCGAGAAGGCCAGCCAGACCGACAAGACGAGCGAGACCAGCCGCAGCTGACGCACCCCGCCCTCAGCCGCCGTCGCCGGCCCGCGCCCGCGTCGCCAGGTGCAGGGCGAGCCGGGTCTCCGGGTCGGACAGGTCCACCCCGAGCAGCCGCTCCACCCGCGCGATGCGGTCGGACACGGTGTTCCGGTGCACGCCGAGCACCGCGGCGGTCTCGGCGATCGACGACTCCGCGTCCAGGTAGGCGGCGAGCGTCGTCAGGAGCGCCCCGCCACCGCGCTCGAGCGGTGCGAGCAACTGCCGCGAGGCCGGCAGGAACGTGTCCGTCTGCGTCCACGCGAGCAGCAGCTGCGCGAGCCCGAGCCGGTCGACGTGCACGAAGTGCCCCGACTCCGGACGGCTCGCGGCCAGGCGGGCGGCGTCGCCCGCCTCGCCGAGCGTCCGGACCAGCCCGGCAGGGCCCGCCTGCAGACTGCCGACGCCCACGTTGGTCTCCACGGTGGTGCGGAGCGTGTTCTGCGCGCGCCGCAGCCGACCCGCGATGTCGGCCACTGCCTCCCGGCCGGGTTCGTCGGGTTCCGACAGCCACAGCACCCAGCCGTCCGCCTGTTCGACGACGACCGCGTCGAGTCCCTCGGCGCGCACCGCGGCGTCGACCTGCTGGCGGAGCGCGACCAGGTCGACGCCCTGCCGCGCGACCACGCGCGCGCCGACGTGCCAGGCGTCCAGCCGCCACCCGGCGGCGATGGTCCGCTGCACGAGCTGCGGGGCCGGTGCCCCGTCGGCCGCGCGGAGTTCGTCGAGCATCGCCATCCGGTAGCGGGCGTCACGCTCGTCGTCGAGCCGGGTGAGCAGCAGCCGGTGCCCGACGGCGACGGCTGCCACCTGCAGCGCACTCGCGACCACCTGCTGTTCGGCGGCGATCGGGACGGGCAGGCCGACGGCCAGCCAGGCGCGCGGTCCGATGCCGGTGCCGACCGGGATCGCCACGAGCGTCTCGTCGACGCCCTCGGCGGTCAGCACGTCGCTGGTGCCGGCGCGGCGGACGAGCACGGCGCGGGCCGCGTCGTCGACGGCGGCTCCGCGGAGTGCCAGGCCCGAGGCGTCGAGGAACCGCACCGGGTGGCCGAGCGAGCGGTCGAGCCGGGCGAACAGGTCGTCGAGTTCGGGACCGGCGTCGAGCGCGACGCGGGAGGCGTCGAGGGCTGCACGGGCCGCCGGACCCATCCCGGTGCCGATGAGTTCGTGCAGGCGGACCGAGGTCACCCACGGGTCCGGGGTGGCGAGCACGGCGACGCCGAGCCGGTCGGCGAGCGTCGTGGTGCCGGGGCCGAGTTCCAGTGCCCCGTCGACGACGAGCAGGGTGGTGCCGGCCGCGGACGCCCGGCGCAGCAGCACGTCGAAGCGCGCATCCGCGCGGTCGACGGGGGTGAGCAGCACGACGACGTCGTCACCCTGCGACAGGGACCGGCCGACCTGGTCGGGCGTCCCCACCACCCCGCGGACGCTCCGGACCGCGGTGCTGCCGGGGCCGACGAGCAGGCGGGTGCCGGGCGGCAGGAGCGGGAGCAGGTCGCCGACGGCGTTCACGCGAGCACCTGGCCCACGGCCTCGGGGACGACGTCCGCGTCGATGCCGAACGCCCGCGGCCCCATGCGCGCGGTGCGGTCGGGGTCCGCCCACCACCACGGCGCCGACGGCAGCACGAGCACAGCGAGCTCGTTGCCGACCCGCGTGCGGTCGGTCGCCACCGGCGCGAGCGAGCGCGCGTCGACGACGGTGATGACGCTCGGCGTGCTGGCGACCGGCAGGCCGTCGACCAGGCAGTGCACGTACTCGCTGCCCGCCTCGACCCGGGCGACCGCACCGGTGCCGGCGTCGCGGATGGCCAGGCTGCTGCGCACGAACGCGAGCGCGTCCCCCTCGCGCTGGACGTCGATGACCCGGCCCTGCGCGACGACGCGGCCGCCGATGAGCGCGGCGAGTTCCGCCGCGTCCCGTGCGCCGCCCGCTGCGCGTCCGATCCGGAGGGCGCGCTGCACGCTGCCGACGACGGCCCGCTCGCGCAGCAGGGCCACCGGGACCGGGCCGATCGCGAAGGCCGCCCAGCCGCCGCTGTGCGAGACGGCCTCGCGCCAGACCGTCTCGACGTCGTGGGGGTGCCGGGCGTCGACGACGATCCGCAGGCCGCTCGTGGTCGCAGCCGCCGCCGTGACCGTCGTGGTCGGGCCGACGAAGACCGACAGCTGGTCGATGCGCGGGACCGCGCGGCCGACCAGGTCCGCGTCGACGAGCGGCAGTCCGGCGGCGTGTGCGGTGAGGGCCGCGGCCGGTCCGGTCACGCCGCCGATCTGTGCGGCGACGACGGCGTCGGCACGGACGCCCGTCCAGCGTTCGACCGCCGCGAGCGCGGCCGGCAGCTCCTCGCCGCTCGGCATCTTCTCCTCGAGCACGGTCGTCGACCCGATCAGCCCGACGGCCACCACCGAGCCGAGCGCGGGGTCGTCGAGGTCGACGACCGGCACGCTGCGGTCGCCGAGCGCGAATCGCAGCGCGCTGACCATGTGGTCGACGCGGCCGCCACCACCGCAGCCGAGCAGGGCGGTGCCGCGTCCGAAGACGGTCGCGTCGTCGGCCTGGAGGCCCGCCACACCGCCGCCCCGCCGCTCACCCTGGTCCATGGGTCCATTCTGCTGCCGTGGTCTCGTCTCGGGGCCCGAGCCCGGGGGCGGGTGCACGGGCCGGGCGCCGGGGTCGGCGCGCGGCCGTTCGTCAGCCGACCGCCGGGGCGGCCGGGCGGACGTGCTCGTGCAGGTCCTCGACCGGGACGAACGGTTCGTCGAGCCCGAAGCACGACGGCCCGAACACGGCGAGCGCCTCCGGGGTCCGCATCAGGTCGGGGGTCGAGATGCCGATGACCCGGACGCGCTGCCCGAACCGCAGGCGTTCGGTGGTGATCGGCTCGGCGGTCTCGGCATCGAGGACGCAGATCAGGTCGGGCACGACGGCCACGAGCTGCCCGTCACGCCGGGCGACGAGGTTCTCGTTCTGGAACCGGAGCTCGAGCTCGGAGCCGTCGGTCCCCTGCACGGTGGCACGACCGCGGGCGAACCCGTCGACCGTGCGGCGCTCGACGTCGACGACCTTGCCGTCGAACAGCTCGCGCAGGTGCGTGTAGATCGTCGTGCCGAGGGCCTCGGCGAGCGCGTCGATGGGGTCGCGGTGGGCTTCGCGGGCGACCCGGATGGCCCGACCGACGGCGAGTGCCAGGGAGAGCGTGCGCGGGACGGCGGTCTCCTGCACCTGGCGGCCGGACATGGCGTACTCGGCGATGTAGGCGACGCCGCCGAGCCGGATGGTGACCCCGCGGGCGAGCCACTCCATCTTCTTGTTGTCCGTGCCGGTCTCGATGATGACGCCGTGGCCGTTCTCGTCGCTGATCGCCAGCGGACTGCCGGGGACCCCGTAGACCGAGAACGTCTCCATCTGCAGCTCGGGGAACGCGCGGCCCATGCCGTCCGCGTCGACGACGGGCAAGCCGCCGGTTGCGCCGACGAGCAGCGGGATCATCGAGTTGATGCCGCCGCACTCGATGGGCATCGTGGCGGTCGCCGTCCGGCCCAGGTGGGCTTCGAGCCGACGGAGGGCGCCGAGGGGTTCCGGTCCGGCCGGGATGCGTTCGAGCACCACGGTCGGTGCGCCCATCTGCGCGGTGGGGATGACGAGGGCGTCGTCGGGCACCTCGGACGGGTCGAGGATCGTGACGGGGCCGTGCTGTTCGATCGCGGCACGGACCAGGAGCATCCCGATGGTGGGGTCGCCTCCGCCGCCGGTGCCGAGCAGGGCGGCGCCGCGGGCCAGGTCGGGCAGGTCGTCGACGTCGAGGATCCAGCTCATCGGTGCGCTCCCGTGTTCGTCTCGCCCGCGCTCGTGGTGCCGTCGTGGCGGACCGCGGGGGTGTCGTAGCCGAAGTACCGCGGGCCGGCCAGGCGCAGGCCGTCCGGGGAGTGCCAGCGCTCGTCGGCCGGTGCGGTGACGATCCGGATGCGGGCGCCGAAGCGCAGGGCCTCGGTGGTGATCGGCTCGCCGGTCTCGGCGTCCAACGTGATGATGAGGTCGGGAGCCGTGGTGCGGACCTGGCCGGCCACCTCGACCAGCAGATGCTCGTTCTGGAACCGGAGCACCGCCTCCAGGCCGGTGTCGCTGCCGGAACCGGCGATGCGGGCCGTGCCACGGGCGAACCCGGTGACGGTCTTGCGCTCGATGTCGGCGACCTTGCCCTCGAACACGACCGTGCCGCCGAGCACCTCGGTGACCGCCGTGACGGGGTCGGCGTTCTCGCTGCGTGCGCGGACCAGTGTCTCGCCGAGCCGGACGCTCAGCGACAGGCTGCCCCGGACGAACGACTCCTTCACCTGCGCGCCGGACATGGCGTACTGCGCCGTGATCGCGGAACAGCCCATCTCGACCGTCGCCGTGCGGGCGAGCCGCTCTGCCCACCGGTTGTCGACCGTGTCGAAGACGACGGTGTTGCCCTTCTCGTCCGCCAGGGCCATCGGTGTCGCGCTGACCCCGGACAGGGTCGGCAGCACCATCTGCACCTCGGGGAAGGCGCGACCCATGCCGTCGCCGTCGACCAGGGGCAGGCCGAGCTCGGCCGCGGCGACGATCGGTGTCGTCGAGTTCACGCCGCCGACCTCGATGCAGGCCAGGTGGGTCGGGGTGACCCCGAGGAACGCCGACAGGCTGCGGATGGCCTCGGCGAACTGGCCGGCGGACGGCAGCTTCTCGACCATCACCGTGGGAGCGCCGATCATCGCGACCGAGAGCACCACGGCGTCGTCGGGCAGGTCCTCGACCTGGACGATCTCGACCGGGCCGTGGGCGCGGACGGCGGCCTCGGCGAGCAGGCGTCCGATGTAGGGGTCACCGCCGCCGCCGGTGCCGAGGATCGCGGCGCCGCGGGCGAGTGCGGAGCAGTCGGCGCCGATGGCGGTGAGGGGTGCTGTGGGCGCGGCGGTGCGCGGCGCGGCTTGCGTGGCGCTCATCGGACCAGCGCCCCGAGTGCCAGGTCGCCGACGGCTTTGGCGCGGATCCGCGTCGCGTTGCCCGGCAGGTACGGGATCGGGACCTCGTCGAAGTCGACGATGTCCACCGAGCCGGGGTCGGCGCCGGCCGCGATGGCACGGTCGACGGCCTCTTGCCGGGCCTCGTCGACCACGGCGGACCGGCGGCCGTCGCTGATCGCGTAGACCTTGTCGACCTCGCCGCTGACCTGCGCGATCGCCGCACCGATGGCGTTCGCGACCGAGTAGTGCTCCGGGCGGTGCACGGTGCCGAGTCCGGGCAGGGTGTCCGGCAGCAGCACCGAGCCGCCACCGACCGCCACGACGGGCAGCGGGTCGGACGAGGTGCGCATCCGTTCGACGATGTCGGCGACGCGCTCCGCGATGACGTCGAGCGCACGGGCGGCGACCTCGGCCGGCACCCCGGCGACGAGCGACGGGTCCCCGATCGCACCACGGCCACCGCGGACGGCCACGTCGGTGGCGGTCAGGGTGGTGCCGCCGAAGACCAGGCCCTCCTCGGTCAGGCGGTACCCGACGGAGTCCGGCCCGACGACGCTGCCGTCCTCGCGGATGCGGGAGCCGCCGCCGATGCCGACGGACAGGACGTCGGGCATCCGGAAGTTCGTGCGGATGCCGGCGACGGCGACCTCGCCCGTGGCCTCACGCGGGAAGCCCGCGGTCAGGACGCCGACGTCGCTCGTCGTGCCGCCGACGTCGACGACCGCGCAGGTGTCGAAGCCGGACAGCACCGCGGCGCCGCGCATCGAGTTCGTCGGGCCCGAGGCGAACGTCGCGACCGGGTAGCGCCGGGCGTACTCGACGTCCATCAGGGTGCCGTCGTTCTGGCTCAGGAAGAGCGGCGCGTCGATGCCGCTGCCCGTGACCGAACCGGACAGGCCGTCGACGATGCGGTCGGCGAGCTCGCGGAGCGCCGCGTTGATGATCGTCGCGTTCTCGCGCTCGAGCAGGCCGATGCGACCGATCTCGGACGACAGCGAGAACGCCACGTCCGGCCCGAGCTCGGCGGCCATGATCTCCTGCGCGCGCTGCTCGAACTCGTCGTTGATCGGGGAGAACACCGACGAGATCGCGACGGAGCGGATGCCCGCGGCCGCGATGGCACCGGCGTGCCGCTTCAGTTCCTCGGGGTCGAGCTCCGAGATGACGCGGCCGTCGAACTCGTGGCCGCCGTGGGCCAGGAACGGCTGCGCGTGCACGGCCGACACCAGGTGCCCGGGCCAGTCCGTGAACGGGGGCAGCGACGCCGTCGCCGGCAGGCCCAGGCGGACCGCGGCCGTCGGGGCGAGGCCGCGTGCCTCCACCAGGGCGTTGATGAAGTGAGTGGTGCCGATCATCACGCCGTCGATGTCCGTGGGGCCGAAGGCGTGCTGTTCGCGCAGGCCGTCGAGCGCGGCGACGATGCCCGAGGTGACGTCGGGGGTGGTGGACCGCTTGACCGCCGCACGGACGGTGCTGCCGTCCATCAGGACGGCGTCCGTGTTGGTGCCGCCGACGTCGATGCCGATGCGCATGGGGGTTCCCTTCGGTGGTGCGGGTGCGGGTGCGGTGGTGCGGGTGCGGGGTGTTCGCGGGGTCTTCGCG
>NZ_QKTA01000026.1:0-45085 GCF_003234395.1 Curtobacterium sp. MCLR17_051
GCCAACCCCAGCCCGCTCAGCCGCGCAGCGGCCCCGACCCCGGAACGTTCGCACCGTCCGCGAACCCGGCCACGAGTGCACGCAACGCTTCTTCGGAGGTGTGTCGGGCCTCCCATCCGAGCACGGACCGGGCACGGTCGGTCCGCATGATCGGCACGCCGGCGGCGATGTCGATCCACCCGGCGTCCGTCGGCTGCAACCGCAGCCGCCACGTCACCGTCACGATCCCGCGCAGCAGCCGCAGCGGGATCCGGACGGCACCGAGCATGCCGAAGGCCCGGGCCAGTCGCGGCGGGTTGAGCACGGGCGACGCGGCGATGTTGAACGCCCCCGCTGCCCGTCGGTCGACCGCGCGCCAGTAGGCGTCGGCGACGTCGTCGGCGTGCACGGCCTGGAACACGAACGGGTACGGCAGCGGCAGCACGAGCCAGCGGATCCAGCGCACGATCGACATCGGCACGAGGTGTCCGAGGAACAGCCCCCGGATCTCGGCCGCGGCGTCCCGCTGGAAGATCAGTCCCGGGCGCAGCCGGGTGACGGTCACGGAGGGGTGTTCGGCCTCGAACGCGTCCATGGCCGCTTCGTTGGCGGCCTTGTGGATCGAGTACGTCGCCGTCGGGATGCCGTCCGTCGGCCAGCTCTCGTCCACGGGCGTGCGCTTGCCGTCGACGTCCACCCCGCGGTAGGCGCCGACCGAGGACGCCACGACGACCTGCGGTACCTCGGCGCGCGCGACGGCTGCCAGGACGTTTGCCGTGCCGGTCACGTTCGTGCGGTGCTGCGCCGGGATGTCGTGCGTCGGTTGCAGCGCCCACGCCAGGTGGATGACGGCGTCGGCGCCCTGGAACACGGCGGCGAGCTGGTCCACGGCGTCCGCGGCACCGACGTCGACGGCGTGCCAGACGGCGGCGGCGTACGGCTCCGCGCGCAGGTCCGGCAGGCGCCGGGCGACACCGACGATCTGGACGCCGACGCCGTCACCGGCGGCGTGACGGCCGGTGTCACCGCTGGCGCCGTCACGGCCGGTGTCACCGTCGCCGTCGGCGCGCACGGCCGCGAGCCGACGGAGCACCGCCGTCCCGACGTTGCCGGTCGCACCGACGACGACGACGCGCATCAGGCCGCGGCCATCGCGGGGTCGAGCACGACCTTGACGCAGTCGTCCTGCTTCTTCTGGAAGACCTCGTACATGTGCGGGGCATCCTCGAGCGAGACACGGTGGGTGGTCAGGTCGAGCGTGCCGAGCGGGTCCGACGGGTCGGAGACGAGCGGCATGATGTCGTCGATCCAGCGCTTCACGTTGCACTGGCCCTCGCGGATGGTGATCTGCTTGTCGAACAGCGTCATCATCGGCATCGGGTCGGCCATGCCGCCGTAGACACCGCTCAGCGAGACGGTGCCGCCGCGACGGACCAGGTCGATCGCCGCGTGCACGGCCGCCAGGCGGTCGACACCGGCGGTCTCGATCGCCTTCTGCGCGAGCTTGTCGGGCAGCAGGCCGGCGGCGCGCTGGGCGAAGCCCGCCATCGGGTTGCCGTGGGCCTCCATGCCGACGGCGTCGACGACCCCGTCGGGGCCGCGACCGTCGGTCAGGTCGACGAGCTCGGGCACCAGGTCCTTCGTCAGGTCGAACACCTCGGCACCGTGCTTCGCCCCGAGGTCACGGCGGACCTGCTCGGGGTCGACGGCGAGCACGCGGTAGCCGAGGTGCTTGCCGATGCGGGCGGCGAACTGGCCGACCGGGCCGAGGCCGAGCACGGCGAGCGTGCCACCCTCGGGCACCTGGGCGTACTGCACGGCCTGCCACGCGGTCGGCAGGATGTCGCTCAGGAACAGCCAGCGGTCGTCGGGGGTGCCGTCGTCCGGCACGACGATGGGGCCGTAGTCGGCGTGCGGCACGCGCAGGTACTCCGCCTGGCCACCCGGGACCTGGCCGTACATCTTCGTGTAGCCGAACAGCGAGGCCCCGGTGCCGTACTCGGTCACCTGGGTGGTCTCGCACTGCGACTGCAGGCCGTGCTGGCACATCCAGCAGTGGCCGCAGGAGATGTTGAAGGGGATGACGACCCGGTCGCCGACCTTCAGGTTCGTGACGCCGGATCCGACCTCTTCCACGATGCCCATCGGCTCGTGGCCGAGGACGTCGCCGCGGTCGATGTACGGGCCGAGCACGCGGTACAGGTGCAGGTCGGAGCCGCAGATCGCCGTGGAGGTGATCCGCACGATCGCGTCGGTCGGCTCCTGGATGGTCGGGTCGGGGACGGTCTCGACGGACACCTTCTCGGTGCCCTGGTAGGTCAGTGCGCGCACGTTGCGTTCCTCTCGTGGTCGCTTCGAGCCGGCCTGGAGGCACGACTCGCGTTCCCCTCCTCGGTACGCGCCCGCCCCGTGGACGCTCCCAGCCCCGCGTCCCCCTCGCGCACGTCGGCACGGGTGGGCAGCCGTGGCCGCGACCTCAGGCGAGGACGGCTGCGAGGACCCGCTCGTGCTCGTCGCGACCGCCCGGTCCGGCACTGCCGGCGAGCATGATGAGCGCCTTCCACAGCGCCCATCCCCGTGCACGCGCCCACGTGTCGTCGTCCAGGTCGACGGCCCGCCGGAACACCCGTCGCGCCGGCCCGTCCAGCATCGTCCACGCGAGCACGAGGTCGCACGCCGGGTCCCCCACGCCGCACGTGCCGAAGTCGATCACCGCGCACAGCCGCCCGGTGTCGTCGACGAGCAGGTTGCCCGGGGCGACGTCGCCGTGGAACCAGACCGCCGGCCCGTCCCACCGGCTGGCGAGGGCCTCGGCCCAGACCGCTTCGCACGCGCCGCGGTCGACGACGGTACCGCCGGTCCTGCCGCCGCCGCCGCCGAGCGTGTCGAGCGCCGTCCGCACCTCGGCGTCGTACACGGACGGGTGCTCGCCGCGGTGGAACGAGTGCGCGCCGGCGGTGGGGCCGCCCGTCGCCGGGACGCTCCGGAGCTGCCGGAGCACGGCACCGACCTCGGCAGCGAAGCGCTCGTGGTCGAGGTCGTCGACCTGCACGGCGGGCACCCCGTCGAGCCACCGCCGCACCGACCACGGGAACGGGTACCCCTGGCCCGGTTCCCCGAGCGCCACGGGCTCCGGGACGGCGACGTCCAGCCGCCGGGCGAGGTACGGCAGGACGTCCTGCTCCTTCTCGACCGCGGGCACGTAGCCGGCCGCGCTCGGCAGTCGCACCGACAGGGCGTCCCCGAGCCGGTAGGTGCGGTTGTCCCAGCCCTGGTGGTCGACCTCGCGCACGGGCAGGTCGGCCCAGTCGGGGAACTGCTCCGCGACGAGTCGTTCGACGAGTCCGGCGTCGATCCGGGGCACCTCGGTGTGCATGCCCGCAGCCTAGGCGTCGGACCGGGACGGCGGTGGGGCCGGTGCGCGCGGGCGGCCAGCGGCGGGGCGGACTCGCACCGGGCCTCCCGGCCGTCGCCTCAGGCGGGTTCTGCCAGGGCGAGCAAGGCGTCGCGCGCGACCGCGAGCTCCCGCTCGTCCAGGTAGGGCGGCATGCCGACCGCGGCCGCGAGGCCCTCGGCCGCGTGCCGGACCACCAGTGCGCGGTCCTCGGGCAGGCCGTCGCGTGCGAACAGCGTCCGCCAGTGCTCGGCGTCGGCCGCGACGGCCGCGGCGATCCCCGGGACGGCCATCAGACCGGGCCAGTGCGACGACGGTGCGAACAGGTCCATCGCCTGCTCGCTGCCGCCGCAGAGCGTCCGGACGTAGGCGCGCAGGACCTTGCCCGGTCGGTTCTCGGCGAGGTCCACGTGCTCCATGACCTCGTCCGTGAACGCGGCCAACCCGTGCTCGACGACCGCGAGCAGGAGTTCGTCCTTCGACGGGAAGTGGTGCAGCAGCCCGCTCTTCGAGACGCCGGCTTCGGTCGCGATCTCGGCGACGCTCACCCGCGTACCGCGCTCGGCGAGCAATCGGCGTGCGGACTCGAGCACGGCCTGCCGCGTGCGCTCGCGGTCGCGGGAGCCGTCGGTGCCGGTGCCGGGGCCCGTGCTGCGGTCAGTGGTCATGCGGTCCATCCTGCCGGTTCGGGATGACCCGGAGCGCGACCACGGCGGCGACCGCGAGCAGCACCGCGGCGCAGACGGAGGCGAGTTGCATGCCACCGGTGAACGCTTCACGGGCGTGCTCGAGCACCGGCGACCCCGGTTGCAGTACCTGGCTCGCCGACGCCAGCGACTCCCGGACCCGGTCCGCGACCCCCGAACCCAGGCTGTCGCCCGTGAGGTCGAGGTTCGACCGGTAGAACGCGGTCTGCAGCGACCCGAGCACCGCGATGCCGAGCGCGACGCCGAGCTCGTACCCGGTCTCCGAGATCGCCGAGGCGGCGCCCGCACGCTCCCGCGGAGCCGCGGCGACGACCGCGTCCGTCGCCAGCGTCATCGACACCCCGACGCCGAGGCCGACCACGGCGAGCGCGATGGCGATCCCCCAGTACGTCGGCAGCCCCTCGGCGAAGGCGAGTCCGGCCATGCCGACCGCGGCGACCGCCAGCCCGAGGCCGATGGAGCGACCGGGGCCGACGCGACGGGAGAGCAGGCCGATCACGGCGATGACCGCGATGGACGCCAGGGTGGCCGGCAGCTCCGCGGCTCCGGCGAGCAGCGGGGTGAACCCGCGCACCAGCTGCAGGTACTGCGAGAAGAAGAACAGCAGACCGCTCAGCGCGAAGACGGACAGCGAGTTCGCGACCACCGCACCGGAGAACGCCGGGATCCGGAACAGCTGCAGGTCGATGAGCGGCGTGGTCAGGCGTTTCTGCCGCCGGACGAACCACCAGCCCGACGCGAGCCCGAGCAACGCGGTCGCCGGCACCGTCCAGTCGAACCCGTGCCCGGCGACGTGCTTCACGGCGTAGACCAGCGGCACGATCGCGAGCACCGAGAGCACCGCGGAGAGCAGGTCGATCGGGGTCCGGGCGCCGCCGCGGGACTCCGGCAGCAGGAACGCCCCGGCGACGACGATCACCGCGATGACGGGGATGTTGATGAGGAACACCGATCCCCACCAGAAGTGTTCCAGCAGCGCCCCGCCGACGAGTGGTCCGGCCGCGGCACCACCGGTCGCGCCCGCGGACCACACCGCGATGGCGGTGGTGCGCTGCCGCGGGTCGCGGAAGATCGTGCGCACCAGCGACAGCGTCGAGGGCATCAGGGTGGCGCCGGCGACGCCGAGGAGTGCCCGTGCGGCGATGAGCAGCTCCGGGCTCGAGGCGAAGGCCGCAGCGGCCGATGCCAGTCCGAACGCGACGGAGCCGAGGAGCAGCAGGCGCTTCCGACCGATCCGATCGGCGACGTTGCCCATCGTGACGAGCAACCCGGCGAGTGCGAACGAGTAGACGTCGCCGATCCAGAGCACCTGGGTCGCGGTCGGGTCGAGGTCGGCGGTCAGGGACGGCACCGCCAGGGCCAGCACGGTGCCGTCGATCGCCAGGAGCACCACGGCCAGGGTGAGGACGCCGAGGGACGCCCACTCACGGACGGAGGCGCGGTGGGTCGGGGTGGTGCTGGTCGTGGTCATCGGTCGACCGTAACCGACCATTTGGTCGGTTGGGCAGACTGCACAGTCGGTTCACAGCACAGCGCCGCTCGGTCAGCCCCGCAGCCGGTCACGCTCCCCTGGCGGCAGGTGCTCGGTGGCCGTCCGGCGGGCGGCCGGGCTGAGGAACCGGCCGCTCTGCTCGAGGAACGCCACGAGCGCCGCCTCGGACGCCCGCTTCCCCGTCTCGCGCAGGACCAACCCGAGCGCCGACTGCACCGTCTCGCTGCGCTCCCGCACCAGGCGCCCGGCGATCCCGAGTGGCACCTCGGCGTCGCCCTGCTTCGCGAACGCCAGGGTCGCCACGACCGCGATCCGGCGGACCATCGCGACGTCGGACTTCGCCAGCGCGAACAGCGGACCGGTCGAGGCGCCCACCAACGGGGCGCCGACGAGTTCCTCGGCGGCCAGGTCGACGAGCACCGGGTCTTCGAACCGCTCGGCCTTCGCCGCGGACAGGTACTCGTCGGTGAGCTCCGGGTCCGGCCGCGCCCGCATCGCCTGCACGAGCAGCAGGACGGCGACGAGCTTCGCGCCGTCGTCCTCGCTCCAGAGCAGCGCCGAGCGCTCCCCCTCGTCGAGGTCGTGGAACTGCCGCGCGACCCGGCGGGCCGCGGCGACGTCGCCGGTGGTGCGGGCGAATGCCGCCAGCACGGCTTCCGCGTCGCGCCCTGCCTGGAGGCCCGTCACGCGACCTCCCCGTCGCTCGCGTCGTTCTGTGGTGCCCTCCGACGCCCGCGGCTGAGCACGATGACCGCGACGACCACCAGGAACGCCGCAAACAGCCAGGTGCCGACCTGCGGGTCGACCAAGCGCGCCAGCACGGCGCCACCCGGCGAGCAGACGGCGGCGGTGATGCCGACCGTCAGCCCGACCCGCAGGTCGACCGCACGGCGCCGGAGGTTCGCGACCGTCCCGGACAGCGACGTCGGCACCATCGTGAGGAGTGACGTGCCCTTCGCCAGCAGGTCGCCGGCGCCGAGCACGACCTCGAGCCCCGGCACGATGACGACCCCGCCGCCGACCCCGACGAGCCCGGACAGCACCCCCGACAGCAGCCCGAGCAGCAGCAGGACGATCGCCTCGACGACCCCGAAGTGCACCTCGCCGCCGCGGGTCGGCACCGTGGTGAACAGCGACACCAGCACGACGGCGATGAACCCGACGAAGATCCACGGCAGCGCGCGGAGTGGCAGGGCACGGAGCAGCCGGGCACCGATCGGGGCGCCGATGACGCTGCCGACCGCCAGGGTCAGGGCCGCGAGCCAGTGCACCTCGCCCTGCACGGCGTAGGTGACCGCGCCGACGACGGCTGCGGGGGCGATGGCCACGAGCGAGGTGGCCGAGGCCCGACGCTGGTCCATCTGTGCGAAGGCCATGAGCGCCGGCACCACGATGACCCCACCGCCGACGCCGAACAGCCCGGACAGCACGCCCGCCAGGGCCCCGATCGCCACCAACACGAGCACCGTTCCGCCGCGCTTCCTCATCCCGCCCAGGCTATCCGCGCCGCGGGCTACGACGCAGCGAGCGCCGCCGGCTCACCCTCGTCGCGAGCTGGTGCACCCGCTGGTACGAGACGCCGAGGACGACCGCGATGTCCCGCAGGGTGAGACCGTCGTCCTTCAGCGAGACAGCGATCGCCCTGCGGAGCGAGAGCGCGCGGGCCTCCTTGACCTCGGCCTCGGCGCGCAGCGCGGTGGCCTCTTCGAGCGAGCGCGCCAGGGCTGGTTCGAGCTCGGCGCGGATGACCACGGTGACGTCGTCCTGATCGACCTCGGCGACGAAGGCGATCGCTTCACGCTGGGCATCGGCAGCGAGGTCGAGCCGACGGACCTGCGAGATCGCGCCGGGGAACTGGTCGTTCTGCTCGAACTGCTTGAAGAACGCCCGAGCGGTGCCGTCGGCGACCTCGGAGTGCCGTCCGACGGTGCTCCGAGTCGACCCGACGACGATCCCGGTGTTGCACTGTCTACTGCCCTTGATTCCCCAAGGCAAGCGACAGAGACGAAGCGGGATGATGACGCCGCCCTCGCACGGTGCGGGGGCGGCCAACGAGTGAGCAGAAAAGGTCGAGTGACCTCGAGCCACCCGACCTTTTCTGCTCACCCGATGCGCGGGGCGGGGTCGCGCGCGACACACGCGACGTGCGACGAACCCCGCGCCCCACGCCGCGCCCGCGCCCCGCGCCCGCCCGCCTCAGCGGAAGTGCATGTTCTTCAGCGGGTCGACGAGGGTGCCGTTCCGCCGCGTCTCGACGTGCACGTGCGGCCCCGTCGACTGCCCGGTGTTGCCGGACTTCGCGATCTCGGTGCCGAGCTTCACGATCTGCCCCTGCTTCACCTCGATCTTGCTGAGGTGCGCGACCAGCACCGCCGTCATGCCGTACGTGACGACGATGTAGTTGCCGTAGGCCGCGTCGTTCGCGATGGTCTTGGTGACCGTCCCCGTCCCGGAGCCGTACACGGCCGTCCCGACCGGCACCGGGGCGTCGGTGCCCTGGTGGTAGCGCGGGACGTGCCCGGCGCCGCGGTCGTCGCCGTACCGGCCGGTGATCTTCGTGCCGTTGACGGGCCAGGCCAGGCCGGTGACCGGTCGGCTCGACCAGACGCGGGTGTCCTTCGCGCCGTAGAGCACGACGTTTCCGTCGACCTGGACGAGCAGGTTGCCGGACCCGGCGGTGCTGGTGCGTGAGCTCCAGAGCGCGACCTTCTTGCGTGAGGCATCACGGGTCCAGATGACGAAGTTGCCCTTGGCCTGCAGCTCGGCCCAGGCGCCCGGGTGTCCGCCGGTGCGCGACTGCCAGACCACGCGGCCGCTGACCTTCTGCACCAGGTTGCCGTCGGTGCGCATGTTGAGGATGCGCGTGTTCGAGGTGTCGGATCGCAGCACGGTGCCGCCCAGGATGGTGTTCCCCGACGGGACGCGGTCCTGGTAGCCGTTCCAGCTCACGACCACGGTCTTGCCTGCGAGCAGCGCCATCGTGCCGTCGGCGCGCACCTTCAGCGCGGTCGAGTTCACGGTGCCGGCCGAGGCCCAACGGGCCACACGCTTGCCGTTCTTGGTGATGTCGAGGGCGCGGTTCTTGCCGACCACGGCGATCGCGCCGGAGTTGCCGGCGGTGTTCGACGCCCACAGCACGCGGTTGCCGATGCCGTACTCGACCAGGTTGCCGTCGCCCTGCATGATGAGCTTGAACTGGCCGTTCGGCGACGTGACCTGGTCGCCGGGCAGGATCTTGGTGCCGGCCGGGGCCGAGCCGACCCAGACCGCAGAGGCCGCTGCCGGTTCGGCTGTCGCCACGAGCGCCCCCGCCGCCAGGGCCAGTGCCGTCACGGCGCCGGCGATGCGTGGGAGTCGGCGCGCACGTGCGACGGTCGACGGAGTGGTGGTCATGGATCCCCTGCCCTGGAACCGACCGTGCGAGCGCACGGTCGTTCGGCGCTCGCCCTGCACGAGTCGCCGAACGATGTTCGCTTTTCTGCGCGGGGTGCACAACCCCTTGGACGGGGGGTGTACAGCACGCGGCCGATCACCCCGGGACAGGATGGGACCATGTCGACGCCGAACCCCGCCTTCGTCTCGCCCGCTGCGCAGACCACCCGTCCGGACCTGCAGGGCACGTTCGGGATGGCGGCCTCGACGCACTGGATCGCGACGGCGACCGCCCAGTCGGTGCTCGAGCGCGGCGGCAACGCCTTCGACGCCGCCGTCGCCGGGGCCTTCGTCCTGCAGGTCGTGGAGCCCCACCTGAACGGCCCCGGGGGCGACCTGACGGCGGTCTTCGCGACGGCAGTCAACCCCGTGCCGACGGTGCTGGTCGGTCAGGGTCCCGCGCCCGAGGGCGCGACCCCGGAGCACTACCGCGCCGAGGGCCTCGACCTGGTCCCCGGCTCCGGCGCGCTGGCCGCGACCGTCCCCGGCGCGGTCGACGCCTGGCTGCTCCTGCTCCGCGACCACGGCACGTGGGAGCTGGCCGACGTCCTCGCCCCCGCGATCGAGTACGCCCGCGACGGACACCCGGTCGCACCTGCGGTGGTCCGGACGATCACCGCCGTGCGCGGCCTGTTCGAGCAGCACTGGCCCACCTCCGCCACACAGTGGATGCCGGGAGGCGCGGTGCCGGTCCCCGGGGACCTGGTGCGCAACGAGGCACTCGCTGCAGTGCTCGACCGGCTGGTCGAGGCCGGTGCCGGTGCCGGCAGCCGGACCGGCCGCATCGATGCGGCCCGGTCCGAGTGGGCGGAGGGGTCCGTCGCCGAGGCGATCGACCGGTTCGTCCGCGAACCGCACCGGCACGCGTCGGGCACCGACCACGCCGGGGTCATCCGGGCGTCCGACCTGGCGGCGTTCCGGGCGTCGTACGAGCCCGCGACGACCGCCGAGTTCCGCGGCTGCACGATCGCCAAGACCGGACCGTGGGGCCAGGGTCCGGCGCTGCTTCAGACACTGCGGCTGCTCGAACCGCTCGACGACGCCCTGCTCGACCCGTCGACCGAGCTCGGCGCGCACACGATCGTCGAGGCGCAGAAGCTCGCCCTCGCCGATCGTGAGGCGTTCTACGGCGACGGCGAGGTCCCGATGGACGTCCTGCTCTCCGACGCCTACGCCGACGAGCGCCGTGCGCTGATCGGCGAGCGGGCCTCGGCAGAGCTCCGGCCCGGCGCGATCGCCGGGGCCGAGCACGCGCTGCCGCCGATCCGCACCTCGTACGACTCCGCCGGGACGGTCGGGGTGGGCGAACCGACCGTGCAGGTCGCCCGCGAGGCAGAAGCCGACACCGAGGTCCCGCCCGCCGCTCCGCTCGAGGACCGCGGCGAACCGTTCGTCACCCCCGACGGCGAGACCCGCGGCGACACGTGCCACATCGACGTCGTGGACCGCTGGGGCAACATCGTCAGCGCGACCCCGTCCGGCGGGTGGCTGCAGTCGTCGCCGACGATCCCCGAGCTCGGGTTCTGCCTCGGCACCCGCCTGCAGATGACCTGGCTCGAGCCGGGCACGGCCTCGACCCTGCGGCCCGGCGAGCGCCCCCGCACGACGCTGACCCCGACCCTGGTGCTCCGCGACGGGCAGCCGGTCGCCGCGCTCGGTTCCCCCGGCGGTGACCAGCAGGACCAGTGGCAGCTGCTGTTCCTGCTGCGCTGGATCGTCGGCGGCTACTCCCCGCAGCAGGCCATCGACGCACCGGCGCTGCACACCACGTCCTTCCCGGGGTCGTTCTGGCCGCGCACGTGGGAGCCCGCCGGACTGGTCGTCGAGGACCGCCTGGGTGAGGAGGTCATCGAGGCGCTCGAGGCCCGCGGACACGTCGTGACCCGCGGCGGTGACTGGAGCCTGGGCCGGCTGTCGTGCGTCACCCGTGACCCGGACACCGGGATCCTCGGTGCTGCCGCGAACCCCCGCGGCGCGCAGGGGTACGCCGCGGGGCGCTGACCGGCGCCCGTTCCTTCCCAGAACGCCCGCACTGGAAAGTGGAATCGGGCGTACCTGGTCAGAACTTCCGACCAGGTACGCCCGATTCGACCAGGTACGCCCCGTTCAGAGCGTCGGGACGACCACCGCGCGACCCGAGAGCTCGCCGGCCTCGAGCTTCCGGTACGCCTCGAGCGCGTCGGACAGCGCGTACCGCTCGACGTCGGGCACGATCTGGCCGGCGCGGTACATCGCGACGACCTCGTGCAGGTCCTCGATGGTGCCCCAGTAGGTGTTCGTGATCGTCGACTCGTACGGCGTCGCGAAGAAGTTCCACTCGGTGGTGCCGCCGGCGATCCCGACGACGGTGAACCGCCCGCCGACCGCCATCGAGGCCTGCGCGACCTTGATCGTGGGGGTGGCACCGACGAAGTCGAAGGCAGCGTCGACGCCGCGTCCGCCGGTGATCTCGCGGATGCGCTCGGCCTGGTCCGGGCCGCCGGGGACGGTGATCGCGCCCCGGGCGGCGGCGCGGTCCATCGCGTCCTGCTTCATGTCGGTCGCGATGACCGTGGCACCGGTGAGCGCCGTGAGGATCTGCACGGCGATCTGGCCGAGGCCGCCCAGCCCGACGACGAGCGCGAAGCGACCGCCACCAGCCAGGTTCGGCAGGGAGTTCTTGATCGCGTGGTACGGCGTGAGGGCGGCGTCGCTCAGCGGTGCGGCGGCGACCGGGTCGGCGTCGCCGAGCGGCACGAGGTTCCGCGCCGGGACGCTCACGTACTCCGCCATGCCGCCGTCGCGCCCGAGGCCGATCCCCATGTAGGGGTTCGTCGCGGCGTTCTCGCAGTAGGTGTCCTGTCCCTTCGAGCAGTACGAGCAGTGCCCGCAGCCGACCGGCCCGTAGACCAGGTAGGCGTCGCCCTCGGCGAAGCCGGTGACCCCGTCCCCGACGGCCTCGACCCAGCCGGAGTTCTCGTGGCCGAGCACGAACGCGGGCGCCTGGGCTCCCGGCTGCCCCTGCTGGAACTCGCGGTACACGGCGACGTCCGAGTGGCAGGCACCGGCGCCGGCAACCTTGAGCAGGACCTCACCGGGCCCGGGTGCGGGCTTCGGGACCTCGGTCAGGGACGGGAAGGTCTGGTACTGCTCGAACACGACGGCGCGCATGGGGTTCTCCTCTGATCGCCCTTCACGCTACACCTGTCGTCGAGGACGACATGTGTCGCCCAGTTGCCTCGGGACCACGCCCTCCCGCGAACAGTCCGCGGTCGAACCGTGCCCCACCAGGGCGCGACGACCGCGCCACCATGACACCCAGCACGACCGCGCCGAGCGGTCCGGTGAAGACGAGGAGCAGGATCCACAGCCCGGCGTGGTCCCGGTCGTGCAGTCGCCGCACGAGCAGCGACCACCGCGGCACGATGGTCAGGATCGTCGGGACGAGCAGCGCCAGGTCCCACGCGTCCGGCCGGAGCTCGCGGTCGCCGGCCCCCCAACCGAACCACCCGTCCTGCCCGCGGTCGATCAGGTGGAACGAGACCCGCGGTGACGGAACGACCCCGAACGGGTCGACGTACATCTCCCACCGCCCTGCGGTCCCGTGCACGCCGACGACCCAGAGCGCGACCCCGACCAGCGCGAGCTCGAGCGCGATCACCCACCAGAACTCCGAGCGACTCGCCCGCCCGTGGAACCGCCACCCCTGCGTCCAGAACCGGAGCCAGGCGACCACCGGGTTCGTCACGTCGGCCGGCCCCTGCTCGAGTACGGACTCGCGGAAGCCTGTCTTGTCGCTGTCCCCCATGTGCCAGATCGTAGGGCAGACCTGCGTCTTCGCCGTGAGCCCGTTGCGAGAACGCTCGTTCTCCGATTGACTCAGGAGCGGCGGTCCCGCTCGGGGCCGCTCCCCCACACGAAAGGAGCGGGCATGCCCACTCGCACCGCACGCACCGCCTGGAACGGCGGCCTCGAGGACGGTTCCGGCCAGGTCGAACTCTCGAGCTCGAAGGTCGGCACGTACGACGTCTCGTTCCCGAAGCGCACCGCCGAGGACGCCGGGGGCACCACGAGCCCCGAGGAGCTCATCGCCGCCGCCCACTCGGCCTGCTACGCCATGCAGTTCTCCGCGGTCCTCGGCGAGGCCGGCGGCACGGTCGAGGCCCTCGACGTCAAGGCCGACGTCTCGCTCGGTCCGGACCCGGCCGGCGGCTTCCGTCTCACCGGCATCGTCCTGACCGTCAGCGGCGAGGTCTCCGGCATCGACGAGGCGGCCTTCCTCAAGGCCGCCGAGGACGCCAAGGCGACCTGCCCCGTCAGCAAGGCGCTGACCGGCGTCGAGGTCACGCTGCACGCGACCTTCGAGCAGTAGCGAACGCAGCGCAGTAGGCGCGCGAAGCAGGAACCGTCACCACGTGACGGACGGGAGGCCCGGTGCCAGCTGGCACCGGGCCTCCCGTCCGCCGTCCACATACGCTGGGTGCCGTGCCCCGCTTCCTCGCCACCCCGACCCTCGTCGCCCTCTGGCTCGGCCTGCTGGCCGTCGTCGTCGGGATCGTGTTCGTGCTGACGGCTCCGACGTTCACGTTCGGCTTCGCCGCCGTCGCCCCGCTGTCCGACTACGCGTTCGTCGCCAACGGCCGACCGTGGCAGCTGACCGCCGGACCGGTCCTCGTGCTGGTGGGCGCGGTCGTCGCGGCGTTCGCCCTCGGTCGTCTGAGCACGCGCCGCCGGGGCTGATCCGAAGGCGTCCAGCGGACGTCCGGACTCGGCCGCCGTCGACTGGCACCATGGCGTGATGGCCGAGCAGCACCCCCCGGGCCCGCACAAGCCGGGCCGCCCACCCCGGCCACGACGCCGCAGCCTCGCGCAGCACGACCTGCGCGACGCACGAGCCCGCCTGCGCGGGACGATCTACGAGCACGTCGAGCCCGACGCCAAGGGGCGCGACCAGTACACGGCGACCCAGATCGTCGACTTCTGCCTCGACCTGGCCGAGGTCATGCTCGCCTCGGGTGCCGACACCCGCAGCGTCGAGACGGCCGTCGTCGCGGTCTCGACGAAGTGGAACCTCGCGCCACTCGACCTCGACTTCTCCGGCAGCTCGGTGACCATCCAGTACGCCCCGGCCGACGTCCCGCCGCTCGTCAAGGTCCGCACCGTGCGGTCGGACGGCTCCGACCTCGACAAGCTCGCGCGGGCGAACCAGATCGTCGACGACCTGATCCACGACGACCGCGACATGACCTCGGCGGTGAGCGCCCTGGTCGCCGTCCTGCGACTCCCGCCGCGGTGGCCGATGTGGCTGTCCGACGTCGGCCTGTCGATCCTCGGCATCTCGATCGCCGTGCAGGCCGGAGGCGGGTGGCGCGCGGGACTCGGGGCGTTCGTGCTGATGCTCGGGATCATCGTCTCCGGGCGCTGGCTCACCGACCGGGGGTACCCGCAGTTCTTCGTGTCCGGGGCACAGGGCGCGGTGGCGTCGGCGATCGGCACGCTGGCCATCTGGGCCGGAGTGCTCAACGCGAACGGCGCCGCGACGATGGTGGCGGCGCTCGTGGTGCTCCTGCTGCCGCACCCGTCCCTGGTGACCTGGGCGCAGGACGCCATCTCGGGGTTCCGGGCGATGGCCGTGGCCCGGGCGTTCTACATCGGGCTGGTCATCGCGGCGATCGTGGTCGGGGTGCCGGCCGGGATCGCGATGACGCACTGGCTGCGGATCGAGGTCGACCCGTCCGGCATCGTGACGCAGACCCTGCCGCTCTGGGCGTCGCTGTCACTGACCGTGGTGTCGGCGGGCGCGAACTGCTTCGTGCAGCAGGCGAGCGCCCGCGTGATCCCGGTCGCCGTGGTGTTCTCGGTCGCCGCCGGTGCCGCGCTGTGGGCGCTGCGGCAGGCCGGGCTGCCGCTCCTCGGGGCGACGTTCCTGGCGGCGGTGCTGCTCGGGGTGCTCTCGACCTACGCGGCCGTCCGGATGCGCACGGCCGTGGCGGCGATCGCGGTGCCGGCGTTCTGCGGGGCGCTGCTGCCCGGTGTCGCCGTGTCGAACGCCCTGCTGAACTTCATGTCCGGGTCGTCGAGCGCCGCGCTCGACTTCGTGGCAGCGGTGTCCGTGGCACTCGGGATCGGCGCGGGCCTGGTGCTCGGTGGGCTCTTCGCGACGCCCGGTGCCCGTCGAGCGCTCCGCCGGACGCGTCGGGTCGTCGTGCACTCGGTCCACAACGACACCACGGCGCTGCGCGTCATCCGTGACACCGGGTACGACCCCGGCGACGGTTCGGTGCCGCGCGGGTCGCGCTCGAACGGCGCTTCATGAGCTGCGCGGCCGGCACCGCCCCGGAAGACGCTTCGTGAGCAGAAGAGGTCGAGTGCGACGCACGCACCCGACCTCTTCTGCTCACCGAGTGAGTCCGCCGCGCTCAGCCGGCGTCGGACACCGCGCTCGACACCGCGGTCGGGGCGTCGTACTCGCCGTCCGGGATCGCGCGGAGCGCCTCGAGGACGTCGTCCGGAGCGCCCTCCTGCTCGGCCGTCGAGACCACGTCGTCCTTGGACGCCGGGTAGTCGATGCCGCTCAGGTACTTCTGGACCTGGATGGGGTTCGGTGCTGCCATGTCGGTTCCTTCCGTCAGGTTGCGACTCCCGGAGTACCCGCGGGGCGCTGCACGACGGCGCAAGGAACGCGCTCCGCGGACGAAACGCCGGTCAGATCTCCCAGCTGCCCGAGTCGTCGTCGTCCCACATCGCCAGACGGCGGGCGGCCTGCGGCTCGTACCGCTCCATCCAGCCGCGCTCGAGCCGGGCGACCGCGCGGTCGAACGCCGCCACCAGGTCGAGCTCGGCGCGCAGCAGGGCCTGCAGCTGCAGCCCCTCGTACAGGGCGATGAGCTGCTCGGCACCGCGGCGGGGGTCCATCGTGTGCGGGGCACGGCCGATCGCGACGTCGTGCTCCAGGCCGCGCTTGATCTGCGCGAAGAAGAGCTGGTACCGCGACCGCAGGTAGGTCGCCATCGGGTGCGCCGGGTTGCCCGCGACGGACAGCAGGGCGACGAGCAGGCGCATCAGGGCCGGGTCCTCGGCGTTCGAGGCGACGATGGCGCGGAGCAGGTCCACGGTCGAGCCGTCACCGACCTCGTGCGTGACCTCGTCCATCCGGGCACCGTTCCAGCGGTCCAGTGCGGCGAGGACCAGGCCGTCCCACGACGGGAAGTGCTGCTCCAGCTCGGCGACGCTGATGCCCATCCGCTCGGCGACCTGCAGGGGCCGGGCTTCGTGGAAGGGGACGTCCCGGAGCAGGTCGACGGTGGCACCCACGATCGTGATCCGCAGGTGCAGCGTGGCCGCCGCGGCCGCAGCGGCCTGCGTGTCGGCGCTGGTGTGTTCGAGCATCGTGCCCTCCGTCGTCCCCGGACGTCCTGTCCGTGTCACCCCGGATCCGAGGTACCTCCATCCAAACGCAGAACGGGGGACACCAGAATCCCCGGTACGGGTGTCGGCACAAGGGGGGACAGACCCCGACGTCGAGCCGGTTCGCGGCCGTCCGTGCGACCATGCGGGCATGACCCCGAACGACCCCACTGCCCAGGGACTCGCGACCATGGCCTCGACCGGCTTCGAGTTCGGCGGCGACCCCGACCAGGTGGCGCACGACGTCCGGGCCATGTGGGAGCAGCTCGGACGGCCCGCCGGTGCGTTCGAGGCGGCGGCTCGAGCCATCGCCGTGCTGCCCCAGCGGCCCGAGGTGCCGATCGCCGACCAGGCCCGCCGTCGCGCGTTCGAGCAGGCGATCGGCATCAACCCCGTCGAGGTCGAGCTGGCCGCCGCGATGTCGGCGCGCGAGCTCCTCGAGCGGATGGCGCGCTCCGTCAGCTGCTGACGCGACCAGGCGCCCTGGACCCGACCACACGGACGACGGGAGGCGCGGTACCCACCGGCACCGCGCCTCCCGTCAGAGTCCCGTCAGGAACAGGCGCCCTACGGCGTCGGCATCCCACCGTCGACGTGCAGCGTCTCGCCCACGACGTACGACGACTCACCGCTCGCCAGGAACACGTAGGCCGGCGCGAGCTCGGCCGGCTGGCCCCAGCGGCCCAGGTAGGTCTGCTCGCCCGCGCTCGGCAGCGCCTCCGGCGGCTGACCGCCGGCCGGCTGCAGCGGCGTCCAGATCGGGCCCGGAGCGACCGCGTTGACGCGGATCCCCTTCGGCGCGAGCTGCGCGGCCAGGCCCTTCGCCATGTTGTTCACGGTCGCCTTCGTGGCCGCGTAGTGCACCAGGTGCGGCGACGGGGCGTACGCCTGGATCGACGTCGTGTTGATGATCGTGGAGCCGGGCTGCAGGTGCGGCACGGCGGCCTTCGTGATCCGGAACGTCGCGTAGGCGTTCGTCTTGAAGGTCTCGTCGAACTCCTCGTCGGAGATCTTCGTGATGTCGTCGACGTTCTGCTGCTTGCCGGCGTTGTTCACCAGGATGTCGAGGCCACCGAGCTGCTCGACCGCGTCGGCGACGAGCTGCTCGCAGACCTCGAGCGAGGTGATGTCGCCCGGCAGTGCGACGGCCTTGCGTCCGGCGGCCTCGATGAGCCCGACGATGCGGTCGGCGTCCTCCTGCTCCTCGGGCAGGTACGAGATCGCGACGTCCGCACCTTCGCGGGCGTAGGCGATGGCCACGGCGGCACCGATGCCGGAGTCGCCACCGGTGACGAGCGCCTTGCGGCCGGTCAGACGACCCGAGCCGCGGTAGGTGTCCTCACCGTGGTCGGCGGGGACGTTCTGCGCCATCTCCGCGTCGGTGCCGGCGCCCTCGAGGTACTGCTCGTCGGGCTTCTTGTCGGCGTACATCTTCGTGGGGTCCTGCATCACGTACTGGTCAGGCCCGGTCTGGTCGTTCTGCTGGTCCGTCATGCCGCCGACGGTACGCAGGGGGTCGCTGCGGGCCGTCCAGGAGGCTGTCCCCCGTTGCGCGGAGCGGCCTGCGCCCGCCGGCTGCACCGCTCCAGGGCCGCAGGTGCGTGATCCTCGTTTGTCACGGTCCGGTGACGGGCAGGCTCCGATTCGGTAACACCTGTCGTTCTGTTCCGATCGAGGCCCTACCGTCGAACGGTGACTCCTCGGACCCTGCTGGCGCTCGGCGCCGCCGTGCTGGCCTTCTCGGCCGGTGCGCTCGCGTTCGACGGCACAACCGGGCTCGGGGCCGACGTGGCCGTGGCCGCCGAGACCTCGCACGACGCCGCTCCGGTGCACGTGACGAAGGCGGAACTCCGACGGGTCGACTCGATCGAGCTCGACGCCGAAGCACTCGTGCTCCGGAACGGCGACGACACCGTGGTCGAGTCCTCGATGCGCGACTCCGGGCTGACCGTGAGCGTCCTGAACCGTCTGCTCGGCACACCGTCCCGCACGCAGACGGCCGAGGGCGACGGCGGGGCGTGCTTCCCCGCAGGCACCACCTACACCTGGGGCGGCGCCATCCGCGTCGCAGCCCTGACGACCGACGCGGCGGCCGGCAACGCCGTCGAGATCCGGGTGCTGCGCGACTCGGTCCGCAGCGTGCTCGGCCGGCAGATCGAGCTGACCGGGCCGGGCGGTGTCCGGGTGGGCGACGACATCGCGGACGAGATCGCCGACGCTCCCGGTTCGGAGCGGGTGTCCTACGGCTCGGACGACTCGCGCGCCTGGCAGCTCCTGCTCCGCGAGGGCTGGGCGGACCGGCACGACGACGAGTCGAGCGAGCACTCCGGCGACGCCGGCACCAACGGGGTCTCCGCCCTGACGAACGAGACGACCGTCACGGTGCTCGGTTCACCGATGCCCGTCCACGCGCAGCGCAGCTGCTGAAGCGACTCAGACCCGCAGCGTCGCGACCACCGGGAAGTGGTCGCTGGCGAACCAGGTCTCGGGACCGTCGTGGTCGATGACGACGCGGTCCACGGCGCTGACGTCGCGGGTGAGCACCCAGTCGATCCGCTCGCCCGAGTCGACCGGCGGCTGCCAGTCGTTGAACGTGGCGGTGCGGTCGGCGGGGTCCCCCGCGGCGAGCCAGGCGTCGGCGAACCCGGCCTCGGCGAACACCCGCGAGGCCGTCCCGCTCCCCGCGGGTTCGTTGCAGTCCCCCGCGAACACGACCGGGCCGGTGGTGCCCGCCAGTCGTTCGGCGATGAGCGCGGCACTCCGGCCCCGGACCTCGTCACCGTGCGCACCGGGCTCGTGGTCCAGGTGCGTGGTGAGCAGGGTGAACGCGGGCCCCTCGGCGTCGAGGAACCGGGCGTGGTTCGCGATCCGCGGGTACAGGCTGCCCCAGGTGTTCGAAACGGGCTCGTCCGGGGTGTCCGACAGCCAGAACGACCCCTCGTCGGACGGCCGGAACCGGTCGCGGCGGTAGAAGACGGACGCGTGTTCGCCGGCGTCACCGCCCTCGCGCCCCTGTCCGACGTCGGCGTGGTCCGGCAGGCCGGCACGCAGGTCGTCCATCTGGTGCGCGAAGGCCTCCTGCACGCACAGCAGGTCGGGGTCGTGCCGGCGGATCAGGTCGAGCACGACCGGCAGGCGGGCCGGCCAGTCGTGCGCGGGGTCCGGGTTCTTGATGTTGTAGGTCATCAGGACGATCGGGCGTGCGGCGCTGGTCACACCGTGAACCTACCGATCGGTTGCCCGGCGGGTTCCCATCAGTTGATGCAGGTGCCCTCGGTGCCGTAGTTGTGCACGTCGGTCGACTTGGGCGTCGGCTCCTTCGCGGGCTTCTTCGTCGGCTTCGAGCCGGTGCTCGAACCGCCGGTCGACGGCGTCGAGGCCCCGGCGCTCGGCTTGGTCGCGATCGGCTTGGCGGTCTTGCCGTCGGTGCCGAGCACGAGCGTGACACCGGTGACCGCACTGGTGCGGACGGCGACGGCGCCGGGCACCACGGATGCGATGGCCTTCGCCTGCGACTCCTGACCGGCGGGGTACTGCACCTGGGTGGTCTTCGTCGTCGCGGACGAGCCGGCCGGGGCGACCTGGAAGCCGCGGGCGGTCAGGACCTGCCCCGCAGCCGTCGCGGCACCCTCGACCCCGCTGCCGTTCAGCACGGTGACCGAGGTGTTCGCCGGCTGTGCGCGGCCGGCCTTCGTGTACGCCTCGGGTTCGCCGACCAGGCCCTGCACGAACGCGGGCAGGCCGACGGTGTCGACCTCGACGATCGACAGGGCGGACCCGTTCACGTAGATGGTCGGCGTGCCGAGCGTCGGGATCGTGGCGGACTGGATGTTGCCGGGCCGCAGGTTGCGCATCTGTGACGCCAGGTCGATGAGGTCGGTGTCGGTCTGGATCGATCCGCCGACGGCCTTGAGGATGTTCCCCATCTTCACCGGGTTGAGCAGCGTCCCCGCCGACGTGACCTTCCGGGCCTCCTGCGACAGGAAGTACTGCTGGCGGACGTTGCGGTCGAGGTCGCCGTTCGGCAGGCCGTGGCGCTGTCGCACGAAGGACAGCGCCTCCTTCGCGTTGAGCGAGGACTTGCCCGCCGGCAGGTCGACGCCGGAGTACGGGTCGCTGGTCGCCTGGTTGAGGCAGACCTGCACCGGGCCGAGTTCCTTGACGACCTGGTAGAAGCCGAGCAGCGAGACGCGGACGTAGTGGTCGATCTGCAGGCCGCTCAGGTTCTCGATCGTCTTGATGAGCATCTTCGCACCGCCGGTGTCGCCACCGCCGTTGAGCGTGCCGTAGTAGAAGGCGCTGTTGAGCTTGCCCTTGCCGACGTCCGGGATGTCGACGTACGAGTCACGGGGGAACGAGATCATCGTCGCCTGGCTGCCGTCGGCGTTGATGTGCAGGACGATCATCGTGTCGGTGTTCGTCGCACCGCCGTCCGACGTCGTGCTCAGTTCCGCCATCTGCTCGGGGGTGGCGTTCTCCGGCCGGTGGTCGTCCCCGACGAGCAGGATGTTCTGCGCCTTGCCGTCGACGTCGTCCTTCGTGCCCTTCTTGCCGGTGATCGCGTTGACGATCGTGACACCGTCGGACAGCTGGTTGTACGCGTACCCCGCGTACCCGACGCCCAGCAGGAGGGCCATCGTGAGCACCCCCGCGACGGCCGGGAACACGACGCCCGCCCGACGCTTCTGGCGCCCGTGGCGCGGCGTCGCGGCACCGCGGTGTGCGGGCTCGGTCGTCTGCTCGGGTTCGTTGCTCACCGGGAAACCATAACCGCCACGCGGGGAACGGACATGGGATGCGCCTGGAAGGTCACCCCGTACTCGCCGTCACCCCGTGACGGGCTGGAGGCCCGTGGCGGCGTCCCCACGGGCCTCCAGTCCGTCTCCTGGTCGCGCTAGCCGCGCGACGGGAGCAGGTGGATCGCCTCCATGGCGAGTTCGGCAGCGATGGGGTCCTTCGCGACGACGGCGTCCTTGAGCTTCGTCAGCTCGGGCAGGATCACGTCGGCCGGCAGGAGCTCGGCGAGCTCCGGCACGCGGAGCTTGAAGGAGAGCCCGTCCGTGGTCGAGTTGCAGAGCTGCACGAGCGAGGGGTTGCCGCACGCATCCGCCCACATGGCGTAGATGCCGGCTCCGTCGCGCGCCACCTGGTCCTGCTCGTCGGCGCTCACCCGCGCGTGCACGTCGTCGAGCATCTTCACGATCTTCTTGCGCTGCGCGTCCGTGAACCGGGGCACCGCGAGCCGCACGACGCCGCCGTAGATCACGCCGAGGGTGCGGTACGCGTCGAGGAGTTCCCCCTTCGTCGGCGCCGCGACCCGGGTGTAGCGGTTCGGTGCCATCTCGATGAGGCCGGCCCGGGCGAGCTCGGCGAGGGCCTCACGGATCGGGGTGCGGGAGACCCCGAGCCAGGCGATCAGGTCGTCGTCGTTGAGCCGTTCCCCGGGCTCGAGCGTGCCGTCCATGATGGCGTCGCGGATCTTGTCCTGCACCGTGTCACGGAGGAGCTTGCGCTCGGCAGCGGGCTGCGTCGAGGGAACTGGCATGGGTCCAGCGTGTCACATGTCAGGGTTCGTGCGCGAGAGGCGCGACGGCCACCAGGCGCGGTGCCCGAGGTCGTAGGCCAGCGCCGGCACGAGCAGCGAACGGACCACGATCGTGTCGAGCAGGACGCCGAACGCGACGACGAACGCGATCTGCACGAGGAACAGGATCGGGATCACGCCGAGGGCGGCGAACGTGGCGGCGAGCACGACGCCCGCCGACGTGATCACCCCGCCGGTCACGCCGAGTCCGCGCAGGACGCCCTCGCGTGGACCGTGCCGCAGCGCCTCCTCACGCACTCGTGTCATGAGGAAGATGTTGTAGTCGACGCCGAGTGCCACCAGGAACACGAACGAGTACAGCGGCACGCTCGGGTCCGCGCCCGGGAAGTGGAACACGTGGTCGAACACGAGCGCTCCGACGCCGAGGGCCGCCGCGAAGGACACGATCACGCTGCCGATCAGCACGAGCGGCGCGACGATGCTGCGGAGCAGGAGCATCAGGATCAGCAGGATCACGACGAGCACCACGGGGATGATCAGGGTGCGGTCACGGATGCCGGTGTCGTTCGTGTCGACCGCCGTCGCGGTGACGCCACCGACGATCGCTCCCGGGTCGACCCGTTCGACGGCGGTGCGGAGGTCGCGGACGGTCTGCTCGGCGGCGTCCGAGTCGGCGGCATCGGACAGCGTCGCCTCGAGCAGGACGTCACCGCGGGAGACGGTCGGCGTGCTGCTGCCGGCGGCGCCCCCGGTCACCGGGACGGTCCCGGCGGGGCTGTCCTTCGCCGCGGCGACCACACCGTCGACCCCGTCCACCGCGGTGATCGCGTCGACGAGCTGGTCGAGGTCGCGCTCCGCTCCGATGACCTGCGCGGGGCTCCCCGAGCCGCCCGGGAAGTGGTCGGCCAGCACGTCCTGGCCATCACGGGCCTGCGACGACCCGATGATCAGGTCGCTCTGCGGCACCCCGTCCGCCTTGAGTCCGAACAGGCCGGCACCCATCGCGAGCAGGCCGACCGTGCAGACGATCCACACCACCCGCGACCGCCGGGCGACGAGCCGGCCGACGCGCGCCCAGATGCCGCGGGCGTCCGGACCGGTGAGCACGGGGTGGGCGCTGCCGAACGCGGGACGCAGCGGCCAGAACGCCGCGCGGCGGAACGCGAGCAGCAGCGCGGGCAGGAGCGTCAGGGCGGCGAGCAGGCTGAACGCGATGCCGATGGCCGCGACGGGGCCGAGCGCCTTGTTCGAGTTGAGGTCGGAGAGCAGCAGGCAGAGCACCCCGACGATCACCGTGCCGCCCGACGCCAGGATCGGCTCGAGGCTCCCCCGCAGGGCGGCCTTCGTCGCGTCCCAGCCGGTGCGGTGGTCGCGCAGCGCCTCCCGGAAGCGCGAGGTGTACAGGAGCGCGTAGTCCGTCGCCGCGCCGATCACCAGGATCGACAGGATGCCCTGGACCTGCCCGTTGACCGTCACGATGTCGGCCTTGGCGAGCCACCAGACCACGAGGATCGAGGCGCACAGGGCGAACGTGGCGGTCCCGAGCACGAGGACGGGCAGCAGGGGTGATCGGTAGACGATGATCAGGATCACGAACACCGCGGCGAGCGCCACCCCGAGCAGCAGCCCGTCGATGCCGGCGAAGGCCTCGGTCAGGTCCGCGGTGAACCCGGCGGGGCCGGTGACGTAGCCGCTCACACCGGACGGCAGTGCGTCGTCGACGTCGGCCCGGATGGCCTCGACCGCATCTCCGGTCTCGGCGTCCTGCGTGAGTGTGGCGACGATCTCGACCGCGTCGCCGTCCTCGCTCGGGATCACGGGGCTGACGGCATCGACGTCGGCGCGGTCGGACAGCGTCGTGGCGAGTGTCTTCGCGTCGGCGAGGTCGGTCGACGTCAGTCCGCCGTCGCGCTCGAGGACGATGATCGCGGGCGCTCCGGACTCGTCACGGAACTCGGAGGACCGCTCCTGCACCTTCGTGGCGTCGGCCGAGGCGGGCAGGAACGAGGTCTGGTCGTTGGTCGAGACCTCGGAGATCTTGCCGAAGAAGGGACCGCCGACCGAGGCGATGCCGAGCCAGACCACGATGACGAGCGCGGGGAGGACGATGCGGAGGAAGCGGGACACGTCGGTGAGCGTACACCGATCGTCAGCATGCTGATTACTTGACGGTCGAGCGCTCCTGACGACCATAGAATCACGGCATGCAGGACACGAGCGAGCAGTGGCCCCTCGGGCGCCTGCTGTCCGCGGCTGCACGGTCCGTCGAACGGGACTGGGACGAACGGCTCCGCGCCATCGGGCTCTCGCACGCCGCGGTCGTCGCGATCGACATCCTCATCCGGACCGGTCCGACCGGCGCGGACACCATCGCCCGCACGGCCCGGGTCCAGCCGCAGACGATGTCCCGCACGCTCGAGCGGATGGAGCGGGACGGCCTGGTCGAGCGCACCCCGCATCCCGCCGATCGCCGGCGCCGCGTGGTGAGCGTGACGTCCGCTGGCCGGTCCGCCTGGGAGACCGCACGGCACATCGAGCGCGAGGTCCTGCCGGAGGACCCGGCACTCCGGACGGCACTGGGCGAACTGCTCGCCAAACCGCAGTCCGAGTGACACACTGTTCATGAAATACCACATGCGATAAGATCCTGTGGTCGGTGCGTGCCGACCTGACCACAGGAGCCCCGCATGTCCGAACGCCGAGCCGCCCGGGCGGCCGCAACCCACACCCGCCGCGCACCCCGTCGCAGCACCCGGCGACGGCGACCGTTCCTGGTCGCCCTGATCGCGACGCTCGGCTCGCTCGTCGGTGTCGCCCTGGTCGTCGCCGTCGTGGCGAGTGTGTTCGTCGGCGGGCTCGCGCGCAGCTTCGACGCCGGTCGCGACACCATCGCCGACCCGTTCCCGAACGGCGCTCGGCCGAGCGCCTCCGGCGGTGAGAACATCCTGCTCATCGGGTCCGACGCCCGAGCGCAGGGCGGACCCGAAGGTGCGCGGCCCGAGCTCGGCGGGCGCTCCGACACCCTGATGCTCGTGCACGTCCCCGCCGACCGGCAGCACGTCTACCTCATGTCGATCATGCGGGACTCGTGGGTCGAGGTGCCCGGACACGGCCGTGCGAAGATCAACGCCGCCTACTCCTGGGGCGGAGTACCCCTGACCGTGCAGACCGTCGAGCAGCTCCTGGACGTCCGGGTCGACCACGTCGCCGAGATCGACTTCGCCGGGTTCGCGGACATGACCGATGCCCTCGGCGGGGTCACGGTCGACTCCCCCCGGGCGTTCTCGGCACGAGGCCACGACTTCACGGCGGGGGCGAACCGGCTCGACGGCGCCGCCGCGCTCGCCTTCGTCCGGGAGCGCTACGCCTTCGCCGACGCCGACCACACGCGGGTCCGCAACCAGCAGGCGTTCATGCGCGGCGTCGTGGACGGACTGCTGTCCCGCGGCACCGTCACCAACCCGGGGCGCATCCAGGACTTCGTCGCCGCGACGAGCGACCACCTTGCGGTCGACGCGGGGCTGTCGTCCTCACGGCTCGTCGAGCTGGGCTGGTCGCTCCGGGCCGCACGGGCCGACGACCTAGCGACCTTCACCGTCCCGACGGCAGGCTCCGGCACCTCGCCGGACGGGCAGTCGGTCGTCACGTTGAACGGACTCGAGGTCGCCTCGCTGTCCCAGGCGCTCCGGTCCGACGACGTCGCCGGCTGGCTCAGCGACAACCCGCAGTAGCCCGGCACCGCACGCACGACGACGCCCCACGACTCGAGGTCGTGGGGCGTCGTCGTGTTCGGTCTGCGGAGAGATCAGGCGGGGAGCTGGAGCTCCTGGCCGGCGTAGATCAGGTTCGCGTCGTCGATGGTCGACGTGTTCGCGGCCCAGAGCTGCTTCCAGCCGCCGTCGATCCCGAGCTTCGTCGCGATCGTGTCGAGCGTGTCACCCGGGGCGATCGTGTACGTCTTGCCGCTCGTCTTGACCGGGGCCGGCTTGCTCGGCGTCGTCGCTGCCGGGGCGGGCGTCGACTCGGTCGTGCTCGGCGCGGCCGGCTGCGGGGCAGCCTGCTCGGCAGGAGCCGGTGCCGGAGCAGCGGGCTGCGGGGCAGCCTGCTGTGCGGGCGCCGGAGCCGGCGCGGGGGCCGGAGCCGCCGCGGCGGGCGCTGCACCGCTGGTGCCGCTCAGCCCGAGCTGGGCGGAGCAGGCAGGCCAGGCACCCCAGCCCTGCGAGGCGAGGACACGCTCGGCGACGGCGATCTGGGCCTCGCGGCTGGCGGAGGCGGGGTTGCCCGCGCCACCGTTCGCCTGCCAGGTACCGAGGTTGAACTGCAGGCCGCCGTAGTAGCCGTTGCCGGTGTTGATGGCCCAGTTGCCGCCGGACTCGCACTGCGCGAGCTGGTCCCAGGTCGAACCGGACGCTGCGTTCGCGGGGGCTGCCGCGAGGCCGACACCGGTCGCGGCGATGCCGGCGAACGCCAGGCCACCGACGATGGTGCGGGTACGGGAAAGCTTCTTCATGTGATTGCTCCACCGGGGTCACGAGCCGCATCTGTTGCGGGATCCACTGCCCACCCCGACCGATCGCGGTCAGTTGTGGGGGTGCGCCACCGGGGGCAGTGGTCATCGGGCCGGCGGCACCTCGGTCGGCAACCATAGGAAACTCTTGACCGTTATCAAACCGAGACAAACGGTTCTACCCGTGCATGCTATGTACCCCACCCCAGAACCTGAACGGCTCGATGCCCATGGCCATGGTGATCGAGGCGTACCCGGGTACGTGTCCTTGGCAATTCCCTGGCAATGCCGATCGGCGGTCGGGATCAGGCCCGCGTGAGCAGGGTCACGGCCTCGAGGTGACCGGTCTGCGGGAACATGTCGAGCACCCTGGCCCGGTGCAGCCGGAACGACGGCATGCGTGCCAGGTCCTTCGCCAGGGTCACCGGGTTGCAGCTCGAGTAGACGACGTGCTGGACGTCCGACTCCTCGAGCCAGGTCGACAACCGCTCCCCGATCCCGCGACGCGGAGGGTTCACGACGACGAGCTCGGGCACCGCGTCCGGACGAGCCCGGAGGGCGTGCTCGGTCGCGTCGTCGGCGGCGAACCGGAGGCCTTCGAGGCCGGCCTCACGAGCGGACTGCTTCGCGGAGCGGATCGCCTCGGCGCTCGTCTCGATGCCGGTCACCACGCGGCCGGGACGGGCAGCGTGCAGCGCGAACCCGCCGACGCCGCAGTACAGGTCCCACATCGATGCCGGGTCGAGCTCGTCGATCCAGGCCGTCGCCTGCGCGTACAGCTCGGTCGCGACGCCGGTGTTCGTCTGGAAGAAGCTCTGCGGCCGCAGGTGCATCGTGATCCCGCCGAGCCGCATCGGCAGGGTCTCCTGCTCGGTCAGCACGATCTCGCGGTCGCCCTCGGTGACGGCCTTGTGCTCGGGCAGCAGGTTGGCGGTCACCACGACCGCGTCCGGCAGTGCGGCACGCAGGGCGTCGAGGTGCTGGCGGAGCCGCGGGAGCTGCCCCTCGGAACGCAGCACGAACCGGATCATCAGCTCGCCGTCGGGCGACTCGGTGACCAGGACGTACTTGAGCTCACCCCGGCGCGCGGCGACGTCGTACGGGATCAGCCCGGCGGTCGAGACGAACTCGGCCAGCACGGGCAACGCGTGCCGGATGCCGGGCGTGCAGATCCCGCAGTGCCGCAGGTCCACCCCGCGCTGCCGGTGGTCGAGGATACCGACGGTGGGGTGCTGGACGGTCCCGCCCACGACCATCTTCGCCTTGTTCCGGTACCCCGACTCCGGGCTCGTGATCGCGGGCGACCAGGAGACCGCTCCGGGGCCTCCGGCGGCCTCGACCGCGGCGTGCAGGAGCTCGCGCGTGCGGAGTTCCTTGTCGAGGACCTGGTCGGCGTAGGGCTGGCCCATGAGCGTGCACGACCGGCACACCCCGCGGTCGAAGTAGTCGCACTGCATGGCCGAGTCAGGATACGGCAGCGTCCCGCGTCGTCGTGGCGATCCGGTACACCGACGTGGTCGCGGTCAGGAAGAGCGTGGTGCCGTCGTCGCCGCCGAAGCACAGGTTCGACGTGACCTCCGGCACGGCGACCGCACCGATCCGGGCACCCGTCGGGTCGAACACGACGACGCCGCGGTGCGAGGACGACCAGACGTTTCCGCGCACGTCCACCCGGATGCCGTCCGGCGCACCCTCTCCGGGTTCGAGCCGCGCGAACACCCGACCGTTCTTCAGCAGGTCGCCACGTCGGTCGTAGGCGCGGATGACCGGCTCGTCGCCCGACGAACTCGCGATGTACAGCACCCGCTCGTCCGGGTCGAAGGCCAGGCCGTTCGGCTCGTCCAGGTCGGTCGCCACTGGTCGCAGGTCCTCGCCCGCCGGGCCGCACCGGAACACCCAGTGGTCGCCGTACTCACGCACGCCCGGGTGTCCCTCGCGCGGCTGGGTGATGCCGTAGGCGGGGTCGGTGAACCAGACGCCGCCGTCCCGCGCGACCACCACGTCGTTCGGGGAGTTGAACCGGCCCCCGTCCCACACGTCGACGATCGGCGTGACGACGCCGTCGCGGTCCCGCTCGACCCGACGCAGCCCGTGCGAGCACTGCACGACGCTGCCGTCCCGGTCGAGCGTGCGGCCGTTGGTGAACTCGACACCGTCCGCGTACACCGAGGTGTCCCCCGAGTCCGCGTGCCACTGCAGGATCCGGTCGCCGGGGATGTCGGACCACCGCAGCGTGCGCGTCGACGGGATCCAGCAGGGCCCCTCGGCCCAGGTGCTGCCGGTGGCGATGCGCTCGAGCGCGTCGGGGTCCGGTACGAGGTCGTCGAGCAGCACGGGTTCTCCTTCGAACGGGGTGCTCAGCCTACGTTCGTCAGGCCGCGGCCGCAGCCTCGCTCCGGCGTCGCACCGCCTTCTCGATCGCGGAGATCGCGAGGCCGAGCAGGATCGACGCCACGACCGCGAGGGTCGTGACGAGGAAGGGCTGCTCGCGGCTCCAGCGCCCGGTGACCGAGGCGATGCCGACGCAGTACGCGGCCCACACGACGTCGGCGAGCACACAGCTGAGCAGGAACCGCCGGAGGTCGAGCCCGCTGTCCGCGCCGACCAGGTTCGTCGTCAACCGGCCCATCGGGATGAAGCGTCCGAGCACCGCGATGCGCCCGGGAGCGGCACGGTAGCGGCCGTCGATGGCGTCCCGGGCCGCGCGGACCTTCGGACGCGCGAACCACGACTTCGAGCCGAGGTCGACCGACCGCGCCAGGTGGTAGAGCCCGAGGTCGCCGAGGACCATCCCGATCGACGCCGCGACGACGAGGAAGAGGACCGGCAGGAGACCACCGTCACCGCCCACCAGGAGCGTGCCGATCGCGACGACGAGTGCCTGGCTGGGCAGGAAGACGGCGACGCTGCCCACGGCGAGCACGAGGCCGACCACGAAGAACGCCCACGGGGTGCCGACGAGCTGGACGACCAGGTCCTGTGCTGCGTCCACGACTCACCCTCCACGGGCACCGGAGGGGCGCGCCGGGGTCCATCCTCGCAGGTCCGGCGCGCTCCGCTCACGTGCGGTCGACGATCGCCCGCATGGTCGAGGCCGCGTCGTCCGGGCGGCCGTCGAGGACGGCGTCGGCGAGTGCCAGGTGGAGGCCGACGTCGTGCCGGTCCGGGCGGATGCTCCCGCGTTCGCGCAGTACCTGGCCGACGACCTGGTGCAGGCGTCGGTACAGGGCGTTGCCGGACAGGTCGAGCACGAGCGCGTGGAACCGAACGTCCGCGGCCACGAAGTCGAGGCGGTCGTCGCGGGTCGCGGCGGCGGCGAGCTCGTCCGCGGTGGTGCGGAGGGCCTCCCGTCGGTCCGCGCACGCGTCGAGCGCCGCTCGCCGGGCCGCTGCGGCAGCGGCGGCGGGTTCGACCGCCGCCCGTAGCTCGCGGAGCTCGACCGCCACGCGGTCACCGTCGGGGCCCCGCAGACGCCACCGTACCACGCGCGGGTCCAGGACGTCCCACTCCCGCACGTCGAGGACGGTCACGCCGACCCGGCGCCGCGCGCTGAGCAGGCCGAGCGCGACGAGGACGCGGACGGCCTCGCGGACGATGCTGCGACTGGCGCCCGTCCAGGTCACCAGGTCGTCGACGCTCCGGCGGCTGCCCACGGCGACCGCGCCGGAGACGACGGCGGCACCGACCTGGTCGAGGACCCGTTCGAAGGTGCTCGTCACCGCTGCGAGACCGGCGACAGCACGAGCTCGTCGATGCGCACGTGTGCCGGCGACCCGAGCACGAAGGCGACCGTCCGCCCGATGTCCTCCGGTTGGAGCATGCGCTGCCGCGCGGCCGCGTCGGGGACCTCCGGCCGCTGGTCGAGGAAGTCCGTCGCGACGTCACCCGGGCACAGGTGGGTGGCACGCACGCCGTGCTCGGCCTCCTGCTGGTTGAGCGTCCGGACGACCGCCGCGAGCGCCGACTTGCTCGCCGAGTACGCGACACCCGCCCCCGGCTGGAAGGACCACCCGGCGTACGACGACACGACGACGACCACGCCGCCGGCCGCGCGGAGTGCCGGCAGCGCGGCGTCCACCAGCGAGACGACGGCGGTGAGGTTCGTGTCCACGATCGCGCGGAAGTCGGTCAGCGACTGGTCGTCCCACCGGCGCCTCGGGGCGTTGAGCCCGGCCGCCAGCACGAGCCCGTCGAGCCGCCCGTGCCGCTCGAGCACGGTGTCCCGCGCGGCTGCGACGGCGTCGGTGTCGTTCGCGTCGAGGGGCAGGACGTCCGCGGTTCCCCCGGCGCCGCGGACGGTGCGCGCGACCTGCTCGAGCCGCTCGGCACGGCGCCCGCTGAGGACCACGGTCCAACCGTCCCGCGCCGCTGCCTCGGCGCTCGCGGCCCCCATGCCGCTGCCCCCACCCGTGACCCAGAGCACACGCTGATCCGTCATGCTCGAATAGTATGCCTATTCAAGGCACCGACGACGGGAGCAACGATGCACCTCGACCTGACCGACCGCGTGGTGATCGTGACCGGCGCAGCGCGCGGGATCGGCCGCACGCTCGCCGACCGCTTCGTCAGCGAGGGGTGTCGCGTCGTCGCGCTCGACCTGGCCTTCGAGCCGGACTTCCCGCTCGACCACGTCGTGTGCAACGTCGCCGACCCGCAGTCGGTTCGCGACGCCGTGGACGAGGTCGTCCGGCGGCACGGCACGATCGACGTACTGGTGAACAACGCCGGCATCAACGTCACGGGCACGGTCGCCGAACTCGAGTGGGACGCCTGGCGCCGCTGCATTGACGTCAACCTCGGCGGCACGTTCCTGATGAGCCAGGCCGTGGCTCCGGTGATGCAGGCCGCCGGGCGCGGGCGGATCATCAACGCCGCATCGTTCGCGGCGATCGTGCCCAGCGTCGGGAGCGCTGCCTACGCGGCGTCGAAGGCCGCCGTCGTCTCGTTCACCCGGGTCCTGGCGTCGGAGCTCGGCCCGTGGGGGATCACCGTGAACGCCTACGCACCGGGCATGGTGCCGACGGCGATGAACGGCTTCGCGACGATGCCGGCCGAGGCGCAGGACCGCCTGCTCGACACGCTGTCGCTCCGCCGGTGGGAGACCGCGGACGACGTCGCCGACCTGCTCGTCTTCGTGGCGAGCGATGCTTCCGGGTACATCACCGGGACCCTGCTCGACGTCTCCGGCGGCAAGTTCGCAACCCAGATCCCCGCTCGCGCGCACGGCCGGACCTGAGCGGACTGCTGTCCGGCCGCACAGGTTCTCCACATGGCCTCCTCCGTAGGCTGTGAAAGCCCAGTGAGCCGGACTGCAGCCCGACCCCGAGGAGGTGCCCGATGGTCCTCGTCCTCGTCGCGTTCGCGATCGTCGCCCTGATCGTCCCCGCCCTGACCCCCGTCCTCGGCCGCCGCGTCTTCTACGTGGCGGCCCTCGCCCCCGCCGCGGCGGCGGTGCTGACGATCGCCCAGACCGACGCCGCCCTGCACGGCAGCGTCGTCGAACGGCACCAGTGGGTCCCCCAGCTCGACCTCGACGTCACGCTGCGGATGGACGCCCTGTCGTGGGTGCTCGCCCTCGTGGTGTCGATCGTCGGCGCGTTGGTGCTGGTCTACTGCGCCTCCTACTTCGAGCGGGACGAACCCGGGCTCGGTCGGTTCGCCGGGGTCCTGACCGCCTTCGCCGGCTCGATGTACGGGCTCGTGATCGCCGACGACGTCATCGTGCTGTTCGTCCTGTGGGAGGCCACGACGGTCTTCTCCTACCTGCTCATCGGGCACGACGCCGCGAAGCGTGCCAGTCGCGCCGCCGCCATGCAGGCGCTCGTGGTGACCACCGCCGGTGGCCTGGCGATGCTCGCGGGCCTCGTGATGCTCTCGGTCACGGCGGGCACGACCTCGCTGTCCGCGATCGTCGCCGATCCCCCGAGCGGCACGGTCGTCTCGGTGTCGGTGGTCCTCGTGCTGCTCGGGGCGCTCACGAAGTCGGCGATCGTGCCGTTCCACTTCTGGCTCCCCGCCGCGATGGCCGCACCCACACCGGTCAGCGCGTACCTGCACGCCGCGGCGATGGTGAAGGCCGGCATCTACCTGGTGGCCCGGCTCGCCCCCGCGTTCGCGCTGCTCGACGGCTGGCGCGAGACGATCACGCTGCTCGGCGTCGCCGGGATGCTCGTCGGCGGGTACCGCGCCCTGCGGCAGACCGACCTCAAGCTCCTGCTCGCCTACGGCACCGTGGCCCAGCTCGGGTTCCTCGTGCTCGCCGCCGGCTGGGGTGCCCCCGCGGTCGCCCTCGGCGGGGTCGCGCTCCTCGTGGCCCACGCCGCCTTCAAGTCGACGCTCTTCCTGGTCGTCGGCGCGATCGACCACCTCACCGGCACGCGTGACCTCGGTCGACTCAGCGGGCTCGGCCGCGCCCGCCCGTGGCTGGCGGTCGTCGCGGTGCTCGCGCTGCTGTCGATGGCCGGGATCCCGCCGACGATCGGGTTCGTCGCGAAGGAAGCCGTGCTGACCGGGTTCACCGAGTCCCTGCACGGCCCCGACGCCGGCTGGGCCTGGTTCGCCCTGATCGGTGTGACCGTCGGATCGGTGCTCACCGTGGCCTACTCGCTGCGGTTCCTGTGGGGCGCCTTCGCCCGCAAGCCCGGCATCGCGACCACCGAGCCGCACGCCCTGCACGGCCTCGCCGTCGTGCCCTCGGTGCTCGCGCTGGCCGGCCTTGCACTCGGCCTGCTCACCCCGGTGGTCGCGCACGGCATCGAGCCCGCTGCCACGACCGCCGCACTCGGTAGCGAGGACGTCCCGCACCTCGCGCTCTGGCACGGCCTCGAACCCGCGCTCGGCCTGTCCGCGATCACCCTGGTCGGCGGCCTCGCACTGTTCGCCCTGCGTCGTCCGGTCGAAGCGCTCCAGCACCGGCTCGCGGGGTTCCCGAGCGCTGCGGGCACGTACCGGCACGGCATGCGACTGCTCGACCGCGGGGCGACCGGACTCACCGCGAGCCTGCAGCGCGGCTCGCTCCCCTACTACCTGACCGTGATCCTGTCGGTCTTCGTCGCCGGGGCGCTCGCCAACCTGGTGCTCGGCGGGCCGTGGGAGTTCCACGTCCGGTTCGCCGACTCGTGGGGCCAGATCCCGGTGATGATCGTGATGTCGATCGCGGGCATCGCGGTGCTCACGGCGAAGACCCGGTTCGCCGCCGCGGTCCTGGTCGGCGTCACCGGCTACGGCCTCTCGGTGCTGTTCGTCCTGCACGGCGCCGTCGACCTCGCCCTGACGCAGCTCGTGGTCGAGACGGTCACCCTGATCGCCTTCGTCCTGGTGCTCCGACGGCTGCCCCCGCGCATCGCCACGACCAACCCGTCGCGGTTCCGGGTCGTGCGGGCGCTCTTCGCCGGGCTGGCGGGGCTGACGCTGGCGATCGTCGTCGTCGTCGCTGCCTCGGCCCGGACGGCACGCCCCCTCTGGCCCGACCTGCCCGCGCTGACGAGCTCGTTCGGGCACGGTCTGAACGTGGTGAACGTCGCCCTCGTCGACCTGCGCGGCTGGGACACCCTCGGTGAGCTCACGGTCGTGGTCGCCGCGGCCACCGGCGTCGCGAGCCTGATCTTCGTGAACTCGCGCGAGGACACCCTGCCCAGGCTGCGGGACCTGCCGGAGACCCTGACCGCGAACGGCGAGCGCACCGACGGCGAGCCCCGCGCCTGGCTGCCGACGAGCGCCGCGATCCCGACCGGCCGTTCGGCACTGCTCGACGTGGTCGTCCGCCTGCTGTTCCACGGCCTGATCGTGCTGTCGGTGTACCTGCTGTTCGCCGGGCACAACTCGGCCGGTGGCGGGTTCGCTGGTGGCCTGGTCGCCGGCATCGCGCTCGCGGCCCGCTACCTGGCCGGCGGCCCGGCCGAACTCGGCGCAGCGGCCCCGGTGCGTGCCGGTCGACTGCTCGGGCTCGGTGTCGCGACGGCAGCGATCACCGCGATCGTGCCGCTGTTCTTCGGCCGTGAAGCCCTGTACTCCGAGTTCTTCGAGGCCACCGTCCCGATCCTCGGGCACGTCGAGTTCGTCACCGCCACGTTCTTCGACATCGGCGTCTACCTGGTCGTCGTCGGCCTGGTGCTCGACGTCCTCCGCAGCCTCGGTGCCGAGGTCGACCGGCAGCGCCTCGAGGACGCCTCGACCCCGACCCGCGACACCACCGAGGGGTCCGTCAGCGACGCCCTCGATGCCCCCACCCCGGAAGGGAGCGCCACGTGACCGTCACCCTCGTCCTCGTGATCGCCATGGCGGTGCTGTTCTCGTGCGGCGTCTACCTGCTGCTCGAACGCTCCCTGACCCGGATGCTCCTCGGCTTCCTGCTGCTCGGCAACTCGCTCAACCTGCTGTTGCTGGTGATGTCCGGCGCCGCGGGCGACCCGCCGATCGGCAAGAGCGCCGAGGGCATCACCGACCCGCTCCCCCAGGCGTTCGCCCTGACCGCGATCGTGATCACCTTCGCCGTCAGTGCGTTCCTGCTGGCCCTGATCCACCGGTCGTGGCAGCTGTCCCGCGCCGACGAGGTCGAGGTCGACGAAGCCGACGCCGCGATCGGCCGCGACCGCGACGAGGCGGCCGACGAGGACCCGGAGACCACCACCGACGCAGAACAGGAGGCGACCCGATGACCTGGCTCGTCCCGCTCCTCGTCCTCGTCCCGCTGCTCGGTGCCGCGGTCGCGCTCGGACTCCTCCGGCACCAGAAGCTCCAGCGTGCGATCACCGTCGTGGTGCTCGTCGTGGCCCTGGCCGTCGCCGCCACGCTCATGGTCCTGGTCGACCGGCACGGCACGATCGTGGTGCAGGTCGGCGGCTGGGACGCCCCCTACGGCATCTCGCTCGTCGTCGACCGGCTCAGCGCACTGCTGCTCACCGTCAGTGCGAGCGTCCTGCTGCTCGTCCTGCTGTTCTCGATCGGGCAGGGCCTGGCCGCCGACGACGAGGACGCCCCGGTCACGATCTTCTACCCGACGTACCTGGTGCTCGCCGCCGGTGTGCTCGACTCGTTCATCGCCGGTGACCTGTTCAACCTGTACGTCGCGTTCGAGATGCTGCTGGTGGCGAGCTACGTGCTCATCACGCTGGGCGGCAGCGAACAGCGCGTCCGGGCCGGCACGACGTACATCGTCACGAGCCTGATCGCGTCGGCGATCTTCCTCGCCGCCATCGGGCTGGTCTACGGCGCCACCGGCACGGTGAACATCGCCCAGATCAGCGAGCGCGTCGCCGACCTGCCGGAACACGTCCAGCTGCTCCTGCACACGATGCTGCTGATCGGGTTCGGCCTCAAGGCGGCCGTGTTCCCACTGGCGTTCTGGCTGCCGGACTCGTACCCGACGGCCCCGGCGCCGGTCACCGCGGTCTTCGCGGGCCTGCTGACGAAGGTCGGCATCTACGCGATCATCCGGCTCGAGACGGTGATCTTCCCGCGACCACAACTCAACGAGGTGCTGCTCGTCGTCGCCGCACTGACGATGGTGGTCGGGGTGCTCGGCGCGGTGTCGCAGACCGACGTGAAACGGCTGCTGTCCTTCACGCTGATCAGCCACATCGGCTTCATGGTGATGGGCGTCGGACTCGGCACCGTCGCGGGGACGGCGGCAGCGGTGTTCTACACGGTGCACCACATCGTCGTGCAGACCACGCTGTTCCTGGTGTCCGGTCTGATGGAACGTGTCGGCGGGACGACCTCGACCCGGTCGCTCGGCGGACTGCTGAAGGCCGCACCGCTGCTGGCCGCCCTGTACCTGATCCCCGCGTTCAACCTGGGCGGGATCCCGCCGTTCTCCGGCTTCATCGGCAAGCTCGGCCTGTTCCGCGCCGCCGCCGAGGACGGCTCCCCGATGGCGTACGTCACCATCGGCGCCGGCGTCGTCACCTCGCTGCTCACCCTGTACGCGCTCATGCGGGTCTGGGACGCCGCCTTCTGGCGGCCGAAGCCGGCGGCCGAGGCCGCCGCCCCGCACGCGACGAGTGCCGAACCGCACGCCCACCTCCGGTCGCCGGAACCGGCGCCGCTCACCGTCTCCGAGGAGACGGGCGAGGCGTACCACCCGGGAGGCTCGGTGACGGTCACCGACGCACCGCACGCGGCCCGTGCCTCCAGTCCGACCACCGGCGCGACCGAGGCGGTCGGCGAGGCTCCCGAGAAGGTGCGCCTGCCGCGCATGCTCGTCGGCGTGACGACCGTCGCGGTGCTCGGGTCCGTCGCCCTGACCGTCGTCGCCGGCCCGCTCTACGGTTACGCGACCCGCGCAGCGGAGTCGCTGGAGTCGCCCGACCGCTACGTGCAGGCCGTGCTCGGAGGTGAGCGATGACCGACGTCCGCCGCATCTCGAACGCCAGGCGGATCGCGCTGGCGTGGCGCTACGACGTGCCCCTGGTCGCGGGGCTCACCGTGCTCTGGGCGCTGCTCTGGGGGTCGTGGACCCCGCTGACGCTGCTGTGCGGCATCGTCGTGGCGCTCATCGTCACCCAGGCGCTGCCGCTCCCGCCGGTCCCCCTGTCCGCACGGTTCTCGATCGTGCACGTGCTGCGGTTCCTGGCGGTCTGGTCCGGGCTCGTCGTCGTGGCGTCCTTCCGGGTCGCCTGGGTCGCGTTCCGTCCTCGCGGTGTGCGGCGGAGCTCGATCACGCTCGTGCAGCTGCACTCGACCTCCGAGATGACCTTCACCCTGGCCACCCTCGCGATCTCGCTCGTGCCCGGCTCGTACGTCGCCGACGTGGACCTGCGGCGCCGTCGCCTGCTGCTCCACGTGCTCGACACCGAGCGCCTCGAGCAGGTCGAGGACGAACGCCGCGTCGCACTCCGGATCGAGGCCATGGTCATCCGCGCACTGGGGTCCAAGCAGGACGTCTCCGAGCTGTCCGAGCCCCTGCCGGAGGTGACCCGATGAGCCCCGCCGTCGTCGTGATGGGCATCGCCGTCGCGCTCGTGCTCGCGCTCCTCGGGGCGACGTTCGCCCTCGCGGTGTTCCGCATCGTGCGCGGCCCGACCATCCTCGACCGCATGATCGGCTCCGACATGGTGCTGACCACCGTGCTCGTGGTGATCGCCGCCGCGATGGTCATCCGCCAGGACCTGACCGGCATCCCCGTGCTCGTGGTGATCTCGGCGACGAGTGTGTTCGCCACGGTCGCCGTCGCCCGGGCCGTCACGCCCTCGGCTGACCCGTCCGACGAGGGGCTGACCGTCACCACCCCCGAGCGCGCCGAGGAGGACCAGTCGTGATCGAGATCATCGAGTCGTTCGTCGACGACGCCGGCATCCGGGCGTGGATCGCCGTCGGGCTGCTGCTCGTCGGGTCGCTGCTGTCGCTCGGCGCCGGGGTCGGCATCGTCCGGTTCCCGGACCCGCTCGTCCGTCTGCACGCGATGGCGAAGCCGCAGGTGCTCGGGCTCGCACTCGCGCTGGCCGCCATCGTGGTCGCGGTGTGGACGTGGACGGCGTTCTGGGTCGTGCTGCCGATCATGGTGTTCCAGCTGTTCCTGGTGCCGGTGTCGACGCACATGATCGCCCGCGCCGGCCTGCGCGCCGACGACTACCGGCACGAGGACCTGCTCGTCGACGACACGGAGTCCTGACGCACCGACCTGACGGACTGGAGGCCCGTGGCGGCGTCGCCACGGGCCTCCGGTCCGTCAGGTGGTCACGTTCGCGGTCAGGCGGTCGCGACCCGGCGCGGGAGCAGCAGGTTGCCGACCGCGGCGACCACGACGATCGCGGCGGAGACCGCCGGCAGCAGCATCGCTGCAGCGGTGCCGTGGTGCTCGGCGACGTCCCCGGTGATCGCGGAGGCGATGGACTGGCCGACGATGACGGCGGACCCGAGGATCGTCATGGTGGTGGCGGACCGGCCGACCGGTGAGCGGTCTGAGCCGAGGCTGTACTGGGCGACCAGGGTCGGCCCGATCCCGATGCCCATGATCGCGAGGACGACGCCCGCGGCGACGACGGAGTCGGCGCTGGCGAACGCGATCGCACCGCCGAGGAGCACGACGCCGAACACGAGCCAGCGCCAACCGAGGCCGAACGACCGCGGGAACGCCGCCGACCCGAGCGCCAACCCGGCGGAACCGATGCCCATCAGGCCGTAGAGCAGGCCGGCCTGCGAGGCCTCGCCGTGGGTCTCCATGAAGGCTGTCAGCGAGGTGAGCGTCGAGCCGAAGAACAGGCCGATGCCGAGGATGCCGACCACCACGACGACGAGCCGCGGACGCAGGAGCTGCCGGGCGGGTGCCTGCGTCGACTCCGCGTGCTGGCCGACCACGAGCTTGCCGGTCGGGTGCAGCGCGAACGCCGTCACGAACACGAACGTCAGGACCGAGGCGCCGGCGACGGCCACCCACGGGGCGATCGCGCTGGCGAGGATGCCGACCAGGAACGGACCGATGATGAACACGGTCTCGTCGGCGGCGGACTCGTAGGCCATCGTGCCGCTGAGGGTCTTCTCGCGCCGCGCCGGGGCCATCCGCTGCCGGATGATCGCGACGAGCCGGGTGCGGGACATCGGGGCGACCTGCGGGGCCGAGGCGCCGATGCAGAACGCGACCGCGAGGACGGCGAGGTCGGGCGCGGTGCCGCTGGCGACGAACGGGAAGAACCCGAGCAGCGCCGCGTTCACCAGGCCGACGGGGACGAGCACCGCCCGCTGGCCGTAGCGGTCGGCCGCGGCGCCGACCATCGGGCCGAAGATCGCGGAGCCGATGCCGACGGCGGCGGAGTTGATGCCGCCGAGGGCGACGGAGTCACGGGCGGCGACGACGAGGGTCAGGACGCCGACCACCATCATCGCGAACGGGAGTCGGGCGATGAACGCCACGGGGAAGTACCAGCGGCCGGCGAGGGAGACGAGTGAGCGGTCCGGAGCGGGCGGGGCGTCGGTTGAGCGGGTCTGGAGCATCGGGGTTGTGCCTTCTCGGCCCGCCCGGTTCGGTGGCGGCGGACCCATCGGGTGCCGCCGTTGTCCGCCGGGATGCCGGCGGCCGGTAGATACACACTGCGTGTTGTCGAACGCTGTCGATGGTACCAACCGGCCGCCGCGCCTCGGAGGAGTTCGCTCCTGGCGCCGTCCCGGCGGTCAGCCCGTGGTGCGGTCGCAGACCGTCGCCTGCGGCGCCGCCAGCCGACAGTTCGTGACCGCTCGGCGGGCGACCCGCGACGGGTCGTGACCAGCCGGCGCGGGCCGACCACGCGACGCGACGCGACCGGACGACGGACGGGAGGCGCGTGGCGGCGTGCCCCGCGCCTCCCGTCCGCCGCACCGCACCCCCAGGGCCCCGCAGCGGTCACGACACCCCGTCGGCCGTGCGCGGCGCGGTCGCAGACCGTCGCCTGCGGCGCCGCCAGCCGACGGTTCGTGACCGCTCGGCGGGCGACCCGCGACGGGTCGTGACCAGCCGGTGGGGCCCGACGAGCAACGAGATGCGACCAGCCGAGCGACTGCTGCGGCGTGGTGCTCGGGTCAGGAGACCTCGCCTGCGCGGGCTCCCGCCCACAGGTCGACATCGGTGATGCCGACCGAGTGCTCGTCGATGACGCGGAGCTCCTCGTCGGTGAACGAGGTGTTGGACAGCGCGGCGACGTTGTCCTCGAGCTGCGACACACGCGATGCGCCGATCACGAGCGAGGTCACCCGCTCGTCACGGAGCGCCCAGGCGAGGGCGAGCTGCGCGAGGGACTGTCCGCGGGCGGCCGCGACGTCGTTCAGGGCGCGGAGGTGTTCGACGACCTCGGGCGTGATGCTCGACGCGTCGAGGGACTTGCCCGCTGCCGCGCGGGAGTCCTCGGGCACGCCGTTCAGGTACTTGCCGGTCAGCAGCCCCTGCGCCAGCGCGGTGAAGCCGATGACGCCGAAGCCGAGCTCGCCGGCGGCGTCGAGCAGCCCCTCGGTCTCGATCCAGCGGTTGAGCATCGAGTACGAGGGCTGGTGGATCAGGAGCGGGGTGCCGAGGTCACGGAGGATCTCGACTGCCTGCCGGCTGCGCTCGGCGTCGTACGAAGAGATCCCGACGTACAGCGCCTTGCCCTGCTGGACCGCGGTGTGCAGGGCGCCCATCGTCTCCTCGAGCGGGGTCGAGGCGTCGAGACGGTGCGAGTAGAAGACGTCGACGTAGTCCAGGCCCGTGCGCTGCAGCGACTGGTCGAGCGAGGCGAGCACGTACTTGCGCGAGCCACCGCCCTGCCCGTACGGCCCGGGCCACATGTCCCAGCCGGCCTTCGTCGAGACGACCATCTCGTCGCGGTAGGGCCGGAAGTCCTCGCGCATCAGGCGGCCGAAGTTCACCTCGGCGGCACCGTACGGCGGGCCGTAGTTGTTCGCGAGGTCGTGGTGGGTGATCCCGAGGTCGAACGCCCGGCGGCTGATGGCGCGCTGGTTCTCGAAGGGCATGTCGTCCCCGAAGTTGTGCCAGTACCCCAGGGAGAGCAGCGGCAGGTCGAGGCCCGAGCGGCCGGTCCGGCGGTACGTCATCGAGTCGTAGCGGTCGTCACTGGCGATGTAGGTCATGGGACGAGCCTGGCACTCGTTCGAGCCCTGGCCTCGCATGCTTCGCTTCCCGGACCCATGATGGGTGCACGAGACCACGAGGAGACGACGATGGCACGGACGACGAAGACCGAGACCACCTTCACCGACGAGGAGCGCGCGGCGATGCAGGAGCACGCCGCAGAGGTCAAGCGCGCCCGCGGCACGAAGGGCACCAAGGCCGAGAAGGCGGCGGCCGACGCCGCTGCGGTCGAGGCGAAGATCGCCGAGATGCCCCAGCCGGACCGCGGTCTGGCGGAGCGCATCCACCGCATCGCGCTCGAGGTCGCGCCTGAGCTCGCGCCGAAGCTCTGGTACGGCATGCCCGCCTACGCGCGGGACGGCAAGGCGGTGTTCTTCTTCCAGGACGCCGCGAAGTTCAAGGCCCGCTACGCGACGCTCGGGTTCCAGGACTCGGCCGCGCTCGACGACGGCACGTTCTGGCCGACGTCGTGGGCGATCAGCCCCGAGTTCTCCGAGGCCGACGAGGCACGGGTGGCCGACCTGATCCGTCGCGCGGTCGGCTGACGGTGCTCGGGCTGGGCGCCGCTCCCGTCTTCGCCCTGCTGTTCCTGGTGCTGTACGTCCTGGGGCGGCGACGGGACCCGCGGATGCTCCGCAACGGGGTGTTCCTGACGGCGGCCGTGCTGTTCGGGCTCGCGACGGTCGTGGCCGTGCTGACCAGGGTGGTCCCCGGGTTCAGCCTGCTCGTCGCCGTGGTGCTGCTGCTCGTGCCGCTCGCCGTGGTGGTGCTCGGGGTCGCCCTGGTCGCGAACGGCCTGCAGATGCTCCGGACCGAGGGGCGCAGCGTCGGCAACCTGCTGTCGCTCGCCGCCGGGGTGGCAGTGTTCGTGCTGCCGGCGATCGCCATCGCCCTGCTCGTCTCGGGCAGCGGCGAGGGCTTCACGCTCTGGGACGGCACGAAGATCGCGGTCGCCGTGCTGATGGTGTTCGTCTGCGGGTACTTCGCACTGTCGCTGGTCGCGTTCGCCCTGTACTCCGTGGTCTACGGGCGGACGCGGCACGGCATCGTCCCCGACACGATCGTGGTCCTCGGCTCCGGGCTCGTGCACGGCGAGGTCCCACCCCTGCTGCAGAGCCGGCTCGACCGGGCGCTCGGCGTCTACCGGGCCGAACGGGCCGCCGGACGCCGACCGCTCCTCGTGCCGTCCGGCGGACAGGGAGACGACGAGCCCCGCCCCGAGGGCACCGCGATGGCCGAGTACCTGGTGGCGCACGGTGCCGACGCGGACGACGTCGTGGCGGAGACCGCGTCGCGGAACACCCGCGAGAACCTGCGGTTCTCGCGGGACGTGCAGACGGCCGCCGGCCGGGACGGCCAGATGGTCGTGGTCACGAACAACTACCACGTGCTGCGGGCCGCGACCCTGGCCCGTCGCCTCGATCTGCCGGCCCAGGTCGTCGGCGCGCGCACGGCGGCGTACTACGTCCCGAGTGCGTTCCTGCGGGAGTTCGCCGCGGTGATCGTCGAGCACCGCTGGCTGAACGTGGTCGCCTGCACGCCGTTCGTGCTGTTCACCGGGTTCCTGCTCTGGGAGTCGTTCCAGCAGCGGTAGACGCGACCCACGGACGGACTGGAGGCCCGTGGCGGGCCCGCCACGGGCCTCCAGTCCGAGCCGCCGTAAGATCTCGACCATGGTCGAGATCCAGCCGCCACGTCCCACCGACCTGCTGCCCATCGGCGAGATCGTGCGCCGCACGGGCGTGGCCGCCTCGGCCCTGCACTTCTACGAGCGCAAGGGGCTGATCCACCCGGAGCGCACCGACGGTGGCACGCGGATGTACCCGCGGCACGTCGAACGACGGATCGCGATCATCCAGGTGGCCAAACGCCTCGGTATCCCGCTCAGCGAGGTCGCCGAGCAGTTCGAGGCCCTGCCCGCCGACCGCATGCCCTCGCTGCGCGACTGGAACCGGTTGAACGAGCGGTGGCGCGCACGACTGCGGGCCCGCCAGCTCGAGCTCGAGCGCCTGCAGCAGGAGATGACGCAGTGCATCGGCTGCGGGTGCGTCTCGCTCGGGGCCTGCTCGGTCGTGAACCCCGGTGATGCCCTGGGCGACGAGGGGCACGGCGCGCGTCGTCTGCTGCCGATCCAGGACGAGGCGGCCGACGATGCCGAGGACGCTGCCGCTGCCGAGGACGCTGTCGCCTAGCCCGCGCGCAGTCCGTCGTCGATCCGCTGCAGCAGCTCCAGCGCCTCGACCGCACCGCGCTCGTCGCCACCGAGGGCCGTGCGGAGCTTGCCGGACCAGTGCCGGTAGAGCCGGTCGACGCTCTCCTGGGCCAGGGCGGTCGAGTGCAGCTGCACGGTTCGGGCGTCCGCCGGGTCCTGGCGCCGCTCGACCATGCCCTTCGCCACGAGCGACCGGAGCGCGACGCTGAGGTTGCTGCGCTGCAGGGCGGTCGCCTCGGCGGTGGCACTGGGCGAGGTGCCGGGGTTGCGGTTGATCCAGCGCATCACCAGCGCCTCGGTGCCGGTCAGCGGCACGATGTCGAGGGTCTCCGAGCCGTGCGGGTCGATGTCACGCGCGATCCGGAGCAGGACGTCCGCGAACTCGGCGAGGACGTGGTCGGACACGGCGGAGTGCATGACCGTACTGTACCGATTTCCGGCGATGAGTTATGCTTTCATAACAATGACCACGGACACCGGAACCATCCGCGCGACGATCGCGACACCCACGACCAAGCAGCAGGGCATCACGACCGCGCTGCTCCTGGTGCTCGGCCTGCTCAGTGCCGTCGCCCCCTTCGCCACCGACCTGTACCTGCCGGCGTTCCCGCAGATGACCACCGAGCTCGGGGCGAGCGCCACCGCGGTCCAGCTCACCCTCACCGCGTTCCTGGTGGGCGTGACCGCGGGCCAGCTCGTGTTCGGTCCGCTGTCCGACCGGTTCGGCCGCGTGCCGCCGCTCATCGCCGGTGCCGCGGTGTGCGTGCTCGCCAGCATCGCCGCGGTGCTCGCGCCGAACATCGGCGTGCTGATCGCCGCCCGCCTGCTGCAGGGCCTCGGCGGTGCGGCCGGCATGGTGATCAGCCGTGCGGTCATCTCCGACCTGGCGACCGGCAAGTCCGCCGCCCGCGCGTTCTCGCTCATGATGATCGTCGGCGGGGTCGCCCCGGTCGTCGCACCGCTGCTCGGCGGCCTGCTCACCGGTCCGATCGGCTGGCGCGGCCTGCTCTCGATCGTGCTCGGTCTGTCGGTCGTCATGCTCATCGCGGTCCTCGCCGTGATCCGCGAGACCCACCTGAAGGAACACCGCGACGCCCTGCGTGCGGAACGCCGCGGCTCGGGCTCGGCGCTCCGTGCCCTGCGCTCCCGCACGTTCCTCGGCTACACCGCGGTGTTCGGCTTCGCGTTCGCCGTGATGATGGCCTACATCTCCGCGTCACCGTTCCTGTACCAGGACATGATCGGCTTCGGCACGGTCGGCTACGGCCTGGCCTTCGGGCTGAACGCCCTGGCACTGATGGGCGTCAGCATCCTGTCCGCCAAGCTCACCGCGACCCGTTCGGTCACGGGCGTGCTGTCGCTCGGCATCGTGCTGGTGCTCGCGTCGACCGTGGCGTTCGCACTGCTCGTCGTCTCCGGGGCGCCGGTCATCTGGCTCGCCGTGCCGCTGTTCACCGCGGTCGGCTCGCTCGGCCTGGTGCTCGGCAACGCCACCGCACTCGCCCTCGGTGCCGTGCCCTCGGCCGCCGGCAGCGCCTCGGCCGTGCTCGGTGCCCTGCAGTTCGGGCTCGCGGCGCTCGTGTCCCCGCTCGTCAGCATCGGCGGCTCGGACACCGCGGCGCCGCTGGCGATCGTGATGCTCGCCGCCGCCGTGGTGGCCGTCGTGGCGCTGCTCGCGGCGCGGGGCCGGACCAGCACGCTCAGCTGACCCGGAAGGACACCGCCCCGCTGAGCCGGAACGGCACCGCCTGCTGACGCGGAACGACACCCGCCGCTGACGTGGAACGACACTGTCGACGTCGCCCGACATCGACAGTGTCGTTCCGCGTCGACCAGACCGCCCCCGCACCCGGCCCGACCCGGCCCGGCCCGGCCCCAACCAGCCCGGCCTCAGC